>JALVQZ010000155.1 GCA_027036355.1 Acidimicrobiia bacterium | reverse complement strand
GGCTCCTCCACCGGTTCGATGTCGGGTCGTTGGGTGCGCAACAGGCCGGCTGCGGCGCGTTGGGCCGCCGTCGGGACCGCGGTGGGCACCGGCCGGAGCCGACGTTCCGGCGCCGTCTTGCGCACCGCGTGGAACCCGGTCTCGGGTCGCTCCCCGGGGCGGTGATCTTCAACCTCGAACGTGGCGGCATGTTCCATGCTCATGGGATCGCGAGAAGTGGTGACCCACGGAGACGCCGTCGACGAATGACCCTGGCCGACTGTTACTTCGGTGACCCAGGTGATGTTCCGGTCGCGGGCGACTGGCACGCAGGGTGCGGCGACGAGATCGGCGTGGTGCGAGGAGCGACCTGGTACCTCGACAACGATCTCGGAGGCGGCGCAGAGACGTCGTTCGTGTTCGGGGTGTCGGGTATGGCGCCGATGTTGGGAGACTTCGACGGAGACGGAGTCGACACGCCGGGATACCATCGATGAAGGAGGGCCGCAGATGACCCGTTGGCTCGCTGCCATGGTGGTGGTACTGGGTGTGGTGGCGTCGGCCTGCACCGGCGGTCGAACCGTTGGGCCATCCTCGTCGAGTTCGGCTGCGCCTCGAGCCACCACGACGACGCGGCCGCCGGGGGACACCTTCGATACGCTGTCGGTCTTCGACGTGACCGAGGGCGATTGGTGGGTGACCGTTGCTCACTCGACCGCGATCGTCAGAGCGCAGATCGGCCCGAAGCTGGAGTCCGTCGAGATCGTCGGCCGAGGTCGCTTCGAGCTTCGGGAGGCCGCCGCGAGTTCGGTGCTCCTCGGCGAGTTGCCGGACGAGGTGATCCGGATGCTCTGGCCTGCCGAGCCCACTTCGCTCTACCCGAGGGTGCGGCCGCTCCGAGAGGGCCAGGATATGGTCCTTGCCGTCGCGCCCTTGGTGTTCGACCAGGGGATCGTGTCCTCCGATACCTATGCGGTCGTGTTCGGTGAAGATGGGGTGTTCCGGGATCCGACCGAGCTGGATCTGGACGTCCTCGTGACGGAATCGGCGGTGCTTGGCTCAGCCGTCGACGCGCAACTCCGTCCTTCTCGAGACGAGGCGCTCGTCCGTACCAGACTGGTCGTGCGCGTCGAGCCGACCGAGGCGGTCTCTCCACAACGGTTGTTGGGATGGGACTACGTCGACGTCACGGTCCGTACGCTCGAGGTGCTCTACGACCCCGATGGGGTATGGCTTCGCTTCGATCCGTCGATCGCTTCAGGCTTCACGCTCCGTCTCGCCCCAGACGAGGCGCAAGAATGGCTCGAGGACCCTCGATCTCGGGTCGTGTGGCTGTCGCAGGCGGCCGCGCCGGGAGGGGATGGGCGACTCGCGTGGGTCCCGTCAGGTGGGAGGCTCGAGGTTCTGGCGGACGTTCCCGTCGAAGACCCGGCCGGGACGATCGAGGCCGCCCTTCGGCGTTCGGATCGAGCGTCGCGGCAGCAGGAGTCGGCTTGGGAGGTGACCGTGCGGTCGCTCCCGCGGTTGGCTCGTCCGGGTCAGGAGCCGCTGGGATTGACGCCTGAGGAGTCCGAGGCCCGCTACTGGCAGGCCCGGGAGGAGGACATCGTGGTGGAGGTCGACGGCTACAGGGTCGTGTTCGACACGTGGTTCTTCGCCCAGTTGGACGAGCTGGGTCGAGTGGCGGTCTACGACGCCGACGGGAACCTGGTGGTGGAAGGCCCCTTCGAGGAGGTCCTCGAGGCGGTCGAGTCAGGGGATCCCGACGACACGTTGTTCGTCGCCCGCGACGCGTCGGGCCGTGAGGTGGTGGGGGTGCGGTGGTCGCAGATCAACGACGCGGTGACGGACCTGCTGGCGGAGTACGGCCTGGGGGAGTGAGCCTCGGACCGAACGAGGAGCCGACCTTGCGCGAGACGGTGCGCTCTCTGGGATAGCCGTGATCTGGGACACGCCAGCCGCGATCGTCGGGAATGCCTCGAATCTGGCCCCGGTGGTTTGGTCGACCCCACGCAACGGTCGGAGTCTCCGACCCAACGGAAGAAGTCGTCCGGAACCGGACGTGATTCGTCCGACACCGGACACGGGATCGGTGATACGGTCGACGGATGAGAAGGCCCAGCGGCCCCGCGGAACGATCGGCCCGTGAACCCCACGAGAGGTCTCCGGCGGCAGGAACGGCCGAAGCGAGGTTGCCGGAAGCTCGCTTCTCGGGCAGTCAGGCCTTCCAGTCGAGGACTACTCCCAGGGAGCGTTCCATGGGCGGCATTTCTCGAAGGCAGTTCCCGGGCACAGGCGTCAGCGTGATGGCGGGAGGAACCATCGCAGCGACCTCGCTTCCTCATGTGGCGTTCGCAGCGATTCCAGATGCCTCAGGTAGCCTGGGCGTTTATCTCCCAGCAGCACGGATTGGTGGGAAACCCTCGTTTGTTGATCGCCGTGCATCCAGTCGAGGTCGACGCTTCCCGCGGTTCTCGTTCTCTACACCAGCGCGGTGGGTCGTCTCCGATAAGGCAGGTCCCGGATCCTCGCCCGTCGGCGGTCGTGCACGCCGATGCGATCTGCAAGCGATGGAAGAATCAGTCCAGCGGGGTTTGTGATCAGAACCGCGCTCGCTTTGTGGAGAAGTTGCTGACTAGGAAGGCGCCTTCCCACACAGCGACGCAGTTGTGGAACAAGATCTGCCATGAGTTCGGTCATGCGGTCGGCTTCGGACATGGAACGTCCGGGCGTTCGTGCATGGACGGCGGCGGCAATGGCACCATCTCGTGGTACGAGATTCAGAAGGTCAACGGGAGGTATTGATGGGGCGCCCTAGGACGACACTCGCACTGGTGTTGGTGGCAGCTGTCGTGTTGTCCAGCTGCGCTCGGGAAGATGCGGCGTCCGGATTGCCGATTGCTCGAGCCACGTATAGCTATATCGACTACGAGCCTTCTGTGCAGTCCATGGCGGCGATGGCCGACCTTGTCGCAGTCGGCACACTGACCGAACTTCGTAATGTCGTGTGGACGTACGTCGATGAGGAGGATCCGTTTGCCGAGGAGGAGGTCTATGACGGGGCAGTATTCGTCATCGATCGAATCGCCAAGGGAAGACCAGCAGTTGGCGACGAAGTCGTCGTTCGCTACCAAGTGCTATTGCGGGATCCAGAAACGAAGAGTGCGACGGCTAAGGTGATCACCGATGCGTGGAGATTCTCCTCCGAAGACCTGGGCTCGCGCTTCGCGCTGTTCCTTGTCGAGGACCAGCGAGCGGGGCTCTACTACTTTGTTGATCAGAGATTCGCGATCGCTCGGATACTCGACACGGGCGAAGTGAGCAGTCACTTCGAGGCAGGTCCGTTGAATCCGTGGTTCGTCGAGGCGTCCGCTGGCGGGTTCCAGGAACGAACATGGGACGATCTTCTTCCGGAGTTCGCCAGCGTCGCACGAGAGAACGGGCAACTTGATCGCGGCTGGCGACCGTAGACCGAGTGTCGGAGAACGTTCTTGTCGCACATGAGTGCGCTCGGTGGGGGATTCGGCGGGTTTGAGCATCGATGGCGCATGGGGTCCCCTGACGGAGGCGGCGTACCAGAATCTTCTCCAAGCGTTCCACCTCCAGTGTTACAACCCGAAGACGAGCACCTGGGCAGCGTCCGTGTTCCTCGAGAAGATCGTTCAACACCGCTATGCGAACAAGTCCGCCGGGTACTACATCGGTTCGTGCGGGGGGCCTACGTGATACCGCTCGGGACCGCGCGACGATGTGCCGGCCGCCGCAGAAGACCAGTTCCGCTGGGCGCGTGGCACGTCGTCGTCGTCGTTGCCGTCGCCCTCGCCGGCACGGCATGCGCGCCGAGCGGTCTTGCACGGTCGCAGCCGACGCTTCCATCGACCGAGCCGACGCCGACCACCGTCACTGGTACCACAGCGACGACCGTCCCGGCCGGCGAGGATCTGCCGGACCTCTGTTCGGGTCAGCCCGCCGCCCATCGGCCGACCCGCTGGGTCGGGTTGATCCAGGCGCCCAACGACCACGACCTCGTCGTCGTCAACGACGATGGTGCACCCAGCATCGTTCTCGATGAGGACCAGGCAACTGGATCCGAGACGCCACCGCAGCGTTTCGAGACGATCGCACTCAGTGACTCGGACGGCACGTTGTGGTTGGGGCGATGCTGTGAACCGGCGTCCGGGTCGCTGTGGACCCTCGGCGCGGACGGCACCCTCGCGTTCGAGGCCGATGGACTGCTGACGGACGACTGCGGAGGAGTCAGAGCGATCGTCTCGGCGACAGGCGACCTCTTGATGGTCCCGGAAGGGGAACCCGATAGGGCGCTCTTCCTCTTCGGTGTCGGTGCGCGATCGGTTGCGGTCGATCCCAACGGCATCGTCGTGACGCTCCTGGGCGACGACACCGTGCTCCCTGGTTCGCTGGCGTCTGGCTCGGCTGCGTTCGTCAGGTTGTCGTGGATCAGCACCACCGGCTTCGCCCACCAAGATCACATTCTGCCTGCCGGTTACCGGGCATGTTCGGTGACGTGGTCCTACGACGGCACCGTCCTGCTTCTGGACCGATCCGGATCCGAGGTCGGCAACGCTTGCACCGGTACCGGTCTGAGTCGGCTCGATCCGGTGACCGGCGATGTCGTACGAATGGATGTCGGCTTGCCCGATCCGTCAACGAGCGTGAGGGTCGACGCGAGCGGCACGTTTCTGCTCTACGTCACCGTTGCCGGCGAGGTCCGATGGCGCTCACTGGACGACGGCGATACTGGGCTCCTCGATGCCGGGAACTACGTCGCCGCGGACTGGTAGCCGGTCGTCCGTCAGGGGTCGGGACGGTGCGCATGCTGCCCGGTCGACATGTCCCTGACCGGACCCGGCCTCACCACGACGGTTCTTAGGATGGGACTACGTCGACGTCTGGGCCGGGTGGCGGTCTATGAGAGAGGTGGTGGGGGTGCGGTGGTCGCAGATCAACGAGGCGGTGACGGACCTGCTGGCGGAGCACGGCCTGGGGGAGTGAGGCTCGGACGGGGCGAGGAGCCGAGCCCCCGCTCATGGGGCCATGACGAAGACGCCGGGGTCGGTGGTGCCGGTCGGCACGCACGGATCTGGGATGTCGATGTCGGTGAGGCCGAGGATGGGGAGGCCGGGGAGGGGAACGAGCATCCCATCGAAGGCGACGATGGAACCCGGCGGGTTCGATGCACCGAAGTTGGGGAGCCACAGGCGGGGGCTCGTGCCGATCTCGACGAAGGATCCCGGTGGGGCCACGATGGGGATACCGTCGACGGTGACACAGCGGCGCGAGGGGTCGATGAGTAGTTCACCTTCGAGGCGGTCGACGGCGTCGATGGTGACGCCGTCGGGCACGACGGGGAGCCAGTCCTGGACCTCGAGGATCTCGACGGCCTCGGGCCCAGGGGCGATGACCCAGAGGTCCTGGTTCTCGGGGTCGGTGGGCCAGCAGGGGTCGGGCACGTCGAGACCGGAGAGGGAGTCGATGCGAGCGAGGTTCTCCGCCGGGATGGCGCCGCCGGTGAGGGAGAGCCGGTCGCCGCCGTGGAGCGCCCTCCCGTCGGGGAGGACGATCACGGGCGGGTCGGTGTCGAGCATGTGGGTACCGGCCTTGAACACGAGGGGGAGCAGGGGGTGTTCGACCACGGTGATGCAGCGGCCGGTCGCGTCGATCTCCAAGGTGCCCTCGAGGAGCGCCGTCATCCCGTAGGGCTCCGTCTCTTCTCCGACGAGGAGCCAGTCGAGAGTCGGTGTCGTCGTGGTGACCGGTGCGGTGGTGGCGATGGGCGCCGCGGCGGTGGTCGTGGCCGCCGAACGGTCACAGCCGCCCAGCACCAACAGCAGCACGGCTACCGGGACAGGGATCAGCCACCGGTGTGGGTTCACCGGATCACCGCCGCCGTGTCGAACGCCTGGGTTGCCGAAGGGGATGGCCGTGGTGGTTCCGATCGAACGGGTTCGCGTGGAGGGACGACGGCGGGCATGGTCCCATTCTCGTCGCCGGAGATCGCGTCCGGCGCGGCGACGCTGCTGGGGGCATCAACTCGCCCGACCGCCCGCCGCCGGTGGCGTCTCGGCGTCGGCCTCCTCGACCTCCTCCACCGGCTCGACGTCGGGTCGTTGGGTGCGCAACAGGCCGGCCGCGGCGCGCTGGGCCGCCGTCGGCACCGCGGTAGGCACCGGCCGGAGACGACGCTCCGGCGCCGTCTTGCGCACGACGTGGAACCCGGTCTCGGGACGAGCGAGGGCGTAGACCACCGCGGCGGCTTCGAGGAACGTGAACACCGGCACCAGCACCACCTGCAAGGCGAGGTACCGTGCCCGGGCGAACCCGGCCACGCCCTTGTCGACCAGGCTCACCCACGCTCCGAGGGTGTAGTTCGTGATGTAGGTGGCGAACACGACGTCGCCGAGCCACGCGATCGGCGCCGGCACGATCACGCCGGAGAAGATGCGGATGACGCTGTAGAACAGCGCCATCCATCCGACGCTCCAGATGGTCGTCGACACCGCCAGCGAGATGCGATACCGGAGGCGGACCGGCGCGTGCAGGGCGCCCCACCACAGCCCGACGAACCAGCGTCGCCGTTGGCGCAGGAAATCGAGCGGGGTCTGTGGGGACTGTTCCACCACGTAGCCGTCGACCCAGGCGAAGCGGGTACCGGCCTCCATCTGCAACAGCGCCCAGGTCGTGTCCTCGGTGATGCACGCCTCGGGGGGCATGTCCCAACCGATGAGGCGCTCGACGTCGTTGCGGGCGACGACGAACGAACCATGCATCCCGAACAGCATCCGATGGAGTCGGTACTGGAAGTGGAAGCGGCCCATGTCGTCGGCCACCCGAACCGAATCGGCCAAGGTGAGGATGGTGTTGTCCTCCAGGCCACGGTGATAGAGGATGAGGCCCTGGCCGATGCGCGGGCGCTCCGACGGGTCCTCGGCGGCGATGTGGTCGCGGACGCCGGCGATCATGCTCTCGGTGATGTGGGATTCCTCGTCGAGATGGACGATCCATGTCCGGTCGTCGACCGGTGAGGTGTCGATCGCGTACTGCAGGGCGCGGGCCTTGTGGGTCGCGCCCATGGGGGTCGAGTAGCCGGCAGGGACCACCAGGTTCGTGACCAGGTCACCGGTCGGGAGTCCCGGTACGGGCAGGTCGGTGACGACCTCGATCGTGTACGGGAACAGCGGCCGGCGTTGCATCGTCTCGGCGATGTTGAGGGTCGTGGCGATGACCACTTCGGGTTGGTCGCCTCGAGCGACCACCCGGAAACACACCGGACGGTCGATCGGGTCGCCCGGATCCCGATGGGTGGCCGCGGTCCGGCGCCGGTAGATGCTCCATCCGGCGAGATCGGCCACCGCCCAGGGGATGATCATCGCCCAGGTGATCGACCCGAACACGAGCAGCTCGTCCCAGAGGTTCTCGGGTGGGCGTCCTTCGAGTGGCCAGATGACCGCCTTCGCCCATCGGATCGCCGCCAGGACCGCGACGAACACGAGGATCGTTCCGACCCTGAAGAGGACGTTGTGGAGACGGAACCGGCCATCCCCCGTCGTGCCGATCGAGCGTCGCGCGCGCATGAGCTCTACATCGGTACGGTCCGAGGCATGCTTGACCCTTGTCGGGGTCAGGTGGCGGCGCCCACCGCCTCGACGACGCGGGCCCGCTCGTACGAGATCCGGGCCGTCGCGGTGGACAGGCCCTTGCGGCCGTGCCACGCCTCGAAGGCGCGCCACAGCAGCACGACCCGCTCGCTGATCACGATCCCGGCGACGAGGTAGAGGGGGATCAACGCGACGGCGACGATCGTCCATACCGGACCCAGGTTGTCGAAGACGATGCGCCACGCGGCGACGCCCCAGGCGAGGGGGAACAGGACGATGGCGGCTGCCGGCTTGAGCGTGGCCTTGACCGCCGGCGACACCGGAAGCATCCCGATCCCGAAGATGACCAGCAAGGGGACGAGACTCGTGGCGATCCCGATGAGGGCGAACGGGACGAGGACGGCGCCGAGGAGCACGGTCTTGGCGACGTGCCAGGCGAACTCGAGGGTGCCCGTGCGGTGGTATGCCTGTCGGTCGGTCAGGCCGACCGCCTCCAGGTCGCGCCGGTAGCGTTCCACCGCCTCGATGACCCGTCGGCGGGCGCCGGCCTCGGCGACGGCGAGCTTGCCGGCGAGTCGATCGCGCTCGGCCGTGGACACCGGTGCGTGGGGATCGTCCTGGCCGGCGCGGACGGCGACCTCCGCGGCGAAGGTCAGGTCGTTGGCCTCCTGCCAGTTGGCGAAGTTCGGGGCGACGTCGCGGAGGCGTTCCTCCATCCGGGTCGTCAGGTCCCGCACGAGCTCGTGGTTCTCCGGGGTCGCGTCCGTCCCGGGCGGCGCGATCCGGGTCAGGGTGTCGTCGAGGTCCATGGCGTCGCCGACGATGACCGACACGCGACTGCGCAGTGCAGCCTTGTCCTCGTAGTGGATCCCGATGGGGACGACCTCGATCCCCGAGACGCCGCCGGCCCGGGCTCCGAGCGCGATCCGGGCCGCGCCGGTTCTCAGGCGCGCCATCGAAGGGTCGTCGACGGTGATGCCTTCGGGGAAGATGAGGATCGTGTCGCCGTCGGCGAGCGCCTCGTACGCGGCCCCGAACATGTCACGGTTGGAGGTGGGTCCGGTGCGGTCTTCGGGTTTGTGGACCGGGATCGCCCGGATCGCCCGCATGACGCCCCGCACGAGCGGGATCTTCCAGATCTTGTCCCTGGCCAGGATCCGGGGGACGTCGTCCAAGGCGTGGATGAGGAGGAGGGCGTCGGCGAAACCGCCGAAGTGGTTGGCGATCACGATGGTGGGACCGTCGGTGGATGCGCGGGGCGAGACGTGCACGTCGACGGAGCGATACAGCAGCGGGACGATCAGGTCGACGAGTCGCTTGAGTCGGGAGGGCCGCCGGCGCGGGCCGCCCCCGGGGGGTCGACGTTCCATGGCGGCATCGTACCGGCGGGGCGGCAGCGGGTCAGCTCTCTGGGTCTTCGGAGCGGTGGCCCGTGAGGTAGGAGCGTCGCCATTCGGCCGCTTCGGGATCGGCCAGGGCAGCCATCAGAGCCGCACCGTCGGTGAACGCGAAGTCCGCCATCGACGCCTGTCGGACGATGGCGTTCACATGGCGCTTGGTGATGGTCACCGGGACGGCCGGCCGGGCGGCGACCGCGGCGGCGAGTTCGTCGGCTGCCGCGAGATGACCGCCCGCTTCGACGACCCGGTTGAGGAACCCTGCGGCGGCGGCCTCCGCCGCCGAAAAGGGCCGGCACGTCATCACCAGTTCCTTGGTGAGCGCCGGGCCCAGCTCGCGGACGAGGCGAGGGATGCCGCCCCAGGCGAGGGGGATGCCGATGTCGACCTCGGGGATCGAGAAGACGGTGTCGTCGGTTGCGACCCGCAGGTCGCATGCGGCGGCGAGCACCACACCGCCGCCGACGACGTGGCCATGGAGCGCGGCGACGGTGATCGGCCGGATCTGTTCGAGGGTGTCGGCCATCGACGCGCCGAGCTGGACGGCGTCGTAGCGGTCGGCCCACGATCCGTCGAGGAGGCCGGATCCGGCGAAGACGTCGAGGTCGAATCCGGCGCAGAAGGCGCGCCCTCGGCCGGTCACGACCGCGGCGCGGATGGTGGGATCGTCGTCGAGGCGTTCAGCGACGGTGATGAGCTCGTTCATCAGCGTCGGGTTCAAGGCGTTGAGCCGTTCGGGCCGGTCCAGCTCGATCAGCGCGACCGCCCCGTCGACCGAGACACGCAGGCAGGTGAGATCGTCCATGCCCGCAGCGTAGAGGACTCGGCCAACCCAGGGTTGTGGGAGCCCCGTGAGGGCTTGGCGAACCCTGGGTTCGGGAGGTCCTCTGAGGGCGCTGCGAACCCAGGGTTGTGGAGGCCCTCTGAGGGCTTCGCCAGCCCAGAGTTCGAAGGGCGTGGCGAACCCTGGGTTGTGGGAGCCCTGTGAGGGCTTGGCGAACCCTGGGTTCGGGGTGTGGACGCGTCGACGGGTCACCCGGAGGTGACCCGTCGACGTCGAGGGGCCCCGAACTCCGCCCCTTCCGACCTGTGGGATCAGTCCTCGGCGGCGGCGAGCCGTCGCTTGAGCCCGGCGGCGCGACGCTGGTAGATCGTCTTGCCGCGTTCGGGCTCGGCATCTTCGGGTCCGACCACCTTCCGATCGCTCGGAGGGAGGCCCGAGCCGTCCGGATCGGCGATGACCGCGTCGCGGGCGACCGCCAGGCGGAGCCCCGGGCGGGTGCCGTCCTCGTCGGGCACCGACGTCGAGACGATCCGCGCGGACGCCTCGGTCCCAGAGCTGGCCGTCGTGCTCACCCTGCGGCTCGACGGGGCATCGATCGCGGCCAGACCGTCGACCTCCAGGTCGATGAGCTCGCCGACCGTCCTGGCGCGTTCGAGAGCCACGGCGGCGAGCGCCTCCAGCTCCCGTTCGGCCGTCGTCACCGCCGTGCGGAGCTGGGCCAGGCGGTTCTCGAGGAGCGCCTTCTCCTCCTTGGCGGCGGCGAGCAGCGCAGCGGCGGCGGCCCGGGCTTCGTCGAGGATCGCGGCAGCCTCTCGCGAGGCGCCTTCCACGATGCCCTCGGCTTCGGCGCGAGCTCCCTCGAGGATCGCCGTGGCCTCGATCTCGGCACGCTCACGGTGGGCCAGCGCCCACACCTCGGCGTCGGCTCTCGTCTCCTCGGCCACCTGGAGGTCGTCGAGCGCCTTCCGGTCGACCTCGGTGAGGCGACCCTCGATGGTCCGATGGGCGTCGGTGAGTAGCGACACGGCCTCGCGTTCGATCTCGTCGGCCTTCCGGTGAGCTTCGAGGAGGCGTTCGGCGGCTTCCGCCTGGGTCCTGGCCAGGACGCGGGCGGTCTCCTCCTCGGCGTCGGCGACCAGCTCCTCGGCGCGGGCCGTCGCCGCCATGAGCCGCTCCTCGGCGGTCGCGGTGGCCGCGGCGACCAACCGGTCGGCCTCCTCGCGTCCTTCGGCGAGGAGCTCGTCGTGGGTGTGCTGGGCGGCGACGAGCATCCGTCGCATCGCCAGGGCGGATTCGTCGGCTTCGGCGATGCGCGCTTCGAGGCGGGCGGTGCGCTCCTCGTAGCCGCGCAGCGTGTCGACGAGTCGTTCGATGACGGCATCGACCTCGGCGGGGTCGTAGCCGCGTCGGGTGACGCCGAAGCGGTGCGCTTCGAGCGTCGTCGCCTTGATCCTCATCGCTTCAACCTTCCCGGGACGCTCCGCTCCGTCATTGGCCCCTACGACCCAAACAGCGCGACCGGGCTGGTCACAGAGAGACTGCGAAGCACCACGATAGGTGGCCACCGGGGGCGAACGCAAGCGTCGTGCCGGAACCCGGCCATCTGGACTGGGCGGTCGGGACCGGGTAGAACTGTCCCCATGGAGCGGATCACGGTGGACCTGCCGAAGGAGTGGCTGACGGTCGCGGACATCTGTGAGTACATGGGCGTGTCGACCTTCGTCGTGACCAGCCAGCTCCGATCCGGGACGCTCCCGGCGGTCAAGTTCGGTCGTGAGTGGCGGGTCGCCCGGCGGGACTTCGAGGACTGGATCAACGAGCAGCGGGCCCAGGCGCGGGCCAGGCAGGTCGAGGGGTCAGGGTGACCGCGGCGCCGGAGGCGCCCGCCCGGCAGGCCGTGCCGTCGGACCGGCGGGTCCACGATCGGGGATGGAACGTGGTCGTGTGGAACGATCCGGTGAACCTCATGTCGTACGTCGTGTGGGTCTTCCGGAAGGTGTTCGGCTACCCGAAGGAGCGGGCGACCGAGCTGATGCTGACCGTGCATCGCTCCGGCCGCGCCATCGTGGCCACCGCTCCTCGAGAGCAGGCCGAGATCCACGTGCACCGGCTCCACCACCACGGTCTGTGGGCGACGATGGAACGGGCATGACCGTCGCGTTCCGCCGGCGGGCAGGGGCCATCGAGGTGGGGCTCGATCCGGCCGCCCGGATGTTGCTGGCGACCCTCCCCGGCTGGTTGTCGACCGTGGGACGGGACGTGGACGACCCCGCCGTCAGGCGGCTGTCACCCCCCGGGGTCCTCGACGATCCTGCCGCCGACCTCGAGTTCCGACGTCTCACCGGCTCGGATCTCGACGCGGCCCGGGCCGCCGACCGGGAGACCTTCGAGGCGACGGTGCGCACCGCCGACGTCCTGTCGGAGGCCGACGCGGAGGCGTGGTTGCGGGTGATCGGGGATGCCAGGCTGGCGTTGGCCGCACGCGCCGGGGTGACCGTCGGCGACGACGAGGGTTGGGAACGTTCCGTCGACGAGCGGCCCGAGTTGGGTATGGTCGCCTGGCTGGGAGCGGTCCAGGAGCTGCTGGTCGAGGCGATGATGGAGGAGCCATAGCGTGGAACACGACGACGGGCACGCCGAAGCGCCGCAACCGGAGCCACCCGTTCGACGGAGGGATCCGGCGGACACCCTGCGCATGGCGCTCGTCACGTACGTGTTCGTGAACCTGCTCGTGGGCGTTCCGATCCTGCTCGTGCCGGTCGGGTTCTTCGAGGCCGTCGGAGTGCCGACGATCGTCGCCCGGGACTACGCGGGGTTGCGCTGGGTCGGTGCGGTGCTCGTGGCCTGGGCCGTGTCGGGCCTGCTGGTCATGGCCCGGCCGTATGGGCGGGCCTACTTCGTGACGGTCGGTTCGCTGCAGATGACCTTCGCCGCCGCTGCGCTGGTGTTCTCGTGGCAGGCCGGGGAGGGGATCGGCGACCTGTGGTTCCAGGCCACCGCCTCGATCGTGTACGCGGCGACGGCGCTGTACCTGTGGTGGGCGAGGCTGCGGGCCCGGTCGGTCCTGGCCGGCGACGTCGTCGAACCGGCGGGGTGAGCGACCGTTCGAGGCTCAGCTGAGCGCTTCGGCCGGTGGCACGTAGTCGGTCCCGAGGAACTCGGCGACCGCCGGGTGGGTGACCGCCCCGTGGGCGACGTTGACGCCCGGGACCAGCTCGGGGTACCGCTCGAGGGCCTTACCGAGCCCGTCGGCGATGGCGACCGCGTACGGCATCGTGGCGTTGGTCAAGGCGTAGGTGGAGGTGTTCGGAACGGCTCCGGGGATGTTGCCGACCGCGTAGTGCACGACCCCGTGGTCGACGTAGGTGGGTTCCTGGTGGGACGTCTCCCGGGACGTGGCGATGCATCCTCCCTGATCGATCGAGATGTCGACGATGACGCTGCCGGGCCGCATCGACGCCACGTGATCCTCGGACACGATCACCGGCGCCCTGGCTCCGGCGACGAGCACCGCCCCGACGACGAGGTCGGCGGTCGGGACGAGTTCGTCGATGGCGTGCATGGACGACTTGACGGTGATGATGCGGCCGTGGAAGACCTCGTCGATGTGGCGGAGACGGTCCACGTTGAGGTCGAGGACGAGGACCTCGGCGCCCATGCCCGAGGCGATGGCGGCGGCGTTGCGTCCGGCGTTGCCGGCACCGAGGACGAGCACCCGGGCGGGAGGGACTCCGGCGACGCCGCCGATGAGCAGACCCCGTCCGCCGGCGGGTTTCTCGAGCTGGTGGGCGCCGGCCTGGGCGGCCATGCGTCCGGCGATCTCGCTCATGGGCGCCAGCAGCGGCAGCTCGCCGGAGGGCAGCTGGACCGTCTCGTAGGCGATGGCGATGGCACCCGAGTCGACGAGCCCTTTCGCTTCGGCGGGGTACGCGGCGAGATGGAGGTAGGTGAACAGGATCTGGCCGGGTCGGAGCATGCCGATCTCCGACGGCTGGGGCTCCTTGACCTTCATGATCATGTCGGCACGGTCGAAGACCTCGGCGGCGGTGGGGACGATCTGGGCGCCGACGGCCCGGTAGTCGTCGTCTCCGATGGAGGAACCTTCGCCGGCTCCGGCCTGCACGAGGACCTCGTGGCCGTGGCCGGTCAGCTCCCGGACGCCGACGGGGGTGATCGCCACCCGGTACTCCTCCGTCTTGATCTCGGTCGGTACGCCGACGATCACCTCGTCACCTCCATCGTCGCTCGAGGTCCCGGCCAGCCTAGAGAGTCGCGGGCCTCGGGTCCCGCCGAGGAGGGACGTTGGCCTCTCCCAGTGCGACGCGGCTGCCGGTAGCCTCATGGATGTACTGCCCGCTCGACTGGAGGTGACGGGTGCTCGACCCCGAGACGATCGAACGGCTTCGTGGACTGGACGCCGGCGGCAAGCCCATCGTGTCGGTGTACATCGGGCTACGCCCCGGCGTGGGGACGCTGCGGGCGATCTCTCCTCGTCTCAAGGACCTGCTCGATCCGATCGCCGACCGTGCCGACGCCATGGACCGCGAGGACAAGATGTCGGTGAAAGCCGACATCGAGGCGATCTTGTCGATGACGGGAAGGATCGCCGAGGACCTCGGTCGGGGTGTCGGCATCATCCGGTCGGAGGCTGCCGGGATCGAGGAGTACCTCAGCCTGCCGGCGCCGGTCCGTGACCGGGCCGTGGTCGACACGACGCCGTACATGGGACCCCTGGACGCGATGCTCGACTACTTCAAGCGGTTCGCCGTGGTCGTCGTTGACCGCCGCTACGCCCACATCTTCCGGTTCTACCAAGGCGAGCTGCAGACGTGGGAGGAGATGGCCGAGGAGGAGATCCGCAAGGACAACTTCGGGGGCTGGTACGGCCTCGAGGAGCATCGGGTCAGGAACCGCGCCGACGAGGTGCTGCAGCGGCACTATCGCGGGATCGGCGCCCGTCTCTACCAGCTGTGGCGTGACGAGCACGGGTTCGATCTCCTCATCGTGGGGGGCCATCGGGAGCACACCGAGGGGCTCGTCGAGAGCCTGCATCCCGATCTCGCACCGTTGGTGGCGGGAACGTTCACGATCGATCCGGGAACGATGACGCCGGCCAAGGTCCTGGCGGCGGCCGCAGAGGTCGTCGACGGGTGGGAGCGCCGGACCCAGAGCGAGGAGGTGGCCAAGCTCCTCGATGTGGCCCGCTCCGGCGGCGACGCGGTCCTGGGTCTCACCGAGGTGGTGCCGCGGGTCAACGAGCGGGCGGTCGACGTGCTGCTCGTGCAGGGTCAGACGACGCGGCCGGGTTCCCGATGCCCGGCGTGCGGGTTCCTGTCCATCAACGGCGAAGCGACGTGCCCGGTGTGCGGAGCCTCGATGGAGGACGTGCCCGACATCCTCGATGCCGTCGCCGAAGCGGTCCGCGAAGGCGGTGGCGAGGTGCACTACGTGACGACCGAGACCGAACTGGCTCCCTACGAGGTCGGGGCGTTCCTGCGTTTCAAGATCCCCGCCGAGCTGGCCCAGTGACCGACGAGGCGACCCCGGAAGATCTCCCGGCCGCCGTCGCGCTCGTGCTGGCCGCCGACGGGTCCGCCGAGGACTCGGGGTTCCCCGGCTCCCGATACGTGGCCGACGTCGGCGGTTCGCCGCTGCTGGGACGGGTCCTCGAGTCGGTCCGGTCGTGGCCGGTGGAAGGGATCGTCGTCGTGGTCGGCCCCGACGCCGAGGAGATCCTCGAACGGGTGGACCTGACCGGTGTGACCGTCGTGCTGGACGAGGGATGGGAGGAGGGATCGGCGTCTCCGCTGCGGGCCGGGATGGACACGGTGTGGCGGGAGTCCACCGCCCCGGCGGTGGTGGTCCTGCCCGGTGACGTCCTCGACGTCCCGGCGTCGGTCGTCGCCGCGCTCGTCGATCGGTGGCGGTCGGTTCCGCGCTCCGGGGTCGCCCCTCGCTACCGCTACGCCACCGGCTGGCCCGTGGTCGTCGGCAGGGAGCTCATCCCGGATCTCCTCGGCGTGGAGGGGGAGGTGGATCTCCCGTCGTGGTTGGCCAGCCACGAGGGACTCGAACTGGTGCATGTCGATCGGGCGGCTCCGCGACGGGTTCGGACGGTCGACGATCTGCCGCTCCGGCGACGGTAGGGCTCGCCCCGCCACATGGCGGGGTCGGGCGGCATTCGGTAGGCTTGCCGCCTGTCGGAGGGGGCCGATCCCGGCCAGTGCAGCGATCGGAAGGGACGGAGATGGCATCGATCGACGCGATCGGCGGCTTGGATCACAAGAGCGCCACGAAGCTCCGGAAGGCCCGGATCCGAACGACCCAGGCGTTACTCCGTGCCGGCGCCGACCAGAAGGGTCGCAGACGCCTCGCCAAGGCCACCGGTCTGGGAGAGAAGGACCTCCTTCGGTGGGTCCACCGGGCCGACCTCATGCGGATCAAGGGCATCGGGACCGAGTACGTGACCTTGCTCGAGGTCGCCGGCGTGGAGACCATCAAGGACCTTCGGCGGCGGAACCCGCAACGCCTTCTCGACGCCATGGCCGATGCCAACGTGCTCAACCGGCACGTCCGGCGTTTGCCCACGATCGGCATGGTGTCCAAGTGGGTGTCGGCGGCCAAGGAGATCGATCCCCTGGTCGTCTGAGCCCCGGCGCCGGTGACGCGACGAAGGCCCCCGTCGAGGGGGCCTTCGCGTTGGCGCTCGAGGGTTCAGGCCTTGGGCGTCGTGGTCTTCTTCGCCGTGGTCTTCTTCGGAGCGGTCTTCTTGGCCGTGGTCTTCTTGGCGGTGGTCTTCTTGGCCGTGGTCTTCTTGGGGGCGGTCTTTCGGGCCGTGGTCTTCTTGGGAGCGGTCTTCTTGGGCGCCGACTCCTCGGCTTCCACCGGCACGCGGCTCACGGTCGAGCGCTTCTCGACGGGGGCGAAGGTCTCCCGCCAGTTGGCCAGCACGCCCTCGAGTTGATCGCGGAGCTTCTCGACCTGGACCTGGAGCTGTTCCACGTCGACCTTGGCTTGAACGTCCTCGACCTTGTGCTGGACCTGCTCGACGACCTTGCGGTCCTGGAGGCGACTGGCCAGCTTCTCGCCTTCGGCGGCGAACTCGTCGACGCCGAGGCCCGACAGCTCCTTGGAGAGATCCCGGCCGACCTCCTTGCTCAGCTCACGCAGCTTGGCGGTGGTCAGGACCGGCGCCCCCAGGAGCGCGTAGAAGGCCTTCGTGACCTGCTCTTTGGGGATCTGGATGGTGGGTGTCATGGTGACTCCTCCTTCTGGGTGTCGTTGACGAAGCTCTGGTAGATCTCCGTCAGGGCTCGCTTCTGACTCGTCGTGAGTGCCGGGTCGGCTTCGATGGCCGAGATCACCCCGGACCGGGGGATCCCGTCGAGCAATCCGGCTCGCTCGTACAGCGTTTCGACGCTGATGGACAGGGCTCGGGCGATCGACTTGAGGATGTCGGCCGATGGGCGGCGGAGTCCTCGCTCGATCTGGGACAGGTAGGGGTTCGAGATCCCTGCCTGGTCGGCGAGCTTGCGCAGGGACATGGCGCTCTTCTCGCGCTGTTCCCTGATGAACGTGCCCACGTCGGTCAGGTGCGTCTTCATCTTGCTTGCAAGTATATCGCAAAGTGCTTGCAAATGCAAGCAGTAGTTCTTGCGGTCTCAGAACGCCGTCCGGCGGTTCCCCAGGATGTCGTTCAAGGCCTCCTGGATCGTCGACCGGATGGCCTCGGTCCGTTCCAGGGTGGCGAGGGGATCGGGACGCGTCCCGGGATGGGAGGAAACAACGGCGGGAAGGAACCGGATGTGCCACTTGACCGGCAGAGGGATCGGATTGAGGAACACCGCGATGGCGTCGACCCGCTGGTCGGGGAAGAACAGCCGGACGAGCTGGGCGAGACGCTCGGAGACGGTGATGGCCGGATGCACCTCCTCGGATCCGACGATCGCCACCGGAACGATGGGTGAGCCGGTGCGCTCGGCGAGGTCGACGAAGCCGCCCCTGCCGAACCGCTGCACCTCGTACGCCTGCCAGATCGGCTTCATGAACCCGCGTTCGCCCTCGGGGAAGACCCCGACCAGCGCGCCACGGTCCAGGAGGTACTCGGCGTCCGCCCGGGCGGCATAGGCACCGCCCGCTTTCCGGTACAGATGCGAGACGAACGGGAGCATGCCGAAGATCTCGGTCCCGACGACCCTGACCCGGCGGGGACGCCTCGCCTCGTTGAACACCGACAACGCCAGCATCATCCCGTCGTAGGGGAGCGCCGCCCCGCCGTGGTTCGCCACCAGCAACGCCGGGCCGTCCATGGGCACGTTCTCGATGCCCTCCACCTCGACGCGGAAGTACTCGAAGTACAACGTGTTGAGCACGTGCCAGACCATCTCGGTGACCAGCGGATCCAAACCGATCGGGTCGATGTCGTAGGTCGCCAACAGGAGGTGCCGTGCCAGCGTCGGCCACGTGTGGATCCCGAGTTCGCCGGTCACCGGCACGGCCGCGTCGTGCAGATCGATCCCCCCGTGCAGGGCGCACCGGACGTCGCCGACGATGACGGGCAGCCCGCACACGTGACCCTCGACGGTTCTCCACCGGCAGCGTTTCGTCGGATCGACGAACCCACGGAGGCGGTCCGCCAACGCCTCTCGGCGGACCCGCGCCGACGGCAGCGCCGTGGGCGGGACGTCGCCGGACGGCGACGGAGGCTCCTCGTCGAGGGCTTCCAACGCCGCGATCAGCTCGGCCTTGCGCATCCGCGAACGACCCCTGATCCCCGCCTCGGCGGCCCGCGCCAGGAGCTCCCGTTTGGTCAGGCCCTCGAAACGGCTCATGGGTTCCCACCCTCCGGATGCCTCCCGTAGCCCGACAGCACCGTCTGGCGGCACGTGTATCGGGGGACGAACCCGAGGTCGCGGCGCATCCGTGTGGTGTCCATCACCCGGCCGTGCTGGAGGAGGTCGACGTCGGATGCCGGCAGACCTCTCCCCGCCCGCGCCAACCCGCGCTGGGCTCGGCGGAAGGCAGGGCGGGGCAGCGGCTGGGCCAGCCGGCGACCGAGGCGCAGGACGCGGCTCAGGTAGAGCTGCCCGGGGGCGGCCAGGTTGAACACCCCCTCGGTCGGATGATCGAGGAGATGCAGGTAGACGTCGACGGCGTCGTCCTCGTGGAGGAACTGGAGACGCGGATCGAAGCCCATGCGGGTCGGCACCGTCGCCATCTTCAGGTATCGGGTCAGGGCGCTCGGGTTGTCGGGGCCGAACAGCGGCGCCGGCCGGAGGATCGTGTAGTGGACGTGCTCGTGGACCGCCGCCATCGCCAGGACGTGGCGCTCCATGTCCTCCAGGTCGCGTTGATGGCGATGCCGGCGGCCGTGGGCCACGGTGGCTTCCCCCAGCACCGACGGGTTCCTCGGACCCGCCCCGTACACCGCCGAGTCCGAGCGGACGATGATCTGGGTGACGGTCGTGCACCTGCCGATCGCGCCGAACAGTGCCTGGGAGCCCACCACGGCCTCCTCGTGGACTCGGTCCGCGCCCAGTTCGGCCGAACGGTCGATGGTCTGGAGATGGACGACGGTGTGGGGTCTGACACCGAGGAGATAGTGGGCGAACTCGAGGCGGTCGAGGCTCATGGTGCGGAACTCCGACTCGAGAGGCTCCACAGGGGGGATCTCGTCGACGGCGAACACGGTCACGCCGGCGCGTCGCTCGAGGGCGCGCACCAGTCGGGTACCCACCCACGTCGAGGCACCGGTGACGAGGATCCGTCGCATCGTGCGAAGGCTAGGGAGTCTCTCGTCCCCTCGGCGCCCCGGACATCGGATCCGGATCAGTCGAGCCCGAAGTGGCCGGCGATCGGCAGCCAGTGGGTGCCGGCGGTGGACCAGACCAGCTGCGAGTCGGCGACGCCTTCGGTCAGCGTATGGCGGAAGTAGAACGTCCGATCCGCCCCCCGGTACACCGCCGGAGTGTCCTCCCAGTCGATCACGCCCCAGTCCCCGGCCACGAACCGATCCTGCGGATCGCCGAAGTAGAACTGCCCGTCTGCCACCCCCGTGTCGAGCGTGTTGCGGTAGTAGAAGAACCCTGTCGATTCCCGGTACAGCCCGATCTCGTCGATCCCGTCGCCGTCCCAGTCGCCCACCACCGGGGTGTCGCCGGGGTTCCCGAACACGAACCAGTAGTCGGCCGGCCCCAAGCCTCCGCCGTCCTGGCCGAGCTCGTCGACGATGTAGAACCGCTGCTCGGAGGGTCGGTACAGCGACAGCGTGTCGCACCCGTCGCCGTCGAAGTCACCCGCCAGTGGGACGTCGGAGGGGTTCCCGAAGAAGAACGTGATGTCGGCCACCCCTTGGCTGTTCGAGTTGCGCAGGTACGCGAACCCGTCGGACTGTCGGTACAGCCCCGGCGTGTCGATCCCATCGCAATCCCAGTCACCCACGAACGGGACGTCCCCCGGATCGCCGTAGTAGAAGCTCGTGATGGCGTCGTCCTCGTCCCGCAGGTTCCAGATGCCGGTGGCCGGGTCGAAGAGGCCGACGGTGGAGGGGCCGGCCACCGCGAAGACGGGCTGCCAGGAGGGTGAGCTCTCGTCGGTGCCGAACGTCGTCGTCAGGTTGGTGTCGTTCGAACCGTCGACGTCGATGGATCCGACGTCGTCGCCTGCCGCCGGGCTCGCGAAGCGAACGTAGACGATCTTCGTTCCGTCCGGCGACCAGGAGGGATCCTTCCAGAACCCCGGTCCCGCCTGTCCCGGCAGTTCCGCCGGCGATGTGCCGTCCGCGTTCATGGTCCAGATCCGTCCGTCGGCCTCGTAGGCGATCTTCGAGCCGTCCGGTGACCAGGCCGGCATGGTCTCGTCCACCAACGGGGTCGAGGTCAAGGCGTGCTCACCCGTTCCATCGGCGTTGACGGCCACGATCTCCGAGGACAGCCCCGGTGTGGACCGCGTGAAGACGATCGTGGATCCGTCGGGCGACCAGGCGGGATGGGATCGCTTGACCGGCAACGACGCCGGGAGCAGTGGCGCCTGTCCGGTGCCGTCGGCGTTCATCGTCCAGATCGTGTCGTCCCGCACGTACGCGATCTTGGATCGGTCCGGTGACCACGCCGGCTGGGACTCGTCGATGCTCGCCGTCTGGGTGAGGTTCACGGTGTCGGTCCCGTCCGAGCGTACGACCCAGATATCCGAACCGAGCGCCGACGTGACCGTATAGGCCAACCGTCCGCCCCCCGGGTCCCAGGCCGGGTCGGACCGGGTTGCGTAGATCGTCGCCGGGAGCAGTGGCGCCTGTTCGGTGCCGTCGGCGTTCATCGTCCAGATCGTGCCCTCGCGGGTGTAGGCGATCCGTCCGTTGGTGCGTCGCGATGCGGCTTCGGCGGTCCCGGCCCCGGCGAGGACGATGGCGCCGGTCATCGTGAGGAGCGCGACCAGGGCGATGGCGCGGTCTCGGAGGCGGTTGGTCGTGGACGACGGGTTGCGCATGGCTCATCGCTCCCTCGCGAAAGCGGCATGCGCACACCGGATCGGCACGGCATGCCGACGGTTGCTCGTGTTCCCAGCGTACCGCTCGGCGTTCGGGCCGGTCAGGGCCGAAAGGCCGTGCCGTGTCGGGGCCGCGCCGTCGCGCCGGTCGGATGCCGGCTCGATACCCGCGAGACGTCGCCGCTGTCCGAGCCCCTATCCTGGCGGGTCCATGGCAGCGAACGGAGACGAATCCTTGATCATCGTGATGCGGGCCGGCGCGACCTCCGAGGAGATCCGGCATGTCCTGGATCGACTCGCAGAGGCCGGGGCCGAAGCCCATGTGTCCGAAGGAGCCCAACGGACCGTCATCGGGGTCGTCGGCGATCGGATCCGGATCCAGCAGCTCCCCTGGGAAGCGTTCCCCGGAGTCGAACGAGCCGTTCCCGTCCTCAAGCCGTTCAAGTTCGTCAGCCGCGACTTCCAGTCCGAGGACTCGATCGTGGACGTCGGCGGGATCCCGGTCGGCGGCGGGCACTTCGCGGTGATCGCCGGGCCGTGCGCCGTGGAGTCGCGTGATCAGCTGTTCCGGTCGGCCGAAGCCGTCAGAGCGGCCGGAGCCACCATCCTGCGTGGCGACGCGTTCAAGCCCAGAACATCGCCCTATTCGTTCCAGGGTCTCGGGGAGAAGGGTCTCGAGCTCCTCGCCGAGGCCCGCGAGGAGTTCGGGATGCCGTTCGTCGCCGAGGTCGTCGACCCCCGCGACGTCGAGCTCGTGACCTCCTATGCGGACCTGATCCGTGTCGGGACCCGGAACATGGCGAACTTCACGCTGCTGTCCGAGCTCGGGCGCCAGCCGAAACCGGTGATGCTGAAGCGAGGGTTCACTGCCACCATCGAGGAGTGGCTCAACGCCGCGGAGTACGTCTACAAGGAGGGCAACCACGAGGTGATCCTCTGCGAACGGGGGATCCGCACGTTCGAGACCGCCACGAGGAACACCCTCGACATCTCCGCCGTGCCGGTCCTCAAGGGCCTGTCGCACTTACCGGTCATCGTCGATCCGTCCCATTCGGGGGGCAAGCGTGAGCTCGTCGCGCCCTTGGCACGGGTCGCCGTCGCCGCCCCCGCGGACGGGGTGATGATCGACGTCCATCCGTCTCCCGAGACCGCACTCGTCGACGGCGCCCAGGCGATCCTTCCCAGCGAGTTCGCCGACCTCATGACGCAGATCTCGGCCGTGGCCGAAGCCATGGGTCTCTCCCTCTGAACCCCATGCGGATCGCCGTCGTCGGAACGGGCCTCATCGGGGCATCCATCGGCATGGGTCTCCGGCAGGCGGGTCATCACGTGACCGGGTGGGATCCGGACCGGTCCGTCCTCGAGCGGGCCACCGACGAGGGTGCCCTCGACGAGGCGAGCGAGGACCTCGCCGAGCTCGTCGGATCTTCACCCCAGGTCCTGTTCATCGCCGCCCCGTTCGCCGCCACCGTCGACCTGTTGGCGACCGTCGATCATGACGGGCTGATCGTCGACGTCACCGGGGTGAAGGAACCGGTCGTCGCCGCAGGCCGCCGACTCGGTCGGTTCGTCGCCACCCACCCGATGGCCGGGCGAGAGACGACCGGACCCGAGGGCGCCTCAGGGGCGCTCTTCCGCGGCGCGGCGTGGATCGTCGTCGAGGACGTGGGCTCCGTCGAAGATCGAGCGATCGTCGCCGACCTCATCGGCGACCTCGGGGCGACTCCGGTGCCGATGCGTGCCGCCGACCACGATGCCGCGGTGGCGAGGATCAGCCAGCTCCCACAGATCCTCGCCGCCAGCTTGGTGGCCCTCGCCGCCGAGGACGGCACCGCGCTCGAGCTGGCCGCGGGGAGCTTCCGCGATCTGACCCGGGTCGCCGCCTCCGACCCGCACGCCTGGCTCGAGCTGCTCGCCGCCAACCGGCGTGAGCTCGACGCCGCGATCGGGCGGCTGATGGATCTACTCGACGAGACCCGTGCCGCGCTGGCGTCCGGGCAGCTCGAAGGCCTCGAGGAGCGGCTCGTGGAGGCACGCCGGATCCGCCAGGCGATGGCACCGCCGGTGGTGCCGGTCCGGATCGCCATCGCGGACCGTCCCGGCGAGCTGGCGAAGGTGGGCCGCGCCCTCGCCGCCAGCGGCGTGGATGTGCGTGACCTCCAGCTCCGGCACGCCACGTACGGCGGCGGCGGCATCCTGACGATCTCGGTCCGGCCTGGGGAAGCCGAGACGCTCGTCCACGCCCTCGTCACCGAGGGCCTGATGCTCATCGAGGACGATCGAGCAACCTGAGCAGCGCCGCGGCGCCCGCGGCGATGCCGGTCTCGACGGCTGATTCGTCGATGTCGAACGACGCCGAATGGAGGTCCACGGTGCGGTCCGCGCGGGCGACCCCGAGGCGGATCATCGCGCCGGGAACGGACTCCAGGTACCACGAGAAGTCCTCCGATCCGAGGGACTGATGGGTCTCATGGATCGCATCGGCTCCCAGGAGCCCGGTCGCGGCGTCGGTGATCGCATCGACCACCGCGGCATCGTTGACGACGGGGGGCGACCCCTGCTGATAGTCGAGCTCGAACGTCGCTCCCAGAGGGGTGACGATGTCCGCGCAGAGACGCTCGGTCAGTTTCGGCAACCGGCGCCACAGTTCGGTGTCGAGGGATCGGATCGTCCCCACGAGCTCGACATCGGTGGGGATCACGTTCGCGGCCCGGCCTCCCGCGATGCTCCCGAACACGGGGACGATGGCGTGGCGTGGGTCGATCGCGGCTCGCAGCCGGGCAGGGAGGTCGATCACGACCCGGGCTGCGACGTGAACGAGATCGACCGTCTGATGGGGCCGGGACGTGTGGCCTCCCGGCCCGTGGAGACGAACCACCATCCTGTCCGAGGCGCTCGTGATCGCCCCGACCCGAAGCCCCAGCCGGCCGGGTTCGAGGGACGGGTCGACGTGGTAGGCGATGATGGCGGACAGGTCCCGGTGGACACCCTCGTCGGTCAGCGTGACGGCTCCACCGGGGAGGAGCTCCTCGGCGGGCTGGAAGATGAACCGCACGGTGCCGCCGAGGTCGTCCATCGTCGAGAGGACCGAGGCGATGCCCACCCCGATCGCCGCGTGCACGTCGTGCCCGCACGCGTGCATGACGCCTTCGTTCTGGGAGCGATACGGCACGTCGTTGGCCTCGTGGAGCGGCAACGCATCGATGTCGGCGCGGAAGCCGACGATCGGCTCGCCCGCGCCGATCTCGGCGACGAGGCCGGTGCCGTCGGGTCGGACCCGAGGGATGACCCCGAGCGCCTTGAGATGGCGGGCGATCTCGTAGGTCGTTCGCCGTTCGGTCCAACCGACCTCCGGATGGCGATGCAGATCTCGACGCAGCTCGATCGCACCAGGGGCGACCTGGGCGGCGGCAGCGGCGACGGCGTCGAGATCCGGCATGTGGACGTGATTCTACGGCCCGAACGTCTCGCCGGCTCCGGGCGGTCGCCGGTGGACGCGCGCCGTGGCCCGCTACGCTGCCGGGGGAAGACCAAGGGGAGCGACGTGCGACTGGACCGACCGAGTTTCACCATCGGGATCGAGGAGGAGTACTTCCTCGTGGACCGTGAGACCCGGGACCTGGTCCCCGACCTCCCCGACAGCCTCCTCCGCCGATGCGAGGAGATCATCGAGGGGCAGGTGAGCCCCGAGTTCATCCGCTCGCAGGTCGAGATCGGGACCCCGGTCGCCGCCGACGTCAAGGAGGTGCGAGGCCATGTCGCGGCGCTGCGGCGGGCGATCGCGGAGGTGGCCGACGACTACGGGATGGCGATCATCTCCGCGTCGACGCATCCCTTCGCCATCTGGGGGCGTCAACGTCACACCGACAAGGAACGGTACAACCTGCTGGCCCAAGCCCTCCAAGGGGTGGTGCGGCGGCTCTTGATCTGCGGGATGCACGTCCACGTGTGCATCGAGGACGAGGACCTCAGGATCGACCTGATGAACCAGGTCACCTACTTCCTCCCGCATCTCCTGGCGTTGTCGACGTCGTCGCCGTTCTGGCAAGGCACCGACACGGGGCTGCGCTCGTACCGCACCTCGGTGTTCCGGTCGCTCCCGCGGACCGGGCTGCCCGAGGAGTTCGCCGGCTGGAGCGACTACCACCGCCACATCGACGTTCTGGTCGACGCCGGCGTCATCGAGGACGGCACCCGGCTGTGGTGGGACATCCGTCCCAGCGCCCGCTACCCGACCCTCGAGATGCGCAGCACCGACATCTGCACCCGCCTCGACGACGGGGTGACGTTGGCGGCCCTGTACCAGTCGCTGCTGGCCATGCTCTACCGGCGGCGACTCGAGAACCAACGGTGGCGGACCTACAGCCGGATGCTGATCTCGGAGAACGTGTGGCGGGCGCAGCGCTACGGCATCTCGGAGTCCCTGATCGACTTCGGTCGCGGCGAGCTGGTGGGGCTCCCTCAGCTCATCGACGAGATCATCGACCTGGTCCGCGAGGATGCCGAGATCCTCGGATGCGTCGAAGAGGTGGAGCACGCCAGGGAGATCCTGCGCCGCGGCACGAGCGCCGACCAGCAGCTTCGTGTCTTCAACGAGGCGATCGCGCACGGAGCGGAGGAGCACGAGGCGCTCCAGGCGGTCGTCGACTTCCTCATCGCCGAGACCGTCGCCGGGATATGACCGGACATCTTCGAGTCGCCGGGGGCCAGCTCGACCTCGTCGTCGGCGATCTCGACCGCAACGAACGGATCATCCTCGACGCCATGGCCTGGGCGGAGACCGTCGGTGCCGACGTGCTGGTCCTGCCCGAGCTGGCGGTCACCGGGTACCCGCCGGAGGATCTGGTGCTGCGGGATTCGTTCGTCGACGCGAACCTGGCCGTGCTCGACCGTCTCGCGGAGGCGTCGGGAGACGTCGCGGTGGTCGTCGGCTTCGTCGATCGGGTGCCGGACCGCTTCGACGACGACTCGGTGCCGCGGCGGGTCACGAACGCGGCTGCGGTCCTCGCCGGCGGGGAGATCAAGGGCGTCTACCACAAGGTCCTGCTTCCCAACTACGGCGTCTTCGACGAGGCCAGGGTCTTCGCCGAAGGCACCGAACCGGTGGTCCTGTTCTCGATCCGTGGTGTCACCGTCGGCGTGTCGATCTGCGAGGACATCTGGGCTCCCGACGGGCCCCCGTCCATGCAGGCCACGGCCGGGGCGCGGGCGCTCCTCAACATCAACGGGTCGCCGTATCACGTCGGGAAGGGAGACGAGCGGGCGGCGCTGCTGGCCGCCGAGGCGGAACGGTCCGGCGCCGCGGTCGTGTACGTCAACACGGTGGGTGGTCAAGATGAGCTCGTGTTCGACGGCGAATCGATGGTGTTCGCCGCCGGGGGGCGGGCGATCTACCGGGCCCCCCAGTTCGTCGAGGAGCGGTTCGTCGTCGACGTCCCATTGCCGCCGCCTCGACCCACCGCCGGGGAACCGATCCCCGTCACCGCCGGTCCGGAGGTGCGCCGCGACCCTCCGGTCGTTCCGCCCTCGGTGGCGCGGCTGGATCCGGAGGCGGAGGTCTACGAGGCGTTGGTGACCGGGTTGCGGGACTACGTCAGGAAGAACGGCTTCCCCGAGGTCGTCGTCGGCCTCTCCGGTGGCATCGATTCGTCCCTGACGGCCGCCATCGCCGTCGACGCTCTCGGCGCCGACGCCGTGTGGGGGGTCACGATGCCGACCCGGTACAGCTCGGAGGGATCGGTGTCGGACTCCCGGGACCTCGCTCGACGGCTCGGGATCCGGTTCGACGAGATCCCCATCGAGCCGGTCTTCTCGGTGTTCCTCGACACCCTCGCCCCCGCGTTCGCCGGTACCGAGGCGAACGTGGCCGAGGAGAACCTGCAGGCGAGGATCCGCGGAGCGATCCTCATGGCGCTGTCCAACAAGTTCGGAGGGATGGTCGTCGCCACGGGCAACAAGTCCGAGATGGCCGTCGGGTACGCGACGCTCTACGGCGACATGGTCGGGGGGTACGCGGTCCTCAAGGACGTCTACAAGACGATGGTCTACCGGCTGGCCGAGTGGCGCAACCGAACCGGCGAGGTGATCCCGCAGCCGGTGATCGACAAGGCGCCCTCGGCGGAGTTGCGGCCCGACCAGAAGGACACCGACACGCTTCCTCCCTACGAGGTCTTGGACGCCATCTTGGTGCGCTACGTCGAGATGGATCGATCCATCGCCGACATCGTCGCCGACGGGTTCGACGAGGAGCTCGTGTGCCGGGTGGCGGCCATGGTCGACCGCAACGAGTACAAGCGGCGTCAAGCTGCACCCGGGGTCAAGATCACCCGCAAGGCCTTCGGACGGGATCGTCGCCTCCCGATCACCAATCACTTCCGCGAGGTGCCGTCGCGATGATCGACGTCGTCGGCGACGTACTGATCGACGGGGTGGCCGTTCCGGCTCAGGACGCGTGCGTCAGCGTCTTCGACATCGGGTTCCAGCGGGGCTACGGGTGTTTCGAGGCGATGCGTGCGTACGGCGGGACGATCTTCCGCCTCGACGCCCATCTCGACCGGCTCGCCCATTCGGCCGCGGCCCTCCACCTGCCGCTCCCGGATCGTGGGTCGTTGGCTGGATGGTGCACGACCGTGGCGGACGGCGCCCGAGACGCCGTCGTGCGGCTCTTCGTCTCCGGCGGCGTCGATCCGGTCCATCCCGGCATCGGCTCCAAGATCGTCGTGTACGCCGAGCGCCCACCGGCGGTTCCCCGGGCGCTCCGTGTCGGGTCTCGCCTCGCTCCATGGCATCCCGACGGGGCCCGCTCGGAGCTCACCGGCGCCAAGATCCTGTCGTACGGGTTCAACCTCGCCGCCGCCCTCGCCGCCAGACGCGACGGCTTCGACGACGCGCTGTTGATCGGCCGGGACGGTGACGTCCTCGAAGGCCCCACCTTCTCGGTGGCCTGGTTCCATGGCGACACGCTGCGGACCCCGTCCCTCGAGCTGGGGATCCTGGCCTCGATCACCCGATCGGCCGTCCTCGATCTGGCTGCCGCTTCCGGCATCGAGGTCGAACAGGGCCGGTACGCGCTCGACGAGGTCCTCGCCGCCGACGAGGTGTTCGCCATGTCGACCGTCAAGGAGGTCCTCCCCGTCGGTGCCATCGACGCTCGCCGCTTCGATCCGGGTGCTCGGACCGCACGGCTGGCCGCGGCGTTCAGGAAGCTCGTGGCCGCAGAGACCGGACGATGAGCGGCGCTCCGCTCGTGGACGCCGTGGACCGCCTGTACCGCGCGGTGGTCGAGGACCCGGAGGCGTGGCGCTCGGATGGGGCGTTCGCCGAGTGGTTGGAGACCCTGGCGGCCGACGGCTACCGGATCGACCGGGCACGGGCCAGATCCCTGCGCCAAGCCGTTCGGATGGCGATCAAGCTCCGGGATCTCTGGGCGGGATCCGACGCCGACGCCGACGCCGACCCGTGGGAGTCGAAGGTCGACGCCGCCTTGGGTCCACCGGCGTGGCGGCCGACGTTGGATCTGGCGATGCTGGAGTTGGAGGACGCTCCCGACCCGGAACGTTTCGAGGACGTGCAGCGACGTTTCCGGCTCGTCCACCACACCCCGTGGATGGACGGGGTCGACTACGCCGAGTGGCTGGCATCGCGATGATCGGTAGTGCCGGCCCGATGTGACAGGCTCCCGGCCCGTACGCCGCCACGCCGGTAGAGTGGCCGGGTGAGGATCGCTCGCACCGTGGTCGTGACCGTCGTCGCCGTCGGGGTCGTCGCCTCGGCGTGCAACCGCTCGGGTTCCGTCGAGACGACCGTGACGACCCGGCCGCTGATCACGACCACCGCGCCGTCGGAGACGACCACCACGACCACCACGACGCTGCCGCCGCTCATCGGCGCCCAAGGCGTCGAGTACCGGATCGTTCGAAGGATCCCCGTCTCGGATCTCGGTGACGCCGTCGTCGTGCTGGTCGAGGGCGATGGTCAGGGCCTCACCGACATCGACGTCTACGACGTCATCACCGACGTGGTCGAGACGTTCCCACCGATCTACGAGGTCTACGTGGTCGACGATCCCGCGGCCGTCGACATCGTCATGCTCGACGAACCCTCCGACGAGGAGCAGGCGATCCTGTCGGAGCACTTCCTCGCCCGGCTCGTCGAGGGCTTCCGGATCGTCTACGAGGGTCCCTTCAGCGACGCCGGGACCGCCGTGATCGGCTCGTAGGAGCTAGAGGAGCAGCGTCGCGGTCAGCAGGAACGTCCCGAATCCCACCGCGTCGGTGGTCATGGTCAGGAAGATGTTCGACGCCAGCGCGGGGTCGAGGCCGAGACGGCGGAGGATCAGCGGGATGGACGATCCGGCGAGGGCGGCGACGGTGAACCCGATCATCATCGAGATCCAGATGATCCACGCCATCTGCGCCGGCGCCACCGGGATCTGTCCGGGATCGGCGGGGCCTCCCCGGGACAGCAACGCCACGGTGGCCGCCACCAGGATCGCACCGACCGTGGCGATGATCGTGCCACGGACCAGGCCGATGGCCAGCTCCCGACGAACCGCCCGCAGCTCCTTGCCGCGGGGGAGCTCGCCGACGGCGATCGATCGGATCGTGACGGCGATCGCTTGGGCGCCGCTGTTGCCCGAGAGCCCGGCGACCAGCGGCATGTAGGCGGCCAGGAGCGCGTAGCGGGCGAGGGTGTCCTCGAACTGCGCCACGACGAACACGGTCACGAACCCGGCCAGGAGGTTGAAGAGGTTCCAGGGCAGGCGGCGCCTCACCGACTCACGCACCGGGGTGAACACGGACTCCTCTTCCCCGGCGCCGAACATGACCGCGAGGTCCTCGCCGGCTTCGGCCTGGATCGCTTCCATCGCCTCGCCGAACTTGACCATGCCGAGCAGGAGGCCGTCGTGGTCGACGACCGGGATGGCTTGGAGGTGGTACCGGTGGATGAGCTCGGCGACGTGCTCCCGGTCGGTGTCGGGCGTCACCGACACCGGGTCGCGGATGACCAGTTCGTCCAGGCCCTGGCCTGGTCGGGCGAAGACCAGCTCCCGGAACGGGACGACGCCGACGAGGTGGCCTCGCGGATCGACGGTGTAGACGTAGGTGAGGTTGGAGCCGAGCTCGTCGTGGAGGCGGCGCAGGGCTTCGATGGCTTCGCCTGCGGTCATCCCGATCGGCAGGGCGGCGACGTCGGTGGTCATCATGCCGCCGGCGGTGTCCGCCTCGTAGACGAGGAGCCGCTCGATCTCGCGGGCCTTCTCCGGCTCGAGGTGGGCGAGCACCGCGGTGCGTTCGTCCTCCTCCAGGGCCCCGATGACGTCGGCGGCCTGGTCGGGTTCCATCTCCTCGATGAGGTCCGCCGCGGTGGCGGGATCGAGCTCCTCGAGGATGTCCGCCGCCGCCTCGGGCTTCATCTCGTCGAGGACCTCGCCGGCATCGTCGGGAGGCAGCCCCGTGAGCAGCTCGGCGGCTCCTTCCTCGTCGATGGCTTCGAGGATGTCGGCGGCGTCTTCGGGGACGGTCTCGGCGAGCTGCTCCCATTCCTCGTGGTGCTCTTCGAGGTACTCCTCGGCCTCGTCGGGTTGACGGCGCGCCAGCTCACGCAGGGCGTGGGTGACGCGGCGGGGCTGGGGGAACCGGAACTTCATGGGGACGTCAGCCTATCGGGAACGACGGAGCCGGCGTCGCGGGGACGCCGGCTCCGTGAAAGGGGCAGGCCCCCCAGGGGGGACGAGGGGGCCTGCCATCGGGTCGCGGAGCGACCCGAGCATGCATCGATGGTAGGACCCTGGAAGCCGACGGCAAGTCGGGGGACCGTCCGGTCGGTCAGCGGACGGTGATCCGTCCGGTCGGTCCATCGGCGAACCCGCGAGCGACGATCCGTCCCACGGAGGCGGCGTCGACACCCTCCTCCGAGAGCGCTTCGAGCAGCGCGCCGTGCAGCGGCGCCGGAACGGCCAGGAGGAGGCCGCCGCTCGTCTGGGCGTCGGCGAGGAGGAGCTGGGTGTCCCGCCCCAGCATGCCGAAGTCGACCATCCGGGCCACCGATTCCAGGTTCCGCAAGGTCCCGCCGGGTACCATCCCGGCGTCGATCAGCTCGGACACCCCGGGGAGTACCGGCACGGCCTCGACGTCCAGTTCGGCCGAGACGCCGGAGGCTCTCACGATCTCGCCGAGGTGGCCGAGCAGGCCGAAGCCCGTGACGTCGGTCCCGGCTCGCACCCTGACCCGAGTGGCCGCACGGGCCGCCGCGTCGTTGAGCCGGCGCATCGTCGCCACCGCCGCGTCCCTGACCGCCGGGTCGGCTTCGCCCCGTTTGATCGCCGTGGCGACGATGCCGGTGCCGACGGGCTTGGTGAGCACGAGGACGTCGCCCGGCTCGGCGGCCGCGTTCGTGATGAGGTCCTCGGTATGGACGAGTCCGGTCACCGCGAACCCGTACTTCGGTTCGGCGTCGTCGATGGTGTGGCCCCCGACGAGCAGGCAACCGGCTTCGGTGAGCACCTCCGCCCCTCCTTCCATGACGTCGCCGAGAAGGTCGAGCGACAGGCGGTCCCTGGGCCATCCGACCAGCTGGAGGGCCATCAACGGGCGCCCACCCATCGCGTAGACGTCCGAGAGCGCGTTGGCGGCCGCGATCCGGCCCCAGTCGGCGGCTTCGTCGACGATCGGGGTGAAGAAGTCGACCGTCTGAACGATCGCCAGGTCCTCCCGGAACTTGAAGACGGCCGCGTCGTCCCCTCCCGGGATCCCGACGAGGAGATCCGGGTGCTCGATCGGTGCGGTGGTGTGCAGACGGCGCAGGACCTGCGCCAGCTCGTCAGGGCCGAGCTTGCACGCTCACCCGGCGCCGTGCGAGAAGGCCGTCAGGCGGATGGGTTCCATGGGCCCCCAGCGTATCGGCCCTACGGGCCGCCGAGAGCGACTTGCCATAGTCCGGTGACCTCGGGGAGACTGTCACGATGGAGGACGTCGGTAGGGATCGGTTGCGGGCGATCGCTACGTCGCTGGGCATCGGGACGCTCCGCCGTCACGTCTTCGTCTGCGCCCAGCAGTCCACCCCGCGGTGTTCGACCGCCGAGGAATCCGCCGAACTGTGGCGGTACCTGAAGCGGCGCCTGAAGGAGCTCGGCCTCGCCTCGGCCCCCGCCCCGTGGCGCGGCGACGACCTCGACGCTTCTCCGCCGCCGGCCACCGACGGCGGGGGAACGGTGCTGCGATCGAAGGTCGACTGTTTCCGGATCTGTGAGCGGGGCCCGATCGTGGTCGTCTACCCGGAGGGAACCTGGTACCACTCGGTGACTCCCGAGGTGATGGAGCGGATCATCGTCGAACACCTCGTCGACGGCGTGCCGGTGGCCGAGTACGTGTTCGCCGTCGACGACCTCGGTGGGGATCGATGATCCGACGAACGGCTCGGGCCCTGTGGTACGGCTTCCTGGCGTGGATGGCCTGGCGGCTGCTGGGACCGGAGTTCCCGCCTCGGTTCCATGGCATCCAACGCCGACCGAGCCGGGTCACGGGCCGGACCGTCATCGTCGGCGAACACGAGTTCCTCGTCAGGGAGCTGGGCGATCCGGCCGCTCCGCCTCTCGTGCTCGTCCATGGCTGGAGCTTCGATTCCCTGATGACGTTCTTCCGGGTCCTTCCACGCTTGTCGCAGCACTATCGGGTCATCGTTCCCGATCATCGCAACCACGGGAAGTCCGACCGGATCCGAGATCACTTCGACATCGAGGACCTGGCCGACGAACTCGCGGGCATCCTCGACGCGATCGGTGTCGAGGGCCCCGTGTCGCTGTTCGGTTACTCGATGGGCGGGATGGCGGCGCAGGCGTTCGCCCGCCGGTACCCGGGCCGGGTCCGGTCGCTCATCCTCGCCGCGACCGCCGCCTACCCGATCGACCGGCACCGGGGGGCGGTCCGGGTCGCTTTCTGGCTGGGGCGGGCCGCCGCTCGCCTCTCCAAGAAGGAGTCGGCCATGGTCACGTACCGGCTCCTCGTCTCCCAAGGCATCATCGCCATCGAACACGGCCGGTGGTTGTGGGAGAACCTGATGAACCGTGACCCGACCCTCTACTACGAGTCGGGCGCCGCGGTGTGGCGGTTCGATTCGCGGCCCTGGGTGGGGACCCTCGACGTTCCGATCATGGTGATCATCTTGTCGGACGACAAGGTGGTCCCCGCTCGCACCCAGTACCAGCTCGCCTCGTACCTTCCCGAGGCGAGGATCCACGAGATGTTCGGCTCTGGCCACGAGGCGATCCTGTCCAGAGCGGACGAGTTCGTCGACGCCATCGAAGCGTTCGTCGGCGTGGGTCCGTGACCGACTCGATCCGCCGCCGAACCGCAGGCCGGATCGCCGTGTTCACGCTCGCACGACCCGACAAGCTCAACGCCCTCGACGCGGAGATGGTCATCGATCTGCGTCGGGGGGTGGACGCCGCGATGGGCGATCCGCGCGTCGGGGCGATCGTCCTCGACGCGGAGGGTCGGGCCTTCTGCTCGGGACAGGACCTCTCCTTGCGGTACGTGCCGCCCGGTGCTCCGCCGTTGGATCTCGGCGCCAGCCTCGAGGAGGCCTACAACCCGCTCGTGCGGAGCATCCGGTACGGGCCGAAGCCGGTCGTCAGCGCCGTTCAGGGGGTCGCCGCCGGAGCCGGAGCGAGCCTGGCGCTGGCCGCCGACGTGGTGGTCGCGGCGGCCGACGCGCGGTTCGTCGAGGCCTTCTCCCGCGTCGGCCTCATGCCCGACGGCGGCGGCACCTGGCTGTTGCCGCACGCCGTCGGCCGGGCGAGAGCGCTCGCTGCCGCCTTGCTGGGATCGGCCATCGACGCTCCCACGGCGAAGGCGTGGGGCCTCGTGTGGGACGTGGTGCCTGCCTCGTCGCTCGGTGCCGTCGCCATCGGCGTCGCCGAGCGACTGGCTACATTCGGGCCCAGCGACCTGACGGAGATGGCGTGAACTTCGAGCTGACCGACGAGCATCGCTTGTTCCGGGAGACCGCGGCGGCGTTCGCCGCGGCAGAGATCGTTCCCCACGTGCGGGAATGGGACCGGGCGGAGGAGTACGATCCGGCGATCCTCCACGCCCTCGCCGAGGTGGGGTTCCTCGGGTTGACCCTTCCCGCCGAGTACGGCGGCACGCCGTGCGACAACGTCGGGTACTGCCTCGTGCTCGAAGAGCTCGGGGTGGCGGACTCGGCGATCCGGGGCGTGATCTCGGTCAACGTCGGTCTCGTGGGCAAGACCATCGCCGCGTGGGGGAGCGAGACCCAGAAGCGCCGGTTCCTTCCCGGCCTCTGCGACGGCACGGCGATCGGGTGTTTCGCGTTGACCGAGCCGTCGTCGGGCTCGGACCCGGCGAGCCTCCGGACGACCGCCCGGCGCGACGGTGACGGATGGGTGTTGAACGGTTCGAAGATCTTCATCACCAACGGCATCAAGGCCGCCCTGGCGTTGGTGTTCGCCAGGACCGGTGAGGGTTCGCGGGGCCTGACGGCGTTCGCGGTCCCCACCGACGCGGAGGGGTTCACCCGCCGCAAGATCACCGGGAAGCTGGGCCTGCGAGCCCAGGACACGGCCGAGCTGTACCTCGAGGATGTCCGTGTCGGCGACGACGCCCGTCTCGGTGAGGTGGGTCAGGGACTGGCCGTGGCGTTGTCGGCGCTGAACCGGGGGCGGATGTCGGTGGCGGCAGGGTGTGTGGGGATCGCCCGGGGAGCGTTGGAAGCGTCCCTCGCGTACGCGGGGGAACGTGAGCAGTTCGGTCGTCCGATCGCGGCGTTCCAGCTCGTCCAGGAGCATCTGGCCGAGATGGCCGTCGACGTCGAGATCTCACGGTTGTTGACGTTGCGGGTCGCCGACATGTTCGACCGGGGCGAGACGGTGACGATCGAGTCGACGATCGCCAAGTTCCACGCGTCCGAGGCCGCGGTTCGGGTCGCCGACCGGGGGGTCCAGATCCACGGTGGCTACGGCTACATCGACGAGTTCCCGGTCGGGAAG
>JALVQZ010000154.1 GCA_027036355.1 Acidimicrobiia bacterium | reverse complement strand
ATCCACGGTGGTGGCCGCCTCCCGCGAGGCCACGACGTAGACCAGCTCGCCGGGACCGGCCATGTGGACGGCGTCGGCGGCCACCACCGTGGATCCGGCCGGGCGGAGGCGATCGTCGAGCGGTTGAACGATCAGGAAGCGGACCCCCTCGAGCCCTTCGGCCTTGATCGTCGCCACGACGGTGCCGCGTACCCGGCCGAGTTGCATCAGCGCTCCCCGCCGCCGGCGAGGCGCCGGTTGAAGCGCAGCTCGGACCCGAGGTTGGCGCGGATCTCGGGGTGGAGCTGGGCGACGACCTCGGCCGCGACGAGGTCGCCCGACGGCTCGATGCGTTGCGTCGCCGCCTCCACGGCAGCCTCGACGTCGCCGATGCTGCCACCGAACAGGACGTACCCCTTTCCTCCGAGACCGTCGGCCAGCAAGACGGCGGCGACGTTCACGTCCGCGGCCTTCACTCCGGCGTCGGCGCCGTCCACGACCGGCGGGACGGTGGCGGTCTCCACGATCCCGAGAGCCTCGGGTTCGGGGACCGCGTCGTGGCGAGCCGTGACGAGGGCGGCGACGACCTCGGGATGCACGTCGGGGAGGAAGACCGACCCGGAGACGGACGATCCTCCCCGGTCGGCTGCGACATCGAGAGCGATCTCGACCGATGCGGTGTCCCCGGACACGAGCACGAGGTACCGGCCGGGGTGGATGGTGCCGGTGTAGATCGCCCCGATCGGGGCGGCCTTCACCATCGCGTCGGCGCACGCGATGCCGGTGGCGATCGACGACAGTTCGACCAGGCCGATGGCGGGGTCCCGGTGCTCAGACAATGCGCATCGCTCCCACGACGGTGACCCGCCGGATCCGTGAGAACGTGCGAGGACGGGTGAGTCCTTCCCCGGTCGGACTGGCGATCGAGAAGGACGTGTACCCCTCGCCGCGGTACCCGAGGCCGGCCAGGTTCGGGCCGTTGGCGACGAAGATCGAACAGTTCATGGCTCGTCCCATCGCCGTGATCGTGTCGACGTTCGTCGAATGGATCGAGGCGGTGTGGCGGAACCCGTGTTCGGATCGAACGGCGAGGTCGATCGCGTCCCCGACGTCCTTGACCCGCACGACGGGCATGACGGGCATCATCTGTTCGGTCCACACGAGACCGTGCTCCCGCGGCACGTCGGCGATGAGCAGCCGGGGGTCGCCGTCGGCCTGCACGCCGATCTCGGCGAGGATCCTGGAGGCGTCCTGACCGATCCACCGCGGCTCGACCGGCCATGGCTTGTTGGGAGCGCCGACCTCGGTGAAGATCACCCGCTCGAGTCGTTTCAGCTCATGCTCCTTGAGGCGATAGGCGCCGGCGTCGACCATCGCATGCACGAGTCGGTCCGCCACCGAGTCGACGACGATCGTCGTCTTCTCGTCGACGCAGATGATGTTGTTGTCGAAGGACGCCCCGAACACGATGTCGGTGGCGGCTTGGGCGATGTCGGCGGTCGGGTCGACCACGGCCGGGGGGTTGCCCGGCCCGGCGGTGATCGCCTTCTTCGGCATCTTGAGGGCCTCCCGGACGACGCCGGGCCCGCCGGTGACCAGGAGCACCGGCACCGACGGGTGCGCCATGAGCTGCTTGGCGGACTCGATCGTGGGTTCGGGGATCGCGGTCACCAGATCGGGAGGGCCTCCGGCGGCGACGATGGCTCGGTTGAGCATCTTGATGTTCTCGACCGAGACCCGTTTCGCGCCCGGATGGACGTTGAAGACGGCGGCGTTCCCGGCCGCCGTGATGGCGATCGTGTTGTTGATGATGGTCGACGTGGGGTTCGTCACCGGGCTGATGACCCCGATCACCCCGTACGGGGCGTACTCGGTGACGACCATGCCGTGGTCGCCGGTCTCGGCCTGCGGTTCCAGGTCCTCGGGTCCCGGCGTCTTGATGGTCACGAGTCGGTTCTTCTCGATCTTGTCGACGGTTCGACCGAGGCCCGTCTCGAGCCGAGCCATCTCGGCCAACCGTTCACCGTCTCTCAGCATGGCCTCCCGGATCGACGCGGTCACCTGCTTGCGCGCGTCGAGGCCCAGCTCCCGGTACCGGGCCGCGGCTCGCGCCGCGGCAGCGACCGCGGCGTCGATCGACGGATGGATCCCGTCGCCGAGTTGCGCTTCGACCGCGGCGAGCTCCTCGGCGGTCCGCAGCGCCCGGCCGGGGCGCCCGGCGACCGTGGCCGCCGCCACCCGCCCCTTCACCCGGGCGATGATCGCCTCGATCTCGGCGGGATCCGGGAGCTGTGTCATTTCGTGTAGACCGTCTCGCCGTCGAGCTCCCAGGTGTCGACGATGGCCATGACCACCGCGTCGCACGGGCGGTCCTTGGTCATCTCGGTCTGACGGGCCGAGCTCCCCGACGCGTACATGACGACCTCTCCGACGCCGGCGCCGACCGCATCGACCGCCACGACGTATCCACCGGTCTCGGAGTTGGCGGCGTCGAGCTGCCTGAGCACGAGGAACTTCATGCCCTCCATGGACGGTTCCTTCCGGCTCGCGACCAGCGTGCCGGTGACCTTCGCCAGGTTCACGGGCGGACCTCCTTGCCCCGGACGGTCAGCTCAGCTCCTCTTGCGCTTCGGCGTGGCGGCCGAGGGGCAGGACGAGATCGATGTTGAGATGCGGCCGCGCGATGACGTGGGTCGCGATGACCTCGCCGACCTTCTCGGCACCGCGGGTCCCGGCATCGACGGCGGCCTTCACCGCCGCGACGTCGCCGCGAACGACCGCGGTCACGTAACCGCCGCCGGTCTCCTCGTAGGAGACCAGCTCCACCTTCGCCGCCTTCACCATCGCGTCGGCGGCCTCCACCATCGCCGCGAAGCTGCGGCATTCGATCATTCCCAGGGCTTCTGCCATCGTCGTTGCTCCTTCCGGTGTTCCGTGTCGTGTTCAGATCTCGCGGCCGTCGAGGCCTTCGAGAGCGGCGGTGGCCGCCCTCCAGCCGACGTCGATGTCCCGTTCCTCGCCGCCCAGATAGATGCGCCCCATCGACCCGTGGGACCGTACCTCCAGCACGTTGATGTCCGAGGCCTTCTCCGCCTCGTTGGCGGCCAGTGCGGCGTAGGCGGCGGGTTCGCATTCGAGGACGTACAGGGTCTGCCCCGGGATGATCATCTGCCCGTGGCGGGTGCGGTTGATGAGCTGGGCGTGATGATCGTCGATCCGGCGGATGATCTGGCTGGACAGGATCTTCGGTTTGATCCGGTCCGATTCGGTCAACCCGATGGCTTCGAGGATCGCCGCCCCTGCGGCCCGGGTCTCCGCCTGCTCGGCCGAGTGCACCTCGAGCAGCCCGTAGTACCGCTCGATGATCTGCATCGCCGGAGTGACCTTCGTCGCCTTGAGGGCGATGTCGGTGAGCCGGTTGATCTCGATCCCCGGCGCCACCTCCACGAACAACGACGCCTCCCCGGCGAGCGGCAGGAAGCCCTGGGCGACGGTGCCCAGGAACGCGGCGTACTGCGGTTGCAGACTGTCGAGGAAGACGTAGGACCGCAGGTCAATACCGCTCGTCATCTGATGCTCCTTGTCCGCTCACGATCTGAACTCCCGCCGAGGCGCCGATCCGGGTCGCGCCTGCGGCGATCATCTCCTCCGCCTCCTCGGCGGTGTGGACCCCGCCGGACGCCTTCACCCCCATGTCGGGACCGACCGTCTCGCGCATCAGCGCCACGTCGTAGACGGTGGCACCACCGGCGAGGAACCCGGTCGACGTCTTGACGTAGTCGGCCTTCGCCCGTTTCGCCAGCAGGCAGGCGATCACCTTCTCGGCGTCGGTGAGCAGGCCGGCTTCGATGATGACCTTGACGAGCGCTCCGACCTCGTGGCCGGCGTCGACGACCTTCTCGATGTCCTTCTGCACCAGGTCGGTGAACCCCGATTTGAGGAACCCGATGTTGATGACCATGTCGAGTTCCCTGGCGCCGTCCCGGAGCGCCCGGCGGGCCTCCATGGCCTTGATCTCCGAGGTGTTCGCCCCGAGGGGAAAGCCGATCACCGAGGTGGTCTTGACGTCGGTGCCTCGCAGGTTCGTTGCCGCCCGCTTCACCCACGTCGGGTTGACGCAGACCGAGGCGAAGCCGTACTCCTTGGCCTCGGCGCACAGCCGGTCGATGTCGGAGGCGGTGGCGTCGGGCTTGAGCAGGGTGTGGTCGATGTACTTGGCGAGGTCCTTCGGGACGTCGGCGGCTTCACCGTGGTAGTTGACACGGTCGGCGCCGTTGGCGATGACCTGGCGGACCTTCTCCGGCGTCCGGCAGATGTCGCTCCGTTCGGCCAGGGCGGCCAGGACCTCCCGAGTGACGAGTTCGACGAGCATCTCCCGATCGAGCAGTTCGGTCACGTCCCGCTCCTCGAGTAGAGGTGCTCGATCTCGGTGATCTTGTCGACCCTGCGGGCGTGGCGGCCCCCACCCCACGGCACCGAGAGCCACTCCTCGACGATCTGCCAGGCGAGGACATCTCCGATGAGGCCGGCACCGAGGGTCAGCACGTTGGCGTGGTTGTGCTCGCGGCTGTTGCGGGCCGTCGACAGGTCGTAGCACAGGGCGGCGCGGATCCCCGGCACCTTGTTGGCGACCATCGCCGAACCGATCCCCGCCCCGTCGATGGCGATCCCCCAGCGGCACGATCCCTGCGCCACGAGGCGGGCCACGGCGTGGGCGAAGTCCGGGTAGTCGACCGACGCGGTCCCGTCGGTGCCGCAGTCGTGGACCTCCCAGCCGGCTTCCCGGAGCTTGAAGGCGATCCGCTCCTTGAGGGCGTAGCCTCCATGATCGGCTCCGATGGCGATGGTCCCTTCGGGGCCGGGCTCCCCGGCCGGACCGTCGGTTGGCTCCGCCCGGACGGACGGCGGTTCGTCGTCGAGGACGCCGGCGATCACCGACCGCACGAGGTCGCGAACGTCCCGCTCGAATGTGTCACGCTGTGTCATCGTGTCGCCTCGTGAGGTGCGCCGCCATCCTAGGAGTCTGCAGGTCGCCATCGGTGCCGCCGTCTCCGGTTCGGTCGCGGGTGGTCCGTGCACGACGTACGACCGTACAATCGCCCGATGGACCCGATGCACGGATGGGAGACCGAGGCGCTCCGCGAATCGATGTCGCGGCGGTCGGGTCCTCCACGCCCGTCGCTGCACCGCACCCCTCGCATGGACGGCGATCTCGTGACGTTACGGGAAGCCGAGGAGCGGACCGGCATCCCGGTGAACACGCTGCGCAAGTGGGCACGCCGCGGCACCATCGACAGCCACCTCGAGCAGGTCGGAGACGTGACGTTGCGGATGGTGTCGATGCGGTCGGTCCAGCGCCGCGCGGAGGCGTTGGGAAGACCCGCAACGGCGCCGCCGTCCTCAGCCGCGCCTCCCGCCTCGACGGCCACCGACGCCCCCGCCGAACCGCCGCCGGGGACGATGCTCGTGCCCGTCGACGCATGGAACAAGATGCTCGGCCAGCTCGGCAACCTGCACGAGGCCGGTCAACGACTCGCCGAGGCGCGGGAACGCGCGGCCAAGGCCGAGACCGAGGCGCGGTTCCTGCGTGAACGGCTGGCCGAACTCAGGGAACGGCTCGAGGCCGCGGAAGCGGCCCGAGCCGAGGCCACGGGCGCGGCTCCGTCACCGCCCGCACCCGAACCGGCGCCCCCCGATCCGTCCCCGACGACCGAGCCGGTGTGGCGCTACATGCTCACCGGCCTGCGCCGCCGGCGCCGGTGAGCGGCGGCCGGAACCTCCGACCCGATGACCCGCCGCCAGTGGACCACCCTCGTCGTCGCCGCCCTCGGTTGGGGCACCGGCGGGATCGCGACCCGAGCCGCCTTCGGAGTGGACGTCGACGTCTGGGCGATGGTGGCCGGACGGACCGCGATCGCCGGGCTGATCGTTCTGATCCTCGCCGCGACCCGCGGCGAGCTCCACCCGACCGCCGAGGAGGTGAAGGTGGGGTGGGTGATGGCCGTCTTCAACCTGGCAGTCCCCTACGTCCTGTTCACCTTCGCCTACGCCTACGCGTCCGCCGGGTTCGTCGGCCTCCTCGCCGCGCTCATCCCCCTGGCCACCGCGTCGTTCGCACATGTGATGCTCCCCGACGAGTCGCTCACCGTCTCCAAGGTCGTGGGGCTGGCCTCCGCCTTCGGCGGCGTGGCGCTCCTCGGACTCTCGGGCGACAGCGGCCTCGCCGAGGGGGGACGCCCGCTGCTCGCCCTCGGCCTGTCGCTGATCGCCGTCGCCGCCATCGGCTACGCCGGCGCGTACGCGAAGCGGGCGGCCGGCGGCTACCGCTCGATGCCGGTGACGGGCCTCCAGTTCGGGTTCGGCGCCGTGCTGGTGGTCCCCGCGATGTTCCTGATCGAAGGGGCGCCGACGGCGATCACCGCGGCGGGTTGGGGGCTCATCGTGTACATGGCGACGGTGTCCACCGTCGTGCCGTTCGTCCTGTACTACCGGCTGCTCCAGGACATCTCGGCCACCCAGGTATCGCTCGTCGGGTACCTGGTGCCGCTGGTCGCCGTCGTCGGGGGCATCGTCCTCCTCGGCGAGCGGCTCCAAGGCGGCATGGTGCTCGGCGGGGCACTCATCCTCCTCGGGGTCGTCTTGGCCGATCGCGCCGAACGGGTCGGATGAGGGACTACGGCACCGTATCTGCCAGGATTCGCGGGTCATGGACCAACCGGCGATCGAGACGAGGGGCCTGAGCCACGCGTACGGCACCGTCGTCGCGCTCCATGACGTCGATCTGCGGATCCCGCCGGGACGGGTCGGCCTGGTCGGCGCCAACGGCGCAGGGAAGACCACCCTGATCCGCATCCTCCTCGGCATGTTGACCCCGACGCGGGGCGCCGCCGAGGTGTTCGGCCTCGATACCCGAACCCACGAGCTGGAGGTACGCGCCCGGGTCGGGTACATGCCCGAGGGGAACTGTCTGCCGCCCGACCAGACCGCCGCCGATTTCCTGATCTACGCTGCCGCGCTCGGCGGCCTGCCGTCTCGAGCCGCACGTCAGCGAGCGTCGGACGTCCTCACCCTCGTCGGCCTCGAGGAGGAACGGTTCCGGCCGCTGGGCGGCTTCTCCACCGGCATGAAGCAACGCACCAAGCTGGCCCAGGCGATCGTCCACGATCCCGAACTCGTGTTCCTCGACGAGCCGACCGCCGGGTTGGATCCCGAGGGCCGCGACGAGATGCTGGAGCTCATCTCCCGGCTCGGGTCCTTCGGCATCGACGTGCTCGTCTCGTCCCACGTCCTCGGCGACATCGAGCGCACCTGCGACTGGGTGGTGATGCTCGAGGGGGGGCGGGTCCTTCGCTCCGGGCCCCTGGCGAGCCTGGTGGACGTCGACACCGTCGAGATCGACCTCATCGACGACCCCGAACCGCTGATGACGGTCCTCGCCGCCGCAGGGGCGGAGGTCGAACGCTCCGGAACCAGGCTGGTCGTCACCGCCGACGGCAAGGACCCGTTCCTCCTCGTACGCGACGCGCTGGCGGACACGGGAACCGGCATCCGCTCCATGGGACCCCGATCGACGAGCCTCGAGGACGTGTTCCTCGCCGTGGAGGGCTCCCGATGACGGTCCGACGCGGCGTCGTCTACGACCTCGGGTACGTCCGCTACGACGGACCGCGACTCGGACGCCGAGGGGCGGTGACGGCGACCGTCCGCGACGGGGTGTTCCGGATCCTCGGCTTCCGCCGCAAAGCCCGACACAAGATCCTGCCGTTCTTCCTGCTGGCCCTGGCCGTCCTCCCGGCGGTGGCGTTCGTCGGTTTCTCGTTCCTCCTGTCGAACTTCGCTCCCGACGCCGAGTCCCCCTTCGGCGGACATGCCGAGTACTTCAGCTTGATCGGCACCACCGTGCTGCTGTTCGTCGCCCTCGCCGCGCCCGAGTTGCTCATCCCCGACCGGCGCTACGGGGTGCTGTCGGTCTACAGCTCCCGTCCACTGCTCCCGGACGACTACGTGTGGGCCCGCTTCGGCTCGCTGCTGGCGGTGCTGTCGCTGTTCCTGCTCGTGCCCCAGTTCCTCATGTACGTCGGCTTCTCCGCCCTGACGGGCGAGACGCTGATGGGAGAGTTGATCGCCCGCGCCGGAGAGATCCCGAAGATCGTGCTGACCGCCGCCGTCTACGCCCTCGCCTACGCACCTCCCGCCTTCCTCGTGGCCGCCTACGCGAAACGCAAGGCCGTCGCCTCCGGCGTCTACCTGGCGGTCATGCTGGTGGGCATGGGGCTCGTGGCAGGCATCGTGCAGGCAACCGTCCTGCCGGGCCACCGGTTCGCCGCGCTGGCCGCCCTCATCGAACATCCCAACTACGTGCGGGACTGGATCTACGGCCGCAGCGCCACCCAGGAGCTCATCGTCTCCCAGGCGGGGTTCGCACCGTGGGTATCGGCGGTGATGATCGTCACCGTGGCCGGGGTCAGCCTCCTGCTCGTCCTCCGCCGGTATCGGAGGTCGATGTGACGGACGATCCGGCGCTCGTCGAGGCGCCGACCGTCGTCGTCGACGGCGTGTCGAAATGGTTCGGCCAGAAGGTCGCGGTCTCGAACGTCACCTGTTCGTTCGGTGCGGGGGTCACCGGCCTCCTCGGACCCAACGGCGCGGGAAAGACGACCATGCTGCGCATGCTGACCGGGCTCATCGACCCTTCGGAAGGGACCGTGGAGGTCCTCGGCGTGCGACCGAGGACGGAACCGTCCGTGTACGCCGAGATGGGGCTGGTTCCCGAAGAGAACGCGCTGTACCCCGACCTGTCCGCCCAACAGTACGTTCGCTACGCGGCCGTGCTCGGCGGCGTCACCGACGCCGACGCCGCCGCTCGCCGTGCCCTCCAGGTCGTGCGCCTGAGTGACGTCGCGCACCGCCGGCTCGCCGCGTACTCCAAGGGGATGCGACAGCGGGCGAAGGTCGCCGCCGCCCTCGTCGGCGATCCTCGGATCCTCGTCCTCGACGAGCCCCTCAACGGGACCGATCCGGTCCAGCGCGCCCACCTGATCGACATCTTCCGCCAGATGGGTGACGACGGGCGGACCGTGATCGTGTCGTCCCACGTCCTCGAGGAGGTGGAGCGGATGAGCGACCGGGTGCTGGCCATCGTCGACGGCAAGCTCGCCGCCGCCGGAACGGTTCCCGCCATCCGCCGGGCCATGGCGGACATCCCCTACCGGGTCAGGGTCGAAACCGACCGTCCCCGGGAGCTGGCCGCCGCGCTGGTCTCCGACGCCCGCGTCCATGGGGTCTCCATCGACGATCACGTCCTCCATGTCGAGACCGAGGATCTCGCCGGACTCGGCCGCCGACTCCCCGCCGTCGCCCGTGACGTCGAGGCGCGCATCGTCTCGTTCCGGCCCGAGGACGCGTCGCTGGTGAGCGTCTTCCGCTACCTGGTGCACCGTCGATGACCGCCGCCGCCGCCCTGGCCACGATGACCGCCCGGCGCAGCCTCGCCCTCAAGCGGCTCGTCGGGTTCGGGCTCCTCGAGCTCGCCCCGGCGTTCATCTACCTCCTGTCGGCGGCGAACCTCCGAGCCGACCGCGCCCTCGAACGCGCCGTCGACACCACGGTCGCCCTCTACTTCCCCCTGCTGCTGCCGATCGTGGCGCTGATCATCGGCGCCGGAGCCCTCGGCGACGAGCGCCGGGACGGCACGATGTCGTTCATCGTGCTGCGGCCCATCCCCCGCTGGATCATCGGCGGCGCCAAGCTGGCCGGCGCCGGAGCCGCCGCGGTGGGCCTCAACCTCCTGGGAGCGCTCGCCCTCGCCGCCGCATACGGCGTCCTGACGGGCTCGTGGGACCTCGTGGGACCCCTCGCCGTGGGTTCGATCGTCGCCACCGTCGCCTACACGGCGCTGTTCGTGCCGCTCGGCTATCTGAGCGACCGCGCCGTCCTCCTCGGGCTCGGGTTCGTCTTCGTCTTCGAGAACGGCGTCGCCAGCGCCCTCCAGGGGGTGGCATCCCTCTCGCCGTGGCGGCTCGGGATCGTCGCCCTGGCCGGCCTGGGAGGATCCGACGTCGTCGACGCCCTCCCCGACGTCGCTCTGGGGGATCTGATGCCCGGCGCATGGGGCGCCGTCGGCAAGGTCGTGGTCCTCGTCGCGGCCTCGATCGGCGCCGTCATGTTGCTCCTCCGCCACCGTGACCTGGCGTGACGGTGCGGAGGAATCCCCGACCGTGTCGGTAGCGTGACCTCGACATGGACCAGCACGATCGCCTGAAACAGGACCGCCTCTCCGGCGGCAGGATCGGCATCGCGGCGATCATCGTCGGCAGCGGGATCCTCGCCTCGCGCGTCCTGGGGATCGTGAGGGAGATGATCTTCGCCGCGTTGCTCGGGGCCAACGGGGTGACCGACACGTACGTGGCGGCGTTCCGCATCCCCGACTACGCCAACTACCTCCTCGCCGGCGGGTTCCTGACGATCACGTTCATCCCGATCTTCTCCCGGTACCTGGCCGACGACGAAGAGGGCGAAGGCTGGATCGGGTTCACGGCGATCGTGCGCTGGCTCACGATCGCCGTCACCGTCCTCATCGTGGGCGGCTGGATCGTGGCGCCGGCGGTCATCGGCGCCATCTACCCGCGGTTCGATGCGGCCCAGGTCGCCGAGACCGTGCGCCTGACCCGCATCGTCCTCCCCGCCCAGTTCGCGTTCGTCGTCGGAGCGATGTTCGTCGCCGTGCAGTACGCCAAGGGGCACTTCACGATCCCGTCGCTCGCCCCGGTGGTCTACAACGTGGGCATCATCGCCGGCGGCGTCGGCTACGCGGTCGTGACCGGCAGGCCGGATCCCGAGGGGTTCGTGTGGGGGGCGGTGGTCGGCGCCTTCGTCGGGAACCTGGCGCTCCAGTGGTGGGGAGCGCGGCGGTCGGGTATGCGGGTCGTATGGGCGGCGCCGTGGAAGCACCCCGCGGTCCGCCAGTACGTCCTCATCGCCCTCCCGCTCATGATCGGCCAGTCGATCGTGGCCCTCGACGAGACCTTCATGAGCGTCTTCGGGGGCCTCGTCGGAGAAGCCGCCCAGACCCACCTCCTGTACGCCCGCCGCACGATGCTGGTGCCGGTGGGGCTCATCGCCCAGGCCGCCGCCGTCGCGGCCTACCCGTTCCTCGCTCGCCTCCACGCCGAAGGCAAGGCGGTCCAGATGCGGCGCACGGTCGATCGCGCCCTGCGGTGGGTCCTCGTGCTGTCCTTGAGCGCCACCGCGCTGCTGGCAGCGATGTCGGTCCCGATCGTCCGCACCTTGTACGAGCGCAGCCAGTTCCTCCAGGCCGACTCGGCGGCGGTCGCACGCGCCTTGTTCTTCTACGCCTTCGCCGTTCCGATCTGGGGAACCCTGCAGGTCCTGACCCGGGGCTTCTACGCCAAGCGGGACATGTGGACGCCCGTCGTCATCGGGACGGTCGCGACCGTCGTGGCCGTTCCCATCTACCTGACGGCCGCCAACCGGTTCGGGATCGCCGGCGTCGCCACCGCCAGTGTCGTGTCCCTCGGCCTGTACACCGCCACTCTGGGCGCCGTGTGGTACCGCGACCCGATCGCCCGCGCCGGTCTCCGCCGGGTCGTCGACACGGCAGGTCGGGCGGTGCCGCCGGCGGTCCTCGGCGGCTTCGCCGCGTTCGCCGCCGCCACGGTGGCCATGCGCACGGTGCCCGGCGGGGTCACGGTGTCCAACCTGGCGGCGACCGCGGTCGGAACCGCGGCGTTCACCGGCACGGCGCTGGCGGTCGGCGCGCTCTTGTACGACCTCGTCGTCGGACGCGCCGCCCCGGTCGACCACGAGGCCGACCGGGCGGCGGCGATGTCTCAGCTCGGCGGGTAGACGCCTGCGGTGGCCGACTCGGGGGTCTGCCAGAACACGTCGGCGACCTCCCGGATGAGCGCGATCATCTCCTCCTGGGCCTCCACGTCCATCGTCTTCTTCGCGGCCCCGGCGGCCTTGGTGGCACGCCAGAACAGGTCGTGGAGATCGGGGAACTGCTCGAGGTGATGGGGCTTGAAGAAGTCGGTCCACAGGACCCACAGATGGTGCTTGACCAGCTCGGCGCGCTCTTCCTTGATGAAGATCGCTCGCTCACGGAACACGGGATCCTCCGAAGCGTGGTACTTCTTGGCGATGTTGAGGCACGACATCGCCTCGACCATCGCCTGGGCCGGATCGTAGGTTCCGCAGAACAGGTCGCAGTGGGCATGTGCCTCGTGGCGGGGTCGCAGGATGCGCTCGAGGAGCTGCATCGTCACCTCCATCAGTGGTCGCTTCCTTGTGCCCTCACCCTACAAGAGACGCGTACACTCGACCGACGGAGAGGATCGACATGCGCAAGCGACGATGGGTCACGGCCGCGGCGGCGTTCGCCGTCGTCGGGATCGCGGCGGCCGCCGGGCGCCTCCGCCGCTTCGCCATCGTCGACGGCTCGATGCGCCCGGCTCTCGAGCCCAACGACTGGGTGGTGGCGCTCCGGCGCGGGGACAAGGAGCTTCGACGCGGCGACATCGTGGTCTTCGCGGACCCGGACCATCCGGACCGCAACCTCGTCAAACGTGTCGTCGGCTTGCCGGATGAGCGCATCGAGATCGGCAACGGACAGGTGCACGTCGACGGCGCCGTGCTCGCCGAGCCGTGGGCCAACGGCCCCACCTGGCCGGTCGATCTGTGGGAGATCCCTCCCGATTCGGTCTTCGTCCTCGGCGACGATCGTTCCGCCTCGTCGCGGGACTCCCGGACCATCGGTCCCGTGCCGGTGTCGTCGATCGGATGGATCGTGACGACCCGCTACTGGCCGGCGAGCCGGTTCGGATCGGTCTGACCCGAACCGTCCGGACGGAGGACGACCTCCGCCAGACGTTCGGCGGCCGCCTCCGGCATCGCCAACCAACGGCTCTGGAACATGTCCGCCAGCCGCCATCCCGCCCGGATGAGGTCCATGTGCCGTTCGATGTGCCGGCGCGGGTCGGCTTCGAAGACCTCGCACTCCACGCCGATCGCGGCCGCGCCGGCGCCGACGGCCAGATCCACCTCGTACCCCGCCACCGGGTAGGAGGCCACCACGGGCAGCCCGAACGCTTCGAGTTCGGTCGCCAGCGAACCGATCCACCCCCGCGCCGGGGCGGCCCCGTGGGACGGCAGCGGCGGCTCGGCGGCCCATCGCACGTAGTCGGCGAGGAGCCCCGACCCTTCCTCTCCGGCCTCGAGGGACGTGACGACGACCATCTCGTCACGGGCGCGGGTCACCATCACGTTGAACAGGTGCGGCTCTTCGATGAACCGCAACGAGCCGGACACATCCGCGGCGGAGATGCTCAGCGACACGACGATCACGTCGCGTTCGTTGCCCTGGAAGGCATGCACGGTTCCCACCCGGACGTCGGCGGCTTCCAGCGCGTCGGGATGGAACCGATCGACGAGCGCCGATTCGAGGGCGTCGGCCTGAGCTCGGAAGGGACTCATGACCCCGATCGACGATCCTCCCCGATCCATGACCGCCGCCACCTCCTGGACGACGGCGTCGACCTCGGCGTTGTTGACGCCCTCGTCGTCGCGACGACCCGCGACCCTCCGGATACGGATGGCGTCGAGACGCTCGGTGGCCGGATGCTGGGTCATGAGCTTCAACGAGCCATCGTAGAAACGCCGATCCGAGAACCCGATGATGTGGGGCACCGATCGGAAATGCTCCTCGAGAGCGGAGACGGACGACGCGCCGACCGCGACGTCGAAGAGGCTGTTGCGCCGGACGTCGAGGATCCGCAGCGTCTCTGCCTCGATGCCGTGCTCGTCGGCCGACGCCGCCATCGCGTCGTCCGACAGGAACGAGACGTGCCGGAGCTGTTTGGGATCGCCGATGACGACCGCGCGCCGGGCCCGAGCCAGCGCCGGGGCCGCCCGCAGCTGATCGATCTGGCTGCCCTCGTCGAAGATGACCACGTCGAAGACCGCCGGTTCCTTCGGGAGCGTGTCGTCGATCTCCTTGAGCGTCCCGACCCACAGCGGCAACACGTCGAGGAAGCCACCGGCTCGGAGATCCTGCAACGCACGGCGGCGTTTCGTCTTGCCGGCTCGCAGGGCCGAGGCGAGCGCCGACACCGACCGCGCCGAAGCCGAGCGGCGGTTCTCCCGCGACCGCCGCCGCGCCTCGATCACCCGGCCGAGCTCCTCCCGCCACGCCTCGTCGGCCCGGACGAGCTCCTCCCATTCGGCGTCCAAGGTGGTCCCACCGCCGCGCAGCCCGCCGCGGACCGCGGCTTCGGCCCGGGCGAGAGCCAACGCGGCGTCGACGTCGTCGAGGGTGGCGTCGGGATGGACCCCGAGCCGGGAGCGCAGCTTGCGCTCCGCCCGCCGCCGGAACCACGACCCGAACGGTCCCCCGTCGTCGCGGGCCCTGGCCAGCATGCGTTCGGCCCGAGCCACGTCGAACCCCTCCTCGGCGACACCGGGCACGGCCCAACCGACGGTCGCCATCTGCTCCCGATCGGCCAGGCCGCGGGTGAACGCCAGCTCGGCTTCCAGTTTCCCGATGATCCGATGGCGAACCCGCGCCCGTCGGCCGCGGGCGTCGTCGAGACGGCCCTCGAGCCGGTCGACGTCCGCGCCCGAGTACGGCACCGCCATGCCTCCTGCGAGGTCGTCGGCCACCCGCATCCGATGCTCGCGGCGACCGAAGCGGACCCAACGGGGACCCGGATAGCGACCCAGGAGATCGGCGATGACGTCGACCGCCTGCTCGGTCTGGGCGGCCATGAGCACCGAGTGGCCCCGGGCGACCTCGTCGACGGCGAGGGCCGCCGCCAGATGGCTCTTCCCGGTGCCGGGAGGCCCCGACACCACGACGACCTGTTCGGCTCGGGACCGGCCGATCGCCTCCCGCTGGGCGTCGTTGAGCGGATAGGCCGACTCGATCGGGCCGACGTCGGGCGCGGCGTCGGCGACGGCCGATCCCAGGTACACCGCCTCGAAGGCCGATCCGGTCAGATCGAGCTTCGACCATGCCGTCAGGTCGGCGCGGATCGTCGCCGCGTCGACGTCCCTGGTCAGATAGCACCCGACCCCGAGGACGAGCAACAGCTCCTCCCGGTCGCGGAGCTTCCACGGGTCGTTGGCGACCGGGACGACGCGCGGACGAGGGAGGTCGGCCGCCCCGAAGTACTCGTTGAGCCAGCTCCGCGCGGCCGGGTAGCCGGCAGCCAGGGACGTCGCCGGCTCGGCGGGGCCGGCCAAGGTGAACAAGGACCCGAACGCATCTTCGAGGACCTCGGCGACGGCAGGTTCGATGAGGCCGGGCGTGAGCTCCGGGTCGGCGAGGGCCACGACCCGGAAGCCCTTGCGCTGGCGCTGCAGCTCGGCTCGGGCGGAGACCACGGGGAAGAGGTGGCGGACGCCGTCGACGGTCCCCGCCGCCCACAGCCAGCCGACTCGCAGCAGATGCTCGTCGGCGTGGAGCCGGTCGAGGGCGGAGAGGGAGCGAAGCCGCTCGGACGCGTCGACGATCGGCGGACGCTCCGACGTGCCGCCGTGGAAGACGAGGGAAGGATCCACCCAGCCGAGGTACGCCAGATCGCTCCGGCGGCTCGTCACCGCCGTCCGCCGCGTCGACCCCCCGGGGGCCAGGGCGGCCAGGTACGACAAGATCGCACCGGCGTCGGTCACCGTCAGTTCGGCTTCCTCGCCACGACCACCAGATCGATCGCGTCGCCCGTCACCTCGCCTTTGGCGACGTGACGGGTGACGGGCTCGGCCCGCTCGATCTCGAGACCCGCCAGGTCGGCGACGACGTCGTCCTCGGTGTACAAGACGGCGGGATCCGGCGGTCCCCCGACGCCTCGTTCGAGGTTGTCGAGGTGATGGGCCACGACGACGAGTCTCCCACCGGGGGCGAGGGCCCGCGCCGCCGTCCGGTGGACCGCGCGGCGGGCGTCGGCGGGGAGCTGGAGGTACGACAGCACGATCAGGTCCCAGGTTCGGTCACCCGGGTCCCAGGTGGTGAGGTCGGCAGCTTCGAAGGTCGCGTCGACACCGGCGTCGGCGGCCAGCCTTCGGGCCTGTTCGACGGCGACCGGGGACAGGTCGATCCCGGTCACCTCGTGGCCGCGTCGCGCCAGCCAGATGGCGTTGCGGCCTTGGCCGCAACCGAGGTCGAGGGCCCGGCCCGGGGGAAGATCTTCGGTCAGTTCGGCCACGAACACGTTCGGTTCGACACCCCAGACGTACCCCTGGGTCCGGTACCGCTCGTCCCATCGTGCCCGCATCGTGTCGGTGTCGCGTCGGTCGGTCATGGGCGCACGGTATCAGGTCGATGACGCCGCACGATCGAACCACCGGTCGGCGGCGGTCCCGAACGGCTCGATCCGCTCGACGAGGGCGGTGACGAGCGCGGACGCGGTGCGTTCCACGGCTGCGACGACCTCGGGCGGGTACCCGAAACGGACCCGGTGTTCGACGAACTCGTCCTCGTCGATGACGGCCACCGGACCGTTGCGGTAGCGCACCACGTCGAGGTCGAGGTCGACCATCGACACCGTGGCCCCGTCCCACACCGACGGCGTGTTGATGTCGACGTAGATCTCGTAGGGCCCTTCGAGGTTGAAGATCGGCACGTGCCACCCTTCCGGCGGAACGAGGGTGAGGAACGCCGACGCCGGGATCTTGGGAGGCTCGTCGGCTCGCTGCAGGACGGTGCGCTCGCTTCCGTAGAGCCACACGCCGTGCTCGTCCCGACCGAGGCGGCGGAGGTCGTACCGCCAGTGCATCCGGTCGGGCCACTTGAGGAACCACTTGAGGAAGCGGACGTGGACCAGGTCGCCTTCGCTCACGGCTCGATCAGCATCTTGTGGAACCCTTCGGCGCGGCGGGAGAACGCCTCCGCCGCGGCGGGAAGCCCGTCGAGCGACACCCGGTGGGAGAACACGACCGACGGGTCGACCTCCCCGGCGGCGACGGCGTCCATCGCTGCGTCCATGTGGGGCAACACGTTGGCGAGCCCGTTCAACCGCAGTTGGAGATCCGTGGCGAACAGCATCCCGAGATCGGTCGGGTGCGCCGTCTCGACCCGGTAGACACCGCCACCGGCCAGCACACCGCCGGGTCGGAGGATGGAGACCGCCAGATCGAACGCGTCGCCTCGTCCGGCGAACTCGACGACGACGTCGACGCCGAGCCCGTCGGTGGCGTCGGCGACGACCTCGCGGACCGGATCGGAGTCGACGTCGACCGGAACGCCGCCGAGCGTCGCCGCCAGGGCGAGGCGGTGCCCGACCCGGTCGAGGACCAGCACCGGACGTCGGGTGCGGCGCATGACGAGTTGCAGCGCCAGCAGGCCGGTCGGGCCCGCCCCCACCAGCGCCACGGCGTCGTCGCCGGCGATCTCGGCGCTGTCGACGGCGATCAGCGCCGCCGGGAGGTTGCACGACGCTGTCACCGCGGTCTCGTCGTCGACGCCGGCGGGGACATGCCGGAGGTGCCCGTCGGCGAGCGGTACCCGGACGTACTCCGCATGGCTGCCTGCGAGGCCGCCGAAGCCGTAGATCGCCCGGTTCGACGTCTCGCAGTGGCCGGTGAGACCCATCCGGCAGGTTCGACAGGTCCCGCAGCTCACCGAGAACGGGAAGGTGACCCGGTCGCCGACCCGGAAGCGAGACACCGCGGGACCGACGGCGACCACCTCGCCGACGATCTCGTGGCCGAGGATGGTGGCGCCGGGAGCGGCGAGGCCGGGCAGCTCACCCTGGTACAGGTACAGGTCCGAGCCGCACATCGACGCCGCGTGGGTGGCGACGACGACGTCTCGGGGATCGGCGGGCGTCGGATCGGGGACGTCCTCCACCCGCAGGTCGTGGGGAGCGTGGTAGACGGCGGCGCGCATGATCGCTCCCCATCATCGCACGTCGAAGGCGGCGGGCCGCTATTCGACCGTCCAGGTCCCCAGGGAGCGGACGAGCTGGTCGAGGTCGCCGGGTCCTTGCCGGTCCTGGGCCTGCACGATCTGGTCGGCGAGTTGACGCTCGTAGGTCGGCCGGGAGACGTCGCGGAAGATACCCAGCGGCGTCGGACCGTGGGGGCCGACCGACAACCTGGACAGCGCGAAGGCGACCGCGGGTTCCGGGGCCTTGGCGTCGTGCACCTGGATCCGGTCGATCCCCACGTCGGCGACGTCGACGACCTGGGCGCCGTCGGGCCCGACGACGACCCCTTTCTCGTCCTCTTTGCCGAACACGATCGGCTTGCCGTGTTCGAGGTAGATGCGGTTGGCGTCTCGTGTCTCGCGCCCGGTGAGCTCGATGAACGCCTTGTCGTTGAACACGTTGCAGTTCTGATAGATCTCGATGAAGGCCGCTCCCTCGTGCTCGTAGGCGGCGGTCAGGATCTCGGCGGTGTGCGCCCGGTCCATGTCGATGGTGCGAGCCACGAAGCTGGCTTCGGCGCCGAGGGCGAGCGACACGGGATTGAACGGCCAGTCGATCGACCCCATGGGGCTCGTCTTGGTCCGCTTGCCCACCTCGCTGGTCGGCGAGTACTGGCCCTTCGTCAGCCCGTAGATCTGGTTGTTGAAGAGCAGGATCGTGATGTTGATGTTGCGCCGGAGGGCATGGATCAGGTGGTTGCCTCCGATCGACAAGGCGTCGCCGTCGCCGGTGATGACCCACACGTGCAGGTCCGGGTTCGCCGCGGCCACGCCCGAGGCGATCGCGGGCGCCCGACCGTGGATCGAGTGCATCCCGTAGGTGTTCATGTAGTAGGGGAACCTGCTGGAACAACCGATCCCCGAGATGAACACGTGGTTCTCTCGGGGGACGTCGAGCTCGGCGAGGAAGTTCTGAACCGACGCCAGGATCGTGTAGTCACCGCAGCCGGGACACCAACGGACCTCCTGGTCCGTCTGGAAGTCGGCCCGGGTGTATCGCGCCGTATCGGTCATCGTTGTTCGTCCTTCCCGTCCAGCAGTTGCATGATCTTCATGGCGATCTCGGCCGCCTTGAACGGCTGGCCTTGGACCTTCGACTGAGAGATCGTGTCGACGAGGTAGCGGGCCCGGATCAGGCGGGAGAGCTGTCCTCGGTTCAGCTCCGGGATCAGCACGGTCTCGAAACGGGCGAGGACCTCGCCGAGGTTGGCCGGGAACGGGTTGATGTGGCGAAGGTGCACGTGAGCGACCTTCGCCTCCCGCTTGCGGGCGCGGTTGACCCCGGCGCGGATCGCCCCGAAGGTGGATCCCCAACCGAGGACGAGGAGCTCCGCGTCCTCGTCCCCGAAGACCTCGACCGGGGCGATGTCGTCCGCGATCCGAGCGATCTTCTCCTCCCGCAGGATCGTCATGTGCTCGTGGTTCATCGGGTCGTACGACACGTTCCCGGTGCCGTCCTGTTTCTCCAGGCCGCCGAGGCGATGCTCGAGACCGGGCGTGCCCGGCACGGCCCATGGTCGAGCCAGCGTCTCGGGATCCCGCAGGTACGGGAGGAAGCTCTCGCCCTGGTTCGGTCCCTCGGCGTAGTCGACCGTCAGATCCGGAAGCCGGCTCAGATCCGGGAGCTTCCACGGTTCGGAGCTGTTGGCGATGTACCCGTCCGACAGCAGGATGACCGGCGTCATGTACTTGAGCGCGATGCGAGCGGCCTCGATCGCGACCTCGAACGCGTCCGATGGGGTCGCCGCGGCGATCACCGGCAAGGGGGCCTCGCCGTGACGTCCGTACATGGCGAACAGCAGGTCCGACTGCTCGACCTTGGTGGGCAGGCCGGTCGATGGCCCGCCCCGCTGCACGTCGACGACGATGAGCGGCAGCTCGGCCATCAGCGCCAGCGACAGCGCTTCGCTCTTGAGCGCGAGGCCGGGGCCCGAGGTCCCGGTCGCTGCGAGATGCCCGGCGAAGGCCGCACCGACGGAGGTTCCGATCCCCGCGATCTCGTCTTCGGCTTGGAAGGTCCGCACCCCGAAGTTCCGGAGCCGGGCGAGCGCCTCGAGGATCGACGACGCCGGGGTGATGGGGTACGACCCGTAGAACAACGGGAGACCGGAAGCCTGGGAAGCCGCGACGAGTCCCCATGCGAGCGACTGGTTCCCGGTGATGTTGGTGTACTCGCCCGCCGGGAGCGTCGCCGGCGCCACCGAGTAGGTGTGATGGAACGCCTCGGTGGTCAGCCCGTAGTTGTACCCGGCCTTCAATGCCGCCGTGTTGGCCGCGGCCACCGGCGAATCGCCGAACTTCTGATCGATCCAGTCGATGACCGGATCGAGCGGCCGCTGGTACATCCACGACATCAGTCCGAGGGCGAAGAAGTTCTTCGACCGGAGCACCTCGCGGCCCTTGACGCCGGTGCCCTGAACCGCTTCCTTGGTGAGCTGCTCCATCGGCGCGGTGAGGAGGTGATACGACTCGAGGCTGCCGTCCTCGAGCGGGTTGGTCTCGTACCCCGCCTTGTGCAGGTTCCGCTCGTCGAACGCGTCGGAGTTGACGATCACCAGACCACCCTTGACGACGTCGCCGATGTTCGCCTTCAATGCGGCCGGGTTCATCGCCACCAGGCAGTCCGGGCTGTCGCCGGGAGTGAGGATGTCCCAATCGGCGATGTGCACCTGGAAGGCGGAGACGCCGGCGAGCGTGCCTGCCGGGGCCCGGATCTCGGCCGGGAAGTTGGGGAAGGTGGCGAGGTCGTTGCCGAACAACGCCGAGCTGGCGGTGAACCGCGTTCCCGCCAGCTGCATGCCGTCGCCCGAGTCGCCGGCGAAACGGATGACGACGTTGTCGATCGGCTCCGGCTCGGGACGCGTGTCGGCCGTGGTTTCTTCAGACACGGTGGATGCTCCTGATCGGTGAGGGATGAGGCCCCGCGGATGCGGGAGGCTCCCTGCGCTGCCCCAGCGTCCTCTCGGTTGCGAACGCGCTCATTGTATGCCCATCGATCTCGATCACGGTCGTTCTCCGTTCCCGAACCACAGCGGCGGTTCGCCCACCTCCACGATGCCCGCCCGTTCGAGCGCCGCGGCCACCTCCAGCAACCGTGTTTCGGCGAACGCCGGACCGATGATCTGCAGCGACGCCGGGGGCGTCTCGACGTCGCCGGGCAGTGGAAGCGCCACGGCGGGCAGTCCGACCCCGTTGACCGGAGCGGCGTAGGAGGCGAGGACGGTTCGGTGGAAGACCTCCACACCGTCGACGTCGATCGTGTCGACGCCGATGACCTTGCGGGTGGCGCCCACGGTGGGGGTGACGAGCACGTCGACATCGGCGAAGACCCGATCCAGCGCGTGGCGGGCTCCGGCCCTCCACCGGATCGCCCCCACCAACGCATCGGCGGGCGTAGCGATCGACTCGGCGATCCTGGAGGCCACCGCAGCGCCGTAGCGGCTCGGATCGGCGAGGTACCGGTCCCGATGGACGGAGGCGACCTCGACGTAGGCGCCGCTGCGTGCCGCATCGTCGAGCTCGAGCTCGGGTACGGCCGGTCGCGACACGATCGCTCCCGCCTCTTCCAGCGCCGCCAAGGCTCGTTCGAAGGCGGCCTTCACGGAGGCGGTCGTCGGGACGTCCATCCACGCCATCGGCACGCCGACCCGCAGTCCGGCGATGGGAACGGGCCCGGTGAAGGGTTCGACGGGGTGGGGAGCCGACCAGGGATCCTCCGGATCGTCGCCGGCGATGACCGCGAACATCGAGGCGGCATCCTCGACGCTGCGGGTCAGGGGACCGACCGTGTCGAGCGACGCCGCAAGCGGGTACACCCCCCGGAGCGGGACCCGACCGTGGCTCACCTTGAGCCCGACGACGCCACACAGCGCGGCAGGCACCCGCACGGACCCGCCGGTGTCCGTGCCGATGGCGACGGGAACGACACCGGCGGCGACCGCAGCGCCGGATCCGCCGGAGGAGCCGCCCGGAGACAGCGCCGGATCCCACGGGTTGCGAACCGGCCCGAACCATTCGTTCTCCGACGTGTAGCCGAACGCGAACTCGTGCAGCCCGGTACGACCGATGATCACGGCACCTGCGGCCTCGAGCCGCTCGACGACCGGAGCCGAGCGGGTGGGGACGGTCGGTGGGAACGATCCGCCCTTGGTGTTGGGAACGCCGGCTTGGTCGATGAGGTCCTTGATGGCGACGGGAACCCCCGCCAGCGGCCCGACGTCGACGCCGCTGGCGATGCGGCGGTCGATCTGCTCGGCCCGGCGGCGGGCGCCGTCGACGTCGATGGACGTGAACGCGTTCAGCGCCGGCTGGGAAGCGGCGGCCCGGGCGAGGGCGGCGTCGACCACGTCGACCGCCGAGAGCCGGCCGGCGAGCACCGCGGCAGCGATCTCGGTGGCGCTCCCGGCGTGACGGGAACCCACGGTCAGTCCCAGACGACCGTACGGTTCGTGGGGAAGATGGCGATCCACGGGCGCCCCGGCGGCAACACCACTTCGGCGCCGTCGGCGTCGAAGATCCGGATCATCTCGTCGATCGATCCTCGCTCCCAGGTCGCCGACAGGACACCGCCGTCGCGGAACACCAGGGCGTCGCCGGACCCGACGGTATCCATGGCCGGAACCGGCGTTCCGTTCCCGCCGGGCGCCGTGGCGGTGTACTTGCGCGCCTCGATGACGACGATCGCGTCCACGGTCACCTGACCGCGGCTGTCGGTCTCCTCGTCGTACCACTCGTGTTCGTCGTCCCCGTAGAAGTGCAGGTACTTCTCGCCGTCCCATTCGAACACCGAGGGGGGCCGATCGGAGAAGGGCAACTCGATGCGCGTGGCGGTGTCGGTCAACTCGGTGGGGTCGTTGCCGTACTGGAACAGCGGCGGCGGCGGGTCGTCCGGCCATCCCCGCCCATCGGCGTAGTCGCGGATGAGCGGTGTCGAGCTGAGCAGGTTGTGCGGCGGCCTGCGCTGATCGGTGCGGTAGGTCGTGATACCGAGATCGTCGACCATGTAGACGCCCTCGTCACGGAAGATCTGCTTGACCCACGGTTGGGCACCGGAGATCTGGAACGGCGCCCCGAGCGGCTTGACCAGGCCCGCATCGGTAGGCCTTCCCGATCGGACGGGACCGACCACCTCGGCGTCCGACTGGTGGTACACGGCGATGAGACGCGTCAACCCGCCCTCGACGAGGAGCTCGTAGATCGCGTCCGCCTTGTCGAGGCCCCAATGCGGATGCGCGTCGGGGTGGTTGTCGATCTTGACGGTCACCGCCCGCCGCCGAGCGAGGTCGTCTTCGGCGGGCAGGCCGTTGATCGTGTCCCCGATGGGCGGCAGCGTCGTGGTGGTGGTCGTCGTCGAGGTCGTCGTGGAGGTCGTCGTGGACGTCGTGGTGGTCGTCGACTCGCCCGTGGTGGTCGTCGTCTCGTCGGCGGCGCCCCGGTTGCACGCGGCGGCGACCAGGGCGAAGACGACGAGCAGGAGGAGCTTCGGTGCGGTACGTGAGGTCACGGGCAGCGAGTGTAGGCCCGAAGGTCACGTACGCTGCATCTCCACTCGCCGACCGGGAACGATCAATGTGCTGAACCGGGGGGACGGATCGGCCGATGACATGACGAAGGCCGACGACCGTCGGCCGAGGTGGAGAATCGGAAGGACCCCCCAATGCGAACGTTGACGACGCTCCTGCTCGCCGCCTCCTTCAGCTTGGCGGCGGCGCCTGCCCTCGCCGGCACACCCGACACGGTCGGCACGGTCGACCCCGCCACGGGCATCTGGGCGCTGCGGAACGAGGAGGGCCACACCGCTCGGTTCTACTACGGGAACCCGGGCGATGCCCCCATGATGGGCGACTGGGATTGCGACGGGGTCGACACCCCGGGCCTGTACCGCCAGTCCGACGGGTACGTGTACCTGCGGAACTCGAACACCCAAGGCGTCGCCGACATCCGGTTCTTCTTCGGGAACCCCGGCGACGTGCCGCTGGCCGGCGACTTCGACGGCGACGGCTGCGACACCGTGTCGATCTGGCGACCCTCGGAGGGTCGGGTGTTCGTCATCAACGAACTGGGCGCCAACGACGGGGGCCTGGGGCCCGCCGAGTTCGACTACTACTTCGGGAACCCGGGCGACGAGCCGTTCGTGGGCGACTTCGACGGCGACGGCGTCGACACGGTCGGTCTGTACCGACGGAGCACCGGGTTCGTGTATTTCCGCAACTCCAACGCCGCCGGAGTCGCCGACGTGTCCTACTACTACGGTGACCCCGGCGATCGCATCTTGTCGGGCGACTGGGACGGCGACGGCGACGACACCGCAGGTATCTACCGTCCCGACGAAGGCACCTTCTACCTGCGCAACTCGAACACCCAAGGGGTCGCCGATACCGTCATCCCGGCCGGCGCCGCGAACCTGACCCCCGTTGCCGGCGCCTTCGGCGACATCGCCGCCATCCCCGACATCGGATTGGCGGAGGTCGTCGGCTCGGGACTGAACCAACCGCTGTTCCTCACCGCGCCGCCAGGCGACGACCGGCTGTTCATCGTGGAGAAGGGCGGATCGATCCGGATCGTCGCCGACGGGAACCTCCTCACGGCCCCCTTCCTGACGATCCCGGGCATCACCACCGACGGCGAACGCGGCCTCCTCGGGCTGGCCTTCCATCCCGGCTACGCCGGCAACGGTCGGTTCTTCGTGAACTACACCGACGGAGCCGGAGACACCCAGATCGTCGAGTACCACGCCGACCCGGCCAGCAACGTCGCCGACCCGACCCCCGTGCGCACGATCCTCTCGATCGACCAGCCCTACCCCAACCACAACGGAGGGATGATCGCCTTCGGACCCGACGGCTTCCTGTACATCGGCATGGGGGACGGCGGCAGCGGTGGCGACCCCGACGAGAACGGCGAAGATCCGACCACGCTGCTCGGCGCGATGCTGCGCATCGACGTCGATTCGCAGAGCCCCTACGCCATCCCGGCCGGGAACCCCTACGACGGGACCAACGGCGCCCGGGAGGTGTGGATCACCGGGGTCCGCAACCCCTGGCGGTGGTCCTTCGACCGCAGCACCGGCGAGCTGTACATCGGCGACGTCGGCCAGAACGAGTGGGAAGAGATCGACGTCGTGCCCGCCGGCGTCGGCGGCATCGACCTGGGCTGGGACCGCATGGAGGGGCTCCACTGCTTCGAACCGTCCTCGGGATGCGACACCACGGGCCTGACGATGCCCGTCCTCGAGTACGGCCACGGGGAAGGCAACTCCGTGACGGGCGGGTACGTCTACCGCGGCTCGGCGATCCCTGGACTCGCCGGCACCTACTTCTACGGTGATTTCGGCGCCGGTTGGATCCGTTCGTTCACCATGAGCGGCGGGGTGGCTGCCGACCAGCGTGACTGGACGTCGGTCGTCGGCACCGTCCCCGCGTTGGCGTCCTTCGGCGAGGACTCGGCCGGCGAACTGTACGTCGTGTCGATCGCCGGCAAGATCTACAAGATCGTCGGCACGTCCTGACCCGCGTTCCGTTGACAACCACCAGGATGGCACCACAATGACCTCGATGCGGACCAGAACCGACCGGCTCGGATCGCATGGCGCCGCGACGGCCAGGGTCCTGACGTTCGTCGCCGCGCTGGTGATCGTCGCCCTCCCGGCGGCCGCCTTCGCCGCCGAGGACGACGTCGTCTTCGACGGCGCCGGGTTCGGACACGGCGTCGGGATGAGCCAGTACGGGGCCTACGCGATGGCCCTCGACGGCGCCACCTCCGCCGAGATCCTCGCCCACTACTACCCGGGGACCGCCCGGTCGGCGGTCGGGGTGGACATCCCCGCCGTCCCCAACCTCCTCGTCAACCTGGAACGGGACGTGAGCGACATCACGTTCATCGCCCGGGCCGTCAACTGGGGCGACGGGAACCCCGCCCACGCACCGGTCACGGTCACTCGGGGAGCCGACACCTGGTCCCTCCAGACCGACGAGCGACTCGAGGTCGCCCAAGGCCCCGACGGATGCACGCTGACCTTCAGCGACGCCGGGGGCGCCACCATCGCCACGGCTCCGGCGGGCCCATGCGACCTGGATCTGACATGGGATGGGGAACTCGACAAGCCCACCACGAAGATCGAGATCGCCGGATGCACCCTGTGGGACTGGAACGCCGGGATCTACCGGCCATGCCAGTACGGGCGAGGCGCGGCGATCCATCTCGCAGACAACGCCGGAGGCTTCGAGGTCATCCTCGAGATCGATGTCGACGACTACACCTACGGGATCTCCGAGGTCGCCTACTCGTGGCCCAACGCCGCCCTGGAGGCGCAAGCCGTGGCTGCCCGCAGCTACGCGGCCGAGGCCGTGTACGGTATCGACCCCTCCAAGCGGTCGTGCCTGTGTCACGTCTACGACACCTCGCTCAGCCAACGGTACGTCGGTTGGGGACACGGCACCCAGGCGTGGACCGACGCCGTCGACGCCACCAAGAGCATCGTCCTGACGCATCCCGAGGCGCCGAACGGTTCCATCGTCCAGACGTTCTACTCGTCGTCCAACGGCGGCGCGACCGAGGCCGTGCAGGACAAATGGGGAGGCACGGCCCTCCCCTACCTCGCGTCGGTCGACGACCCATGGTCCCTTCAGCCGCCCAACCCGTACCGGTCGTGGACGACGACCGTTCCCGGCGATCAAGCAGCCGCCGCGGTCGGCATGGCCCGACTCACCAGGGTGGAGGTCATCGACCGCTACACATCCGGGAGCGCCAAGACCGTCGAGTTCACCGGTTTCACCGACGCAGGGCCGGCGGTGACGACCCGCACCTCCTCGTGGGTCGCCGGGGTCTTCGGGCTCCGTTCGCGGTACTTCGACGTGTCGATCGGCGGGGCGACCCCGCCGCCCGACGACCCGCCGCCCGTCCAGCACGGGTCGGCGTCGGTGGGACTGCAGGATCCCGCCACCGGCATATGGACGATCCGTCGGTCCGACGGATCGGTGAGCACGTTCTACTTCGGCAACCCCGCCGACATCCCGTTCATCGGCGACTGGGACGGCGACGGCGTCGAGACCGTCGGTCTGTACCGCAAGAGCACCGGCTTCCTGTTCCTGCGCAACTCCAACACCCAGGGCGTCGCCGACATCGACATCTACTACGGCGATCCCGGTGACCTTCCCGTCGCGGGCGACTGGAACGGCGACGGAACCGACACGGTCGGAATCTACCGACCGTCGACGGAGAGCTTCTACCTCAGGAACTCGAACACCCAGGGCGTCGCCGACATCGTGGTGCCCTTCGGTGAAGCGGGCGACGTTCCCGTCGCCGGGGACTGGGACGGTGACGGCATCGACACGATCGGCGTGTGGCGGCCGTCGACCCGGACGTTGTACCTGACGAACTCGCTCACCGACCCGACCGTCGACCTCGTCTTCGACTACACCGGGGCCGCAGCCGGCGACCGGATCGTCGTGGGGGACTGGAACGACGACGGGATCGACACCGTCGGGGTGTTCCGCCCGTCGACCGCCACCTTCTACCTCCGGGACACGTACACGCAGGAGTCGGCCAACATCGTCATCGCCCTCGGCGACGCGTCGCAGAACCCGATCGCCGGGTTCTGGGGTCCGTGACCGCTCCCGGCCCGACCCCGGTCACCGTGGTGATGGTGACCCATCGTTCCGCGGAGCTCGTCGGCCCGGTCCTCGATGCGCTCCTGTCCGACCCGGAGGGCCCGGCCGAGGTCGTCGTCGTCGACTCTGCATCCCCCGACGCCACCGTCGAGGTGCTGCGCCGTCGAGGGGTGACGATCATCGAGCGGGCCGACAACGTCGGCTTCGCCGCCGGATGCAACCTCGCCGCCGCCGAGGCGACCCAGCCGTACGTGGCGTTCCTCGGTCACGACACGGTCCCCGAGCACGGGTGGCTTCCTCCCCTCCTGGCGGCGCTGGACGAACCGGCCGTCGGAGCGGCGATGGCGACGATCGCCCAAGCCGACCGGCCCGACCGCTTCAACACGTCCGGCGGCCATCTCGGGTACCACGGGCTGGCGTGGGTGAGCGACCTCGACGAGCCGATCCCTCCCGACGAATCGGACCCCGTCGAGGCGGCGTTCCCCTCCGGCGCCGCCATGGCGATGCGCACCGAGGTGTGGCGACGTTTCGAAGGATTCCGGGAGGACCTGTTCATGTACCACGAGGACGTGGACCTCGGCTGGCGACTGCGGCTCGCCGGCATGCGCACCGTGCGGGTCCCCGCCTCGAAGGTCCTCCACGACTACGACTTCGGACGCTCCCCCGACAAGATGTACTGGCTGGAGCGGAACCGCCGTCGACTCCTGGCCTCCAACTGGCGTCCGTCGACCCGCGCGTTGCTGTGGCCGGCGTTGGCGGCCGTCGACGTCGGCGTTGCCGTCGTGGCTCTTCGCGACGGCTGGTTCGCACAGAAGCGCCGAGCGTGGCGAGATGCACGGGACCGGCGCGACGTGCACGCGTCCGCCCGGCGGCGGGTCGCACGCATCCGCACCCAGGGCGATTCGGTCCTCCTGGCGTCGATGGACTCGGCCATCTCCAGCGCAGGCCAGATCCGGGCGCCGCGGGGATCCAATCTCGTCGACCGCCTCCTCGAGGCGTACCGGCGGATGGTCCTACCGGTCGTCCGTGTCCTCGACCGGCGCGCCGGGCTCCCCGTCGGGTGACCGCACACGATCGAGCGCGATCGCTTCGGCCAGGTCCCTGAGACGCTCCTCGAGCGCCGTCAACGACACCGAGAGCTGCAGGAGGATGCCGAGGATCACCAGGATGGCGAGGAGGAACAGGGTCGTCGTCCCCGAACGGATCCCGATCGCCTCCGACACCCGGTCGAGCAACGGGCGCACGAGGACCAGCATCACCATCCCGACACCGACGGCCAGCCAGATCAGCGCGAAGCGCTCTTTCAGCAGTCCCCGGCGCACCATCCACAACACGACCACCAGCGCCCCGAGGGCGATGACGACGACCAGCGTCTGGGCGGCCACGGTCATCGCGCCATCTCCGAGGGCTTGCCGGCGATCAACGCCACGACGAGCCGGGCGAGATGTCCACCGGCCCGCAGGGACGGCGTCGCTTCGCCGTGGCGCCTCGGAGCCATCGCGACGGGCACCTGGGCGATGGTCGCGCCGGTGGCATGCGCCATGAGGATCGCTTCGACGGTGTCGCCGAGGTACTCGGCCGGGAAGCGGTAGGCGAACACGGACAGGAGCGGCTCCGAGACGGCTCGGAACCCCGAGGTGACGTCGTCGAGGGCCACCCCGGTACGGAGACGAACGACGAACGCCAGGAACCGCATCGCCCACCGACGCGCCTTCCCGACCTCGTAGCCGTCGGCGAAACGGCTCCCGATGGCGAGCTGGGCGCCGCCGTCGAGCGCCGCCAACAGCTCGGGCACCGCCTCGGGAGGATGCTGGAGATCGGCGTCGACCTGGACGGCGCGCCCGTATCCGTGCTCGACCGCGTAGCGGAACCCGGCCCGAAGCGCTCCACCCACGCCGGTGTTGACCGGCATCCGCACGACGGTGGCGCCGGCGGCGTTCGCCTTGTCGGCGGTGGCGTCGGCGGAGCCGTCGTCGACGACGAGGCACGGCAATCCGAGGGCACGGACCCGGTGTACGACGTCACCGACCGAGTCCTGCTCGTCGTAGGCAGGCACGATGACGAGCGTCGCATCGGTGTCCATGGACCGAGAGGCTAACGGGAGATCCCTCCCCTATGGCGCGAGGACCGTCGCGTAGCCACCGACGTACAAGGTGTAGTCGGCGATGCCGGGGGCGTTGTCGAAGTTGACGTACACCGACCCCGTCGACGGCCGATACACCGCCACCGTGTCGTCACCATCACCATCCCAGTCCCCCGCCACGATCACATCCCCCGGATCCCCATAGAAGAACTCCCGATCCGCCACCCCCGACGACAACGCATCCCGGAAGTACACGAACCCCGTGCTGCGCCGGTACAGGCCGACCGAATCGACCCCATCGCCATCGAAATCCCCCACGAACGGCACATCCCCAGGGTTCCCGAAGAAGAAATCGAACTCCGCCGCCCCCAGGCCCCCGTCGTTGGCGCCCAGTTCGTTGATCACGAACACCCGACCCTCCGACGGACGGAAGATCGACACCGTGTCACACCCGTCACCGTCGAAGTCGCCCGCCAACGGCACATCGCCGGGATCCCCGAAGAAGAACTTGACATCCGCGACGCCTTGGGTGTTCGAGTTGCGCAGGTACACGTACCCGTCGGACTGGCGATACAGACCCGGCGTCGCCACCCCATCACAATCCCAATCCCCCATCATCGGCACATCCCCCGGATCCCCGAAATAGAAGGACGCGACGGGGTCGGCCGATCCCAATCCCGACCGCACGGTCCAGCGGCCTCCCGCATCCACCAACCCGATCCCGTCGCAGGTCCGCCCGTCGGGGCACGTGCCGGGGATCGGTGCCGCCGGAGCGACCCGCAGCGGGCCGGAGCCGAACCAGTCGGTGAGCGGCCACCGGTAGGTCGTGGTGGCCTGGGTCGTGGCGTCCTTCCAACCGGGCGACACCGTCTGGCCGTCCCACACCCGCCAGTCCGTCTCCTTGTCGTGGTTGCACCAGACGAAGGCGGCGACCTGCCGGTCGGCGGCGAGGAAGGCGAACAGGTCCCTGACCCATTGGGCTTGATCGCCGCCACAGGAAGCCCAGCGAGGTGCGGCGGTCTGGGCGACGATGATCGGCTTGGTCGGGTCGATCGCCCGGAGTTCGGCGATGGGCCCGCTCATCACCCAGCTCACCGGATCCCAGGCGTTCCCCACGCAGGTGCCGAAGTTGTACCCGGAGAACGCGAGCACGTCGACGTAGGCGTCGCCCGGGTAGTAGTCGGCGAGCTTGCCGCATCCCGGCGATGTCCATCCGTTGGGAGCGAAGGCGAACCGGACCTGCGTCTCGTCGATCCCGCGGCGACGGAACTCGTCGACGAACTTGCGGAACGCCACCTTGAAGTTCCCCGGGTCACACCCGTACGCGGTCCACGATCCGTTGGCTTCCTGGAGCGGGGCGACGATCACGTTCGGCGCCGGACCGTCGGCGAACTCGGGCAGGTCGAGGTACTGCTGCACGTGGGACACCCACTCGGCGATCTCGGCGTCGTGGGCGCCGGAGGCGATCGAGGCTGCCGATGCCTTGACGACGACGTTGGCGAACGGGGTCGCCTTGCCCCGCCACACCTCGGCGAGCAACTCCCTGGTGTTGGACCAGGTTCGGGTCTGAACGCCCTGGTTCTCGGTGACGTCGTGGAAGGTGCCGGCGAACGTGACCCGCCCGCCCGCGGCCGACGCCAACGCGTCGAGATCGGCGGCGGCGAAGAAGTCCTCCGAGTAGATCCCCGACTCGACCGTGCCCTCGGCGGCGACCTCCGCCGCGGTCGCCGGCAAGGTCGGGACCGCCCACACCGCGACGGCGACCAAGGCCGCCACGAGACGGGCAGCGAACGATGAGGTACGAGTTGGCGCCATCGGTGAGAAGATCGGCGATCCTGTGGGGGAACTTGAGACGGGACGAGGAACCGAGCGTAACGGAGGGCGGGTATACGCCAACTCGACGGCGCTCCGCTGCCCGGTCCGGGACGTTGCCCGAGCGCCTGGTATCATCGCCGTCTCGGATCTTCCACGATCCGTCCATCCTCGACCCGATCCCACAAGGAGCGACCATGCGACCGATCATCGCGTACCTCGATCCCGCCACGAGCAGCCTCATCATCTCGTCCATCGTCGGGGCGTTCGCTGCGGCCGCGATGCTGGTTCGTCGCTTCTGGTACCGGATCAAGGCCGTGTTGACCGGCGGCAAGACGCCGAGCTCTCCGGCGCCGGCCGAGATGGCCTCCGACGACTCCTGAACGCTCGGACCGCCGGCGGGTTCAGTCCGCCAACTCGGCGAGCATCTCGGCGCCGACCCGTGCCGCCGAACCGAAGTTGTAGACCGACCGCTCCCGTGCGGCGACGATACGTTCTCGGAAACCCGCTCCGTCGGCCAGCAGCCCCTCCACTGCCGCGACCGCCGCGGCCGGATCCCCCGGCGGCACGACCGTCCCGATCTCCTCACGGATCCGGGCCTCGAAGGGCTCCACACCGAACTCCCGCCACGCAGGGTCGTTGGCCTTCGGAGGAACGTCCATGAACAGGACCGGTCGCTCCGTGGCGAACGCGTACTCCGAAGACGCTCCCGACCAGTCCGAGATCATCACCGCGGCCTCCATGAAGGCGTCCTCGGACACGATCGATCGCTCGACGACGACATCGTCACGTCCGGCCGTCGCCGCTTCGATCTCCGCCACGATCCGGCGACCCTCGGGGTACAAGCTCTCGAAGAACGCCGGATGGGGACGAACCACCACCCTGAATCCGGCATCGGCGAGGGCCACGACGAGACCTGCACCCTCCACCGCGAGCACGTTGTCGGGGCCCCAGGACGGGGCGACCAGGATCGTCGTCCGATCCGGGTACCGCGGCGTGTACGCGGCGAACCGACGAGCGATGCCGTCGAGCTTCGCGTAGCCGACCTCACGCAGCTCGTAGCCGGTCTTCCCGATCTGCGAGAAGCGCCGCTCGAGTTCCGACACCTGGTGTGGACCGGCGCAGAAGACGACGTCGTAGGCGTCGAACGCGCCGGGCCGGTAGGCCATGTGGGTGCTGTTGAGCGAATGGAAGGTGTAGACCACCGTCGCCTTCTCGGGTCGCTTGACGTGGAAGGAGTCGAGATCGGGCATCGTGGTGACGAACACCTTCGAATCGATCGTCGGTAGGAAACTCGCCAGGGACTCCCGGACGGTGAAGACCCGCAAGGCGTCCCGCGGATCTTCCCGACGCGGATCGTCCTCCGCGGAGGTGACGTAGACGACAGGCCGCCCGAGATCGTCGATGAGCGCATCGACGTAGGGGCCGAGCTGGTTCCACGAATAGTCATCCTCGGAGTAGAACACGATCGGTCGTTCCGCAGCCGGGATCTCCCGGAACGCGTTGATCTGTTCCATCTCCCTCATGCGGGCTTTCACCCGCGAGAAGAACCCCGCCATCACACCTCCCGAGAACGGAATCCGGCTGCCCGTCCGGTACGATAGGCGACCGTCTCGGCATCGCCGCCGGGTCCCGACCAGCCTGGAGACCATCTCACCGTGATCCTCGTCGTCAACCTGGGGCTGAAGAGCATCCGATGCATCGCCTTCGACGAGGCCGGCACGGTTCTCGCCCGCTCGTCGTACCCGATCCACACGCAGGTGTCCAACGAGTTCGTCGAACAGGACCCGCGTGAATGGCGTGATCTCATGTACCGCGTCGTGGGCGACGTGGTCGGCGAGCTGGGATCCGCCGTCGCCGCCGTCAGCCACCTCACCGTCACGACATCGGCCTCGTGTCTGGTCGCCATCGACGATCGGGGAACGCCGCTCCGGCCCTCGATCCTCGTGTCCGACACCCGCTCGACCCGACAGGTCGAACAGCTCCACGCGACCCCCGAGTTCGCCGCGGTGGCCGCAGAGACGGGCCTCCGCCCCTCCCCTGATCTCATGCTCCCCAAGATGATGTGGATGCGCAAGCACGAACCCGAGCTCGCACATCGCACCCACTGCTATCTCGGAGCCGGCGACTACCTCGTCTGGCTCCTCACCGGAGAGCTGGTCACCGATCCGTCCAACGCCTTGAAGTTCCACTACCGCCTCGGCGAGGACCGCTATCCCGACGAGTTGCTGGATGCCCTCGGGTTCCACGTCGGACAGCTCCCTCGGGTCCTGCCGATGGGTTCCGACATCGGACGGGTGCTGCCGGCGGTCGCCGCGGACCTGGGCCTTCCGAAGGCCACCAGGGTCGTGCTGACGACCTACGACGCTCTGGCCGCGGTGACCGGTACCGGTGCGTTCGTGCCCGGCGACGCCGCAGACGTCTCGGGCACGGTCACGAGCTTCCGCGCCGTCGCCGCGTCCCGGCCCAGCGACCCCGACGGACGGATCTACATCAGCCCCCACCTCGATGGCTCCTGGCTCGTCGGCGGGTCCAACAACCTCGGCGGGGGAACCATCGAATGGCTTCGGCAGCTCTTCTTCGCCGACGAAGCCGACCCCTACGCCACCATCGAAGCCGAAGCCGCCGCCCAGCCACCGTGTCCAGGAGGCCTGATCTTCCTCCCCTACCTGCTGGGGGAACGCGCGCCCATCTGGAACCCTTCCTGCCGTGGGGTCTTCTTCGGCCTCAACCGCGCCCACGGCCGCCCTCAGATGGTCCGAGCCGTGCTCGAAAGCGTGGCCTTGTCGGTGCGGGACATCGCCGGGGTCCTCGCCGATCTCGGTGTCGCGATCGAACGGGTCACCGTCTCGGGAGGCCTGGCGCGCCTGGACACGGCCAATCAGATCAAGGCCGACGTGCTCGGGATCCCGGTGCGCAGGCTCGCCGACTTCGAGACCACGTCGATCGGCGCCGCGATCATCGCCATGCATGGCGTCGGCCTGATCGACGACCCTCGAGCCGCCTTCGATCGGTTCTCCACCGTCGACCGCGTCTACGAACCCGACGACGTCAACCATGCCGTCTACGACGAGTACTTCGCGCTGTACCGCGAGGTCTACCGATCGCTCGTTCCCGCGTTCGACCACCGCCGTGAGCTCCTGGAGCGGCTCCAGAGCTTCGGGATCGACGAGCTCGTCATGACCGAGAACCTGTAGGAGCTCGCGCGAGTGCATCCATCGACGTTCTCCTCGTACTGCCCGACACGCATCTCCTTCGGTCCTGGGGTCTTCGAGCAGATCGGGAGGCTCACGGCGCCGCTGGGTGCGACCGCGTACATCGTCGGGTCCGGCACCGCCCATCGCTCCGGCTGGCTCCACGACGCCCAACGAGGCCTCGAAGAGGCAGGGATGAGCGCCTGGGTTCACCCTTCGACGATCCACCCCGACCCGACCATCCACCAGGTCGACGAGGTCGCCGCCGGATCGGTCCGCCACGGAGCGGAGGTCATCGTGGCGATCGGGGGTGGAAGCACGTTGGATTGCGCCAAAGCCGCGGCAGCGGTCGCCCCCACAGGAGGGAGAACCGAGGATCTCCTCACCGGTAGCCGGTCGATCGAACGCGCCCTCCCGGTCGTCGCCGTCCCGACGACGGCCGGAACGGGAGCGGAACTGTCGAAAGGAGCGATCGTCACCTGGCCGGCCCAGCGACGCAAGATCGGCATCCGATCCGAGGCCATCATCCCCGCGGTCGCGATCGTCGACCCCGAGCTGACCCTGCGGCTGCCTGCGACCGTCACCAGACACACGGGATTCGACGCCTTCGCCCATGCCGTCGAGACGTTCATCTCACGCCGAGCCACACCGATGACCGCGCGGTACAGCGAACATGCCGTGCGCGAGATCACCCGGACCCTTCCTCGGGTCCTCGCCGAACCAACGGACCTCGACGCCAGAGCCGTCATGTCCTTCCACGCCATGTCGATGGGCTACAACCTCGCCAACTCGTCGACCTGCCTCCCCCACCGGCTCCAGTATCCCCTCGGGGCGAGGACCGGCACTCCCCATGGCGCCGGGTTGGCGGCGTTGTTCCCCGCGTGGGTCGAGATCACCGCCACGGCGTCGCCGGCCCGGTTCGCGCGGGTTGCCGGATGGATCGCCGAGGGCATGGACGATCCCGGTCTCCAGTCCGACATCGTCCTGGCCGTGGGCACGTTCATGGGGTCGATCGGCCTCCAACCGGGCCTGCGGGACCTGGGTGTGGAACCCGACGATCTCCGGGACCTCGCCGAAGCGACGTCTGGAACGCTGGAG
>JALVQZ010000153.1 GCA_027036355.1 Acidimicrobiia bacterium | reverse complement strand
CGTTGGTGGAGGCGATCGTGGAGGCGCTCGCCGCGGGCGACGACGAGGCGCTGCGCCGACTCGAACGCCGGATAGTGGCGGGCGTTCTTGATCATCGTCGCCCCCAGGGCCGCCCGCAACGCCTCGGGGGTCCCCATGTCGGCGACCCGCAGGGCTTCGGCGGCATCGAGCGCCTCGACCATCGACACGGGGATCCCCACCGCCCGCAGCTCCTCGACGAACTCGGCGAGGGTGTCGATCATGGCTGCGAGAGCGGAAGATCCTTGATCGCCTGATCGATGTCGCTCTGGTACTTCAACAGGACGTTCAAGGTCGCTTCCGTGGCGGCGCCGTCGAGCTCGTCGATGCCGAGCGCCAGCAACGTCCGAGCCCAGTCAATGGACTCGGACACCGACGGCGCCTTGCGAACCCGCAGCTCCCGGATCGTGGCGACCGTCTCCGCGATGCGGGTCGCCAGCACATCGGGCAGGTCGGGGATCCGCTGCAGGAGGATCTCCTTCTCCCGCTCGATCGTCGGGTACCCGATGTGGAGGTACAGGCACCGACGCTTCAACGCCTCCGACAGCTCCCTGGTGTTGTTCGACGTCAGCACCACCAGCGGGCGGGTCGTCGCCTCGATGGTGCCCAGTTCGGGGATCGTCACCTGGAACGCGTCGAGGATCTCCAGCAAGAGCGCCTCGGTCTCGACCTCCACCCGATCGACCTCGTCGATCAGCAGCACCACCGGCTCGGGTGACCGGATCGCCTCCAGCAGCGGCCGGGACAACAGGAACGGCTCGGAGAAGATGTCCCCCTCCAGGTCGTCCCAGCGGCCGCCCTCGTCGGCTTGGAGGCGGAGGAGCTGCTTGTGGTAGTCCCACTCGTAGAGCGCCTTCGCCTCGTCGAGCCCCTCGTAGCATTGGAGGCGCACCAACCGCCGACCGGTCGCTTCGGCCAGCGCCAGGGCCAGGGCCGTCTTGCCCACCCCGGCGGGGCCCTCCGCCAGGATCGGCTTGTCGAGACGGTCGGCCAGGAACACGACCTGCGAGATCGTGGCGTCGGGAAGGTACCCGACGCCGGCGAGCCGGGCGGCGACGTCGGACGGGTGATCGAACGCGGGTGCTGCCTCCATGGGGCGAGTGTAGGAGCGGCCGATCCGATGACCGGCCGGACCCGCCGTCAGACGAACACCACGAGGTCGTCGCGATGGATGACCGCGCCGCCCGCGACCGACGAATGTTCCCCCGCGACGCGCCGCACGTCGACCGCGGACATGCCCGCCAGGCCCTTGGCGACCAGACCCCCGGACCGGTCGACCACCTCGACGGCCGACCCCGCCTCGAACCCGCCTTCGACGTCGACGACCCCGACCGCCAGGAGCGACCGACCATGGTCGGCCAGCGCCCGCAACGCGCCGTCGTCCACGACGATCCGCCCCTCCGAGGGCTGTCCGAAGGCGATCCAGAGCTTGCGAGCCGGGAGACGCTCCGAACGCGGGTCCACCCAGGTCCCCACCTCGCCGCCGGCGACCGCCGTGACGACCGCATCGGGGTCCTCGGCGGGCGCCACCACCGTCGGGATCCCCGAGAACGCCGCCATGCGGGCGGCAGCGACCTTCGTTGCGACCCCGCCGGACCCGTAGGCGCCCGCCGACGAAGCTTCCCGCAGCTCGTCGAGGATCCGATCGGTGTGGGCCACCGCCCCCAGGAGCTCGGGCTGGTCGGTGAGTCGGGGATCTTCGCTGTACAGACCGGGGGTGTCGGTCAGGATGATCAGCATGCCGGCCTGGACCAGATGCGAGACGATCGCCGCCAGCCGGTCGTTGTCCCCGAAACGGAGCTCGTCGACGACCACCGTGTCGTTCTCGTTGACGACCGGAACGACGCCGAGCGTCAGCATCCGTTCCAGCGCGTCGCGGGCATGGAGGTACTGGGCGCGCCGCGCCAGGACGTCGCGGGTCAACAGGACCTGCCCGACCGTGAGCTCGCGGCGAGCGAAGGACGCCGCGTACCGTTCCATCAGCCGGCCCTGTCCCACCGCGGCGGCCGCCTGCAGACCGGGCAGATCGGTGGGGCGGCGATCCATCCCGAGCTCCGGGAACCCCGCGGCGACGGCGCCCGACGTCACCAGCACCGCCGGATGGCCGGACGCTCGCACGGCGGCGACCTGACCGACGATCCGATCGAGCGCGGCATCGGAGACGCCCCCGGCCGGCGCGGCGATGCTGGACGAACCGACCTTGACCACGACGGGGAGGCCCTTGGCGATGGCGCGCCTCACCGGTCCTCCTCCGCCTCGGCATCCCCCTCCGCCGGGTGGTACTCGAACACCAGATCGCCGATCCGGACCTCGTCGCCGGGTTCGGCTCCCGCCTTGCGCAGAGCGTCGTCGATGCCCGCACGCGCCATGCGCCGGGCGGCGAAGGCCGCAGCCTCCGGTTTCGTCAGGTCGTCGAGGTTCACCGCCCGGGTCGCCGCCAAACCGGAGACGACCCACACGTCGCCGTCGCGCTCGATCCGGAATCCCTCGCCGGCGGGACGGTGGAGCATGAACCCCTCCCGATCGGGAGCCTCCCGCCGTACCCGGTCGGTGAGGTCGGCGATGGCGTGGAGGAGCTGATCGATGCCCTCGCCGGTCACCGCCGAGACCGGATACAGCTCGATGCCCTCGTCGTCGGCCCATCGTCGATAGCGAGCCACGTCGTCGACCGCGTCGACCTTGTTGAGGACGACGAGGCGGGGCCGATGCGCCAGTTCCGGCGAATGCCGCTCCAGTTCCTTCAACAGGATGCGGTACTGGGCGGCGACGTCGAGGGGCTGCAACGGGGTGGGGTCGAGAAGGATCACCAGCACCCGGGCTCGTTCGACGTGGCGGAGGAACTCGTGTCCGAGTCCCTTCCCGTCGGCGGCGCCCTCGACCAGACCGGGGATGTCGGCGAGGACGAACTCCCGCTCGCCGACCGTCACGATCCCGAGATGCGGTTCGAGGGTCGTGAACGGGTAGTCGGCGATCTTCGGCTTGGCGGCCGACACCCGGGCGATCAGGGTCGACTTCCCGGCGTTGGGGAACCCGACCAGCGCGGCGTCCGCCAGGAGCCGCAGCTCGAGGACGACCACCTGCTCGGTGCCGTACTCTCCTTGTTCGGCGAACGACGGAGCCCGACGATCGACCGACACGAACGCGGCGTTGCCCTTGCCGCCCTTCCCTCCGCGGGCAACGACGAACCGCTGCCCCGGCTCGACGAGGTCGGCCAAGATGCGGCCGTCGGGGTCCTTCACCACGGTGCCGAGGGGTACCGGCAGCACGAGGTCCGCGCCGTGGCTCCCTTGACGCAGCTCGCCTTCTCCATGCGCGCCGCCTTCGGCCGTCCAGTGCGGCTGGCGGTCGTAGCGCAACAGGCTCGCGACGTTCGGGTCGGCGACCAGCACCACGTCACCGCCCGATCCGCCCGAACCTCCCGAGGGCTTGCCCCGCGGCTTGCCCTTGCGCTTCTCGAACGCGACGACGCCGGCCCCTCCGGGGCCGCCTCGTGCGGTGATCCGCGCGGAGTCGATGAAGGTGCTCATGATGATGATGGAACGTAGGCGCGTGGTCGCCGCGACGCCACCGGAGGAACGACAGAGCCGGCCCGGAGGCCGGCTCGGAGCGGTTCCGGTGGCGTCCCGATCAGGCTTCGGTCAGGACCGACACCTGCCGGCGTCCACGACGGACACCGTACTTGACGACGCCGGTGGCGGTGGCGAACAACGTATCGTCGTTGCCTCGGCCGACGTTCTCGCCTGGGTGGATCTTCGTCCCCCGCTGGCGGACGAGGATGGCGCCGGGGTTGACGACCTGGCCGTCGAAGACCTTCGGTCCGAGACGCTTCGCGGCCGAGTCGCGGCCGTTCTTGGATGAGCCGCTGGCTTTGGTCTTCGACATCTCAGGCCTCCTCTTCGCTCGGCGCCGTCTCGGCGGCGGCCGCCTCGACCGGCTCGGTCTCCGCGGCGACGGTCTCGTTGTCGCTGGACGTCTTCTTGGCCGACTTCTTGGCCTTCTTGGCGGGCTTGTCGGCGCCCGGCGCTTCGATGCCGGTGATCTTGATCGTCGTGTACGTCTGGCGATGGCCCTGGCGCCGGCGGTAGCCGGTCTTGGCCTTGTACTTGAAGATCTCGACCTTCGGGCCACGATGGTCGCCGACGATCTCGGCGGTCACGCTGGCGCCGTCGAGGGCGGCACGGTCGGAGATGACGGTGCCGTCGTCGTGAACGAGCAGGAGCGGCCGGTACGTCACCGGCGACTCGCCGCTCTTGATGCGCTCGACGTCGAGCACGTCGCCTTCGCGGACCTTGGCCTGTTTCCCGCCGGCGCGGATGATCGCGTACATGATGTCAGTCTCGGGATCGTCTCGGGATCGCCGCACGGTACACCGTCCGGCGCGTACAAACGCCTCCGGTGGAGGCGATGCCCAGATGATAGCGCACCGCCGACGCTTCGTCAGTCCCCGCTCGACGGAGGCGCCGCCGACCCCAACGCGACCTCCTCGTGGAGGACGACCCCCCGGCCGTTACACCGCGGACAGACCTCGGAGAAGGACTCGAGGAGCCCCGCACTGACGTTCTTGCGGGTCATCTCGACCAGACCGAGGTTGGACACGTCGAACACCTGGGTTCGCATCTTGTCCTTCGCCAGGTGCTCGCGCAGTCGCAGCAGCACCGCCTCCCGGTTCTTGGCGACCTCCATGTCGATGAAGTCGATGACGATGATCCCGCCGATGTCCCGCAGGCGAAGCTGCTTGGCGATCTCCTCGGCCGCCTCGAGGTTGTTCTGCAGGACGGTCTCCTCCAGGTTCGACGTCCCGACGAAACGCCCCGTGTTGACGTCGATGACGGTCAACGCCTCGGTGCGATCGATCACGAGATGACCGCCCGAGGGGAGCCACACCTTGCGGTCGAGGGCTTTCTTGATCTGATCGTTGACGTGGAACCGGTCGAACAGCGACAGCTCGTCTTCGTACAAGGTGACCTTGTCGACGAGCTCCGGCTCGGTGTCCGACAGGTACTCGATGACGGCGTCGTAGATCTCCTTGTCGTCGATCATCAGCCGGCGGAAATCCTTCGTGAAGTGCTCGCGGATGACCCGGATCACCAGCGGCGGCTCCTGGTAGATGAGGGCGGGCGCTTCGACCTGGTCCTTCTCCGCTTCGATCCGCCGCCAGACCGCCAGCAGCCGGTCGATGTCGGCCTTGATGTCGTCGCGGCTGGCGCCCTGGGCGGCGGTACGCACGATGATCCCCATCCCCTCGGGTCGGAACTCGGCGACCGCTTCGCGAAGCCGGCGTCGCTCGTCGTCGGGGAGCCGGCGCGAGATACCCCGGACCTCCGCGTCGGGAGCCAGCACCAGGTAGCGACCGGCCAGCGAGATCTGGTTGGTCAGCCGCGCTCCCTTGTGACCCATGGCGTCCTTGACCACCTGCACGAGCACCGGGTCGCCGGGTTTGAGGGCCATCTCGATCCGGCGGGGCTTGCCCTCCAGGTCGAGGTCCTCGTAGTTCACGTCACCGGCGTACAGGACGCCGTTCTTGCCTTCGCCGAAGTCGACGAAGGCGGCCTCCATGCCCGGCAGGACGTTGCGAACCTTGCCCATGTAGACGTTGCCGACCAGCGACTTGCGGTCCGATCGGGCCACGTAGTGCTCGACGAGCACCGGCCCTTCGAGGACGACGATCTGGGTCTGATGCGGGCTCTTGCGGACCAGCATCTGCTTGCGGGCCGTCTCGGGAGGCGGGACGACCTCCAGATGCGGTCGGGGCCGGCGGGTCTTGCGCTGCGCGCCGGAGGTCCGTTGGCCCTGCTTGGACGACCGGGACGTCTTGCGAGCCTCGCCGCGGGGCTGGCTGCGGCCGCGCTGGGCGCCGCCCGAGGACTTGCGTCCCTTCCGCTTCGGCTCGGCCGGCTCAGGCTGCGCGGAGAACTTGCGCACCGTGACGGTCTCGCCGTCGACGGTGCGCACCTTGCGTTCCTCTGCCGCGTCGCTCCTTCTCAGGACCTTCGCGGACTTCCTTCGAAACAATCCCATCGGATGACTCCTTCGAGCTCGGGGGACGCCCGAGCGATTCCCGATCCGAACCCGGGATCGTCCACCATGGCCCACGACGCACCGGCAGCAACGCCGTTCCGCGTCGAGGTCCGACCCGCTCGGGGGTTCTCGTCATGAGGCTGGGCCGCGCACGGAGGCGCCGCATGGCGCCACGGGCGAACCGAGACAGAACTCCGGCTCGAGTTTCGATCATCGTCTCCCGGGTTGGAAACCGTATGACCGCGCTTCGCGGTCGATGATGTTCCGAGGGTAGCAGGGATCCCGGGACATCCGAGGGTTCCTCGGCGATGCGCCTCACGCCTCGATGGCGAGTTCCTCTTGGCGAGCCTCGGTGGGGTCGTAGCACCGGCGACAGCGGGCCTCGTAGGCGCCCGCCGCCCCGAGGACCACCAGCTCGTCGGAGTCGACGACCCGTTGGGTGAACAGGCCGGGACCGCCGCATCGATGGCACACCGCGAGGGCCTTCGTGACGTACTCGGCCCTCAACATCAGCGACGGGATCGGTTCGAAGGGCCGGCCCAGGTAGTCGAGGTCGAGCCCGGCGACGATGATCTTCTTCCCCGCCCCCGCCAGCAACGTGGCCACCTCGACCAGGCCATCGTCGAAGAACTGGCCCTCGTCGACACCGACCACCACGGTGCGGTCCTCGACGTTGCTCAGCAACTCGGCAGCGTCGGCGACCGGGAGCGCCTCGGTCGACAGGTTCGAGTGCGACACGACCGCACGTTCCGCGTAGCGGGTGTCGACGGCCGGTTTGAACGTCTGGGTCGGGACCCTGGCCAGGTGGTAGCGGGTGACCCGTCGGATCAGCTCCTCGCTCTTGCCCGAGAACATCGGACCGGCGATGACCTCGATCCATCCCTGATCGGCGCGGCGCAGCATCGAAGGCGAGCGTAGCACCCGGACCGGGGCGCCTATTCGATCGCCCGCTCTCCCGGAACCGGGGACCGGCGCAGCCAGATCGAATGCGCCATGCCCAACGCGGCGCTCATCGCGATGAACACGGTCCCGCCGGCGGACATGAACGGCAATGGCAACCCGGTCACCGGCATCAACCGCACCGTCATCCCGACGTTGACGAACACGTGGAACGCGATGAGCGAGGCGATCCCGACCGCTACGAGACGCCCGAACCGGTCCCTGGCGTTGACGGCGGCGACGAGGATCCGCCACACGATGATGCCGAAGAGGATCAGGACGAGGGCGCTGCCGACGAAGCCGAGCTGCTCACCGACGGCGGTGAAGATGAAGTCGGCGGACTGTTCGGGAACGAACCGGAGGTTGGTCTGGCTGCCGTTGAACAGCCCCTTGCCGGTGAAGCCTCCGCTGCCGATCGCGATCTCGCTCTGGTACTGGTTGTAGCGGGCGCCCTGCAGGTCGGACGCCGGGTCGAGGAACGCCGTCAGCCGCGTGATCTGGTACTCCTTGATGGCTCCGACCTGGAACAGGCCGACAGCGCCGATCACTCCCGAGACCGACAGGAACGCGAGCTGACGCCACGTCGAGCCCGAGGTGAACAGCATGACGATCGCCATGAACCCGAACACGAGCATCGTCCCCAGGTCGGGCTGGAGGAAGATGAGGGCCGCGGGGATCGCCACGAGGACGATCGCCCGGGCGACGTGGTCCCATCGCAGCGGCCCACCCCCGGCGGAGGCCAGGAGCGACGCCAGGCCGAGGATGACGGCGAGCTTGGCGAGCTCCGACGGCTGGAACTGGAAGGGGCCGATGTCGATCCACCGCTGGGCACCCTTGACGTTCTCTCCCAACGGCGACAGCACCAAAACGAGCAGCACCAGCGACGACCCGTAGATGGCGGGAACCCACCCGCGGATGGTGCGCATGTCGATCATCGAGACGACACCGAACACGATGAACCCGATGACGACGAACACGGCCTGGCGTTTGAGGTCCCGGTCCGGCGGGATGCCGAGCGCCTCGAGCCTCGGCGCCGATGCGGTGTAGACCATGAGGAGCCCGAGGCCCGACAGCATCATGTACGGGATGACGAGGAACAGGTCGGGGCGGAGGGGCCGTTCCCTCTGAAGCAGGGTGATGCGGGCCGGTTCGTCGGTTCGCATCGCCATCAGTCGGCGTCCTCGCCGGGAGCCAGAGGCGTGATCGAATCGGGACCGTTCATGAGGAACTGCAGGATCTGCTTGGCGATCGGCGCCGCGACCTTGCCGCCCGATCCTCCCCGCTCGACGACGACCACCACCACGTAGCGGGGGTCGTCGATCGGAGCGACACCGACGAACCAGGCGTTGTCGACCTGGAACTCGTGTTCGGCGCGCGGCGCCTTGATGACCTCGCCGGTCCCGGTCTTGCCGCCCACCTTCTCGACGTTCGGCCCGAAGTCGGCGAACGCGCCGCGGGCGGTCCCGATGGGCCCGTTGGTGACCAGGCCCAGGTCCCGGCGGAACGACTCGACCGAGGCGGGATCGAGATCGATCGTGCCGATCACCTGCCGGGGTCGCTCGTCGACGACGTTGCCGTCCTGGTCGTACAGTTCGGCCACGACCCGGGGTTTCCACAGGGTGCCGCCGTTGACCATCGCGGAGTAGGCGTTGGCGAGCTGCAGTGGCGTGACGAGGACGTCACCCTGGCCGACGACGGCGTTCATGAGGTCGCCGCCCACCCAGGTGCCGTCGGCGCGGACCCGGCCGCTGCCCTTCGCCTGCTCCTGTCGGAACCATTCCCGGTCGGGGATGAGTCCCTTCGCCTCGAAGGGGAGATCGATCCCGGTGGGTTGGTCGAAACCGAACCGACGCGCCCACTCCTGGAAGAGGTTCTCGTTGCCGATCCCGTCTTCGACGTCCCGTTCGTTCCAGATCCGCAGGGCGATCTCCCAGAAGTACAGGTCACACGACGCCTCGAGCGCCTCGTGCAGGTTGAGGGGACCGTGGCCGGACCGTTTCCAGTCGCGGAACACCTGCGACGATCCGTCGTTGAAGCGGAACCGGAAGCTGCCGGTGCAGTTGTACTTGTCGAGGTCGCTGGTGAGGGGCTTCAGCTCGTCCTCGCCGCCGGCCGACACCGAATCCCCTTCGGCGCCCGACCCGAGGGTCCGGTCGTCGATCGGCCGGTCGAGGGGGTAGATGCCCTCTTCGATGGCGAGCATGTACGAGACGGCCTTGAACGTCGAGGCGGGTGCGTACTGTCCTTGGATGGCGAAGTTGGTGAACGCCGCGACGGAGCTGAGCCGTTCCCACTCCTCACCGGTGAGCCCATCCACGAACGCCGACGGGTCGAACGTGGGCTGTGAGCCCATGGCGATGATCGAGCCGTCTCGCGGGTCCTCGACGACCCCGACCGTCCGCACCGGGCACCACTTGTCGGTGGCCGTGACGATGATCCGCTCCGGGCCGAGATCGACCACCCGGAGGTTGGTCGCGAACGAGTCCCGGTCCCCGACCTCGATGGTCTCGCCGGCGACCTCGACGACGGCTCGGCGGCGGGCGCCTTCACCGTCGACCGCGACGAGCCGGAAGGTCCGCGGGTTCCTGCCGCTGAGCACGACCGTCTCGCCGATGTCGACGGTGTGGCGCTCGACGGGGACGCAGACCCCCTCGGAGTCGATCGGCAGCCGGTCCCACACGGGACCGAGGACGGTGCCGGGGTCCAGCTCGTGCGGCGGCTGCGGATCGGAGGCGTCCTCGTCCGCGCTGGCGGCGGCGACGGCGGCTTCCGCTTCGGCGGCCAGTTCGGCGGCGGCTTCCGCCAGCCGCTGGGCGACGGGCCGATCGGCGAGCGCCTTGGCCCGCTCCTCCATCTCGAGCTTCCTGGCGAACCGGAGACCACGGTCGAGGGAATCCTGGAGCTGACGCTGCACGTCGGCGTCGATCGTCAGCCTGACGTTGGATCCCGGTTGCGGATCGATCTCGCCGAGACTGGCGAGCACGTCGCGTCGGGCGTCCACCTGGTACTTGATGAGGCCTTCGGTGCCACGGAGCTGCTCGTCGTAGAAGTCCTCCACCCCGGCCTTGCCCACGAAGTCGGTGCCCTTGACGTCGGGACGCTCCAGGTCCTCCTTGTTGGGGCGCCCGATGTAGCCGATCACCTGAGCGGCCAGGTCACCCTCCGGGTACGACCGGACCGGCTGGGGGATGACGGCGACGCCGGGGAAGTCCTCCCGATGCTCGACGAGGAACAGGGCCTGTCGCTCGTCGAGATCCTCACGCAGGACGATCTGGTCGCCCGATCCGGCCTCCGTGAGCTGTTGCTCGAGCTCGGATGCCGGGACACCCAGGAACGCCGACAGCTTCTGGGCGAGATCCGGGATGGCCGCTTCGGGTACCAAGCCGAGGTCGACCACTGCGGCGAGGGCCGGGCGGGTCCCGGCGAGCAGACGGCCCTTGACGTCGACGATGTCGCCCCGTGGGGCGGGGGTCCTCACCAGCCGTACCTGGTTCTGGGCGGCCTGGGCCTGGTAGTTGGCGGCCTCGGTCACCTGCACCCGCCAGAGCTGGAGCAGGAGGACCGCGAACAGACCGGCGAAGACCAGACCGATCGCACCGAGTCGCCAGGACTGTTTCATGTCGACCACACCCGCTGCTGGGGACGGAGGAGCCTGGCCAGGACCCAGAACACGGCCGGGGCCAAGATCACGTTGTAGATGGAAGGGAGGAGCAGGTTCTGCACGAGCTGAGGGTCGGTGATCGTCTGGAGACCGAACAACGTCCCGAGCACGACGAAGAGGAACTGCCCGACGAACGTGAGCCCGAGGATACCGATGCCGACCACCAAGGGTCCGTCGGCGACCCTGCCGCGAACCTGGAGCGTCAGGTAGGCGACGACCGTCAGCGACATGGCCCACAGTCCCAGCGGCGCCGAGCCGAGGAGATCGACGAGCAGTCCGGCGGTGAACCCCAAGAAGAGGGCCGGTTCCGGATCGAGCCAGCGGGCGCACACGACGACCACGAGCAACACGAGGTTGGGGGCCGTCCCGAACAGCCGCACCGAGTCCGGCGCGAAGACGGTCGTCTGGATGACGACCGACAGCACGACCGAGGCGAGGGCGATGGCGAGACCGCGGGACCTCATCGGCGCTCCGTGGTCGGGTCGACGAAGGGGGGAGGCTCGATGAGGCCGCCGGGTTCTTCGATACCCGCGTCGAGGGGAGACCAACCGACGACGACCTTCACGAAGTCGACTTCGGAGAGCGGAACCGCCGGCTCCACTGCGGTGCGGAGGGCGAACCCGACGACGACGTCCGCGGTCTCGGAGATGAAGCCGACGACGATGCCCGGAGGGAACCGGCTCCCGTCGGTGACGACCACGTCGCCCTCCCTGACGGGTTGGGTGGCCTGGAACATCTCGAGGCGCAGGGCGCCGCCGCCGCGGCCGGTGACGACGCCCGTCTCGTTGGTCGACTCGACTCGCACGCCCACCGCGACGAGCGGGTCGGTGATCAGCCGAACTCGGGCGTTGTTCTCGGTGACGCGATCGACCCGGCCGACGAGCCCGTGTTCGTCGATGACGGCGTTGCCGACGAGGACACCGTCGGCCTTGCCCTTGTCGATGTAGCGGATCTGGTCGAACGTCCCGGGGCCTGCGGAGAAGATCCGAGCGGTGACGGCGGCGAGCTCCTCGGGGGCCTCCAGGCCGCTGATCGCCTCCAGTTCGGCGACCCTCCGCTCCAGCGCGGCGGTCTCACGGAGCTGCTGCTCGAGGCTGTTGACCTCCGCTTGGAGGCGTTCGTTCTCGGCCCGGAGCCCGGCGATGTTGGAGATGCCGTCGACGAACCCGACCACCGGCGCGACGGCGAACTCGGCTGCTTTCTGGGCGGGAGCGAAGAGCTGCTGAGCGCCGTCGCGCATGATCCCTCCTGCGCCTTCGCCTTGAGCCCGCACGTCGAACGTGGCGAAGATGAACGAGGCCGCGAGCAGCGACAGGAACAGGGCGGTGGTGCGGTCGAAGCGTCGACCGGACGAGAGCATCAGCTCGCCCTCGGGTCAGGGACGACCGCTCGACTGGAGGACGACGTGCAGGATGTCGAACTCCTCCAGGCATGCACCCGAGCCCAGGACGACGCTCTGGAGGGGACGGTCGGCGGTGACGATGGGCATGCCGGTCTCGTGCGCCAGGCGGAGGTCGAGTCCCCGAAGCAACGCGCCGCCGCCGGTGAGCACGATGCCGCGTTCCATGATGTCCGCGGCCAGCTCCGGCGGGGTCTTGTCCAATGTGTACTTGACGGCATCGACGATCGCCTCCACCGGCTCTTCGATCGCCTCACGGATCTCAGGGCTGGAGAGTACGACGGTTTTCGGCAGACCGGTGATGAGATCGCGGCCCCGTACCTCGGCCGCCGGTTCGTCCGCGTAGGGCCACGCCGATCCGATCGCCATCTTGACCTGCTCGGCGGTTCGTTCGCCGAGCATCAGGTTGTACTCCTTCTTGACCCAGTTGATCACCGACTCGTCGAGCTCGTCGCCGCCGATCCGCACCGACTTGGACACGACGATGCCACCGAGGGAGATGACGGCCACCTCCGTCGTGCCGCCGCCGATGTCCACGACCATGGATCCGGCCGGTTCGTGGACCGGCAGACCGACCCCGATGGCGGCGGCCATCGGTTCTTCGATGGTGTAGGCCTTGCGGGCTCCGGCGTGGTAGGCGGCCTCCTCGACCGCGCGACGCTCGACGGCGGTGATGCCAGAAGGGACACAGATCACGATCCGGGGTCGGGCCGCGAACCGTCCCGAATGGACCTTGTCGATGAAGTAGCGCAGCATCTTCTCGGTCACGTCGAAGTCGGCGATGACGCCGTTGCGGAGGGGGCGGATCGCCTGGATGTACGACGGGGTGCGGCCGATCATGCGCTTGGCCGCCATCCCGACCTCGAGGGGTCGGTTGTCGCGGGTGTTGATGGCGACCACCGACGGCTCGTTCAGGACGATGCCCTGGCCGCGCACGAACACGAGGGTGTTGGCGGTACCGAGGTCGATCGCCATGTCGCGACCGGCGAAGGAGAAGAGGTTCGTCATCGTGGAAGCCCTGGGCAGCGTGCGGCCAGTGTACCCAGGCCGTCGGGGTTCCGCATGGGCCGGGGCCCCGGCGTCACGGGAAGAACAGTCCGAGCTCCCGCTCTGCGCTGGCTGTCGAGTCCGAGCCGTGCACGATGTTGTTGGTGATGACGAGGCCGAAGTCGCCGCGGATGGTCCCCGGCGGGGCCTCGACGGGGTTCGTCGGCCCCATGAGGGTGCGGGCGACGGCGACCGCGGACTCCCCCGACCACTCCATGGCGACGACCGGGCCGCTGGTGATGAACTCGACGAGCTCGGGGAAGAACGGCTTGTCGCGGTGCTCGGCGTAGTGGCGACCGGCGAGCTCCTCGTCGATGGTCAGCATCCGCAGCTTTCGGAGCTGAAGGCCCTTGCGCTCGAAGCGACCGATCACCTCTCCGACGAGTCCCCGCGCGACACCGTCGGGTTTGACCATCACGAACGTCTGCTCGACTGCCATCTTGCCTGCTCCCGGGTCCGCGGTCTTCGTGCGGCCAGGAGGCTACTCGTACGCTCCGTCGAAGGATCCGTCATCGTCGGTGAGATCTCCCCCGGCCAGCTCCAACGGTGGGGGCTCGACCCGCACGTGCACGGCGGACGGAAGGACCCGCTCGCCGATGAGGGCGGCTCGGGCTTCGCCGGCGACGTAGAGGGAGCCGG
>JALVQZ010000152.1 GCA_027036355.1 Acidimicrobiia bacterium | reverse complement strand
CGCTTCTCCGTGGCGGTTCCCTGCTGGTGTCGGCCCTGCTGGTGGCTTCGTGCGCGGGCCCGGTCGTCACCCCCACCACCGCGGTCCCGTCGTCGACGACCACGACCACCGTGCCGGTCGTCGACGGCTCGCAGGCCGAGCCGTCGACGACGGCCGTTCCCTCGTGGGCTGCCCGTTTCGAGGCGACGGCGCCGCTGGAGGGATGGGACGGTGAGATCACCGTGCGGATGCGAACCTGCAACGGGTCCGACTGGGAAGGGGCGATGACGCTCGAAGGGACCCTCGATGGCGGGGCGATGCACCTGAGGGGCGACGCCGATCTCGCCCTCACCATCCCGCCAGGGCGGTCCGAGGGCGCGGCACCGTTGACCTACCGCTACGAGCTGGAGCTCGTGGTGGAGGGTGCCAGGGGGACGAGTTCGGCGGAGGCTCCCGGAACCATCACCCTCGAGCTCGGCGAGGGGACGGCACGGGTCGAGATCGCTCTGGAGGCGACGACACAGACCGTCACGGTCGTTGCTCCCGACTTCTCGGCGACGATGACCGCCCCGGTCGCGGCCGGTGAGGCGACGTTCTCGGCCCCGCTCGAACCGGCGCCGGAGTGCGGCTGATGGCGCGATGTTGCGCGGGTCGGCATGTCGCCGCGCCGTTGGCTGGTGGGCTCGGGTGCCGTCAGGGTGCGACGAGGGTCGCTCGGTCGGAGGATCTGCTCATGGTCGGTCGGCGCCACAGGGCGAGCAGATACAGGAGTGCGACACCCACGGTCAACCAGCGGTAGCCGACCCACAGCGCCGCGTACTCCAACACGCCGCCGAGCATCGCGCCGAGGAGGTTGACGCCGAACGCGGTCGTCGAGGATGCGGTGTCCTTGAAGCGCTCGGCGAAGATCAGGTTGGCGAGGAACACGGGGCTGAAAGCCAGCATGACCGCAGTGAGGAAGCGGACCGACCCGGTCAACTCGAGCAACCATGACGGCGGGACGAACCACGCGACCGCCAGCGCGGCGATGAGCGCCGCGTACAGCACCGACGGGGTGGGTAGCCACTTCGATCGGGCCACTTCGATCGCTCCGAGGACCGATACCAGGATCCCGATGAACACGAGGGCGTTGACGAGCCACGTGGAGCCGAACAGCAGTGAGAACTGCACGATGGTCTTGGTCTCGAGGAGCATGAACGCAGCTCCCATGAAGAAGAGGTCGAGGTACCCGCTCATACCGCGGAGGGAACCGGCGAAGATCCTGACCGCGATGACCGATGCCGCCAGGATGAGCGCCACCGTGGCCAAGTACAAGCCGGGGACCCGGGTCTCGTCGAGGTACAGGAACGGCTTGTCATCGGACACCGGCCGTGCGGCTTGGCCCGTGTCGACCCTGCCTCCGGCCGGGCAGCTCACCGCCGTCGGGTCCTCGGAGGCGATGAGCACGGCGAGGCCTGCCGTGCCACCCGTCGAGATCACACACGGCTCGGTGCCGAAGGACTCCTTGAGCATCCCGGCGAGTCTCCGGATGAGCCACTCCTCCCGGTAGTAGTTGTACATGGCGAAGACGCCGCCGTCGTTGAGTAGCTCGGTCACCCTGGTCAGCGATTCGGTGGTGAACAGGTAGCTCTCCAGCCGCAGATTGGCTTGTCCAGATACCAGTGTCAGCGAATCCGGCAGCGCATAGAGCACCATGTCGTAGGTCGAATCGGTGCGTTGCATGAACGAACGCCCGTCGTCGATGACGACGTCGACCCTGGGATCATCGTATGGCCGGTCGGGATTGTGGTCGATACCGAGCTGGTAGAGAACAGGGTCGATCTCCACGGCGTCGATGCTCGCGACCCCCTGCTGGAGGGCGATCGCCGCGTCGACGCCGTTGCCGGCACCGATGATCAACACCGACTCGGGAACACCCGCCGCGAAGCGGTGGTACGGTTCGAGGTAGATCTCGGCCTCTTCGCCTCGATCTGCGAGGGCCTGGATGACCTGATGAGGGATGCTGTTGACCGACACGTCGATCCGGGACCCCGACTCCCTGAGATCGATCTTGTAGTAGGGGGACCATCGGCTCCCGGATACGCTGACGATGGCGACGATCGCCACCGTTGCGACCATCGAAGTCGTCACGAGCAGGCCGCGGTCGTCGATCAGAAGGAGCATCAGTCCAACCGCGATCAGCGCCCAGGCCACCGGAGGAAGGGTCAAGAAACTGAGTGTCGAGAACGCGATGGTTCCGGCGATCGCCCCGAGGATGTCGAGGCGGTAGGCGGTGAGCGGCTCGAACGTGCCGAACACGCGAGCGGTTCCATCGGCGATGGTCGCCATGACGGCAGCGACGGCGACGAACAGCACCGGGAGGACCAGCCATGGGGGCAACCCCGATCGTGTGAACTCGCCGAAGTAGATGATCCCATCGCCGGTGCGGTCGATCGTGACCGGGAACGCCGCGGTCATCCCGAGGAGGAAGGCCAGGACCACGGGTGCCCACCGGTAGATCGGTGCGCCCTTCGAGGATCGCAGGAAGCCGATGCCGATGCCGAGGAACGAGCCGAGCAGCACGAAGTTCGCGAAGAACGAGAGGTACACCACCTGTTCTCCGCCCCAACGGATGAGGGCGAGCTCCACGAACAGCATCAGGAAGCTCCAGAAGAACAGCTTGTAGCGCTGGGACATGGCTGAGTCCTTCGTCGGAAAGCGGCGCCACCTTGATGGGAATCTCGGCGACGTCAGCAGCCGGAAGCACGATACCGTTGGGTCCGACAGCTCTCGCGACGGTGGTGGATGCGACGCCAACGGTGGTTCTCGACTGCAGGTCGGTACCGGAGATGACGGTCTCGCCGGCGGCGTCGTTCCTCGCCGCCCGTGCCGCAGCGGTGAAGGCTCCGATAGGTGGCGGCGGGCCGGACACGTGCGTCGCGTTGACCGAGGCCCTCGACGAGGTGCTGGTGGGGCTCGCGTCGGGAGCCGGGTCCGATCTCGCCGTGGTCGCCGTCGGCGGATACGGGCGTTCCGAGCAGTGCATCTGGTCCGACGTCGACGTGATGATCCTCCACCGACGAGACGACCCCGAGCCGCTGGTCCGCGCCCTGCTGTACCCGTTGTGGGACGCCGGCCTCAAGGTCGGTCATGCGGTGCGGACCGTCGACCAGTGCCGTACGGCGGCCCTCGACGATCTCGAGACGTTGACGTCGCTGCTGTCGGCCCGGCTGGTGGCCGGCGACGCCGGCGTGTTCGAGGAGCTGATCGGCATGCTCGGCGACCTCGTTCGGTCCCGTCCGCTGACGCCGGCATTGGTCGCGCAGGAACGAGCTCGAAGGAGGACCGACCCCTATCCGGTGATGGCCGCCGATCTGAAGGAAGGCCGGGGCGGCCTGCGCACCCATCAGGGCTTCTGGTGGGAGCGCCGTCGGGCGACGCTGCTCGGGCTTCCCGTCCTCCCGCTCACCGACGAGGAGCGTCGGGCGAGGGCCGTGCTCCTCCGGATCCGCAATGCCCTCCACGCCGTCGCCGGCAAGGCCTCCGACCGGTTCGTCGTCGACCTGCGGGAGCCCGCCGCCGCCTGGCTCGGGAGCGACGTGGCGACGGTGGCGGGGGAGCTCGTCGGAGCGTTGGAGGTCGGTGATCGTCTCGCCGACCGACGCTGGCCGGACCTGCACACCGAGCAGGATCCGATGGTCGGCTTCGGACGTCGGATCCTCGCTTCGGTGAAGAGCCGGTTCACCTCCCCTCAGGGCCAGGCCGCTCCGGCCGACCGCGTCCTCGCCATGGCGGTGGCTGCCGCGGGGCGAACCGAGGGGGCGTGGCTGGAGACCGCCGAGCAGGAGGCGATCCGTTCCGCATCCTCCGACCGCTGGACGGCGTCCGACCGGAAGGCGTTCGTGGAGCTGCTGTCCGCCGGGCCTCGAGGGCGGACGGTGTTCGGCCAGCTCATGGAGCTCGGGTGGGTGGAGCGCGAGTTCCCCGAGTTCGAAGCGGTGGCGACCGCTCCGCAGCTCGCGCCGTTCCACGATCATCCCGTCGGTGCCCATCTGTGGAGGACCGTGGCGGAGATGCGGTCCCTGGTGGAAGGAGGAGGGACGCCAGGGAGGATCGCCGGCGATCTCGGTTCGACCGAGGAGCTGTACCTTGCGGCGTTCTTCCACGACATCGGCAAGGCGCGAGGTGGGGACCATGCGACGGTCGGCGCCGAGCTGACCGAGGGATTCCTCCGCCGTCACGGCTACGGCGCAGCCACGATCGGGGTGGTCGTCGACGCCGTGCGTCATCATCTGCTCCTGTCCGAGACGGCGACACGACGCGACATCGACGCCCCGGCGGTCATCGACGAGGTGGCCGGAGCGGTCGGGGATCTGCGCCGCCTCGACGTCCTGTACCTGGTGACGATCGCCGATCTCCGGGCGACGGGTACGAGGGCGTGGAACTCGTGGCGGGCCGAGCTCCTCTCCCGACTGTACCGACGGGTACGGTCGGCTCTCGAGGCCGGCGGAGCAGCTCCTGCGACGCCCGACGTGGAGGCGATCGTGGCCGCCGTCGGCGAGGGGGTCGATCGCCGGAGCATCGAAGAGCACGTCGCCGCCATGCCCGACGACTACCTGGAAACGACACCGCCGGCCGAGATCCGGCATCACGTCGAGGTCGCCGACGCCCTCGACGTGCCGGGACTGGTCGTTCCTGACCGGACCGACCCCACCAGGGTCCTGGTGGCAGGTCGTGACCGGCGCGGTTTCCTCCTCTCGGTGACGCGGGCGTTC
>JALVQZ010000151.1 GCA_027036355.1 Acidimicrobiia bacterium | reverse complement strand
CCTCCCGCCGCACCTCCCGCGCCCGCCGGCATCCCGCTCCTGCCCGGCGACGAAGCCGTCGACCTGTCCCGCCTCCGGAAGCGGATCGCCGAGAACCTGGTCGAGACCAAACGCACCACCGCCCACGTCTGGACGTCCGTCGAGGTGGACTACGAGAACGTCGAGCGGGTCCGGCAGGCCCACAAGGCGGAGTGGAAGCAGAGGGAAGGGTTCTCCCTCACCTACCTGCCGTTCATCGCCAGGGCGACCGTCGACGCGCTCAAGGCGTTCCCCGCGGTCAACAGCTCGTTCTACCTGGAACGAGGCGTGCAGGTGTTCCACTCGGTCGTCAACCTGGGCATCGCCGTGGACCTCGATCAGCAGGGCCTCGTGGTCGTCACCGTCCCCAACGCCGACGGGCTGACCCTCAACGGTCTCGCTCGCGAGATCCGGGCCAAGGCTCGCAAGGCGAGGGACGGACGACTCGAGCCCGACGACATCTCGGGGAGCACGTTCTCGATCACCAACCCGGGACCCTTCGGATCCTTCGCGTCCGTGCCGATCCTCAACCTCCCCAACGTCGGCATCCTGTCGACCGAGACGGTGGTGAAGCGACCGACGGTCGTGGAAGGTCCCGACGGCACCGACGCGATCGCCATCCATCACATCGGGATCCTCGGCCTCACGTGGGATCACCGAGCGTTCGACGGCTCCACCGCGGTCCTGTTCCTCCGTCGCATCAAAGAGACGATCGAGACATGGGACTGGGAGCAGGAACTGGCGTGACCGATCCCTCCGGGCGGTTCCGGGTCCGGTGGCTCGGTCGTCTCCCGTACCGGGAGGCGTGGGACCTGCAGCGAGCCGTCCACGACGCCCGCGCCGCCGGGCGTATCGGTGACGACTACCTGTTCCTCCTCGAGCATCCCCACACCTTCACGGTCGGACGCAACGGCGACGGATCGAACCTGGTCGTCGAGCCCGAGCACCTCGACCAACTCGGCGCCGAGCTCATCGAGGTCGACCGGGGAGGTGACATCACCTATCACGGCCCCGGCCAGCTCGTCGGCTACCCGATCGTGGCGGTCCCCAGGTTGGAGTCGGGCTTCGACGTCGTCGGGCACGTTCGCCGCATCGAGCAGATGCTCGTGGCGACCCTCGCCGACCTCGGGATCGACGCGTGGACCGAACCGGGCTACACCGGGGTGTGGACGGTGGCCGGCAAGGTCGCTGCCGTGGGTGTCCGGGTCTCACGGGGGGTCTCCATGCACGGGTTCTCCCTCAACGTCGCTCCCGATCTGTCGTACTTCTCGCACATCGTGCCGTGTGGCATCGCGGATCGTCCGGTCACGTCGCTGGTGGAGCTCCTCGGGCGCGACGTGGACGTCGAGGAGGCCGTGTCATCCCTGCTCGCCCACCTCGCGACGCTGTCGACGGGCGAGCCCGAGATCCAGCTCGCCGCCTTCTCCCGAGGAGCGGGAGGGCGCCGGTTCGACGTCGATGAGATGGTGGCGTCGGGCGTGTTCTCTCCCGAGCGTCGCCACGAGACGCCGATCGCGATCCGCGGCGTGCTGGCGGGGGAGCCCGAGCGTCCCGACTGGATGCGGGTCAAGGCGAACCTCCGTACGGAGGGCTACCGGGACCTGAAGCGCCTCATGAACGACCTGTCCCTCAACACCGTGTGCGAGGAGGCGGGATGTCCGAACATCTACGAGTGCTGGCAGTCGGGCACCGCCACGCTCATGCTCCTCGGGGATCGATGCACGAGGGCCTGCGCCTTCTGTGACGTCACCACCGGGCGCCCCGCCGCCGTCGACGAAGACGAGCCCGACCGAGCCGCAGCCGCCGTCGCGGCGATGGGCCTCCGGCACGCCGTGTTGACGTCGGTCAACCGCGACGACCTCGACGATGGCGGCGCGGCCATCTTCGCGGCGGCGATCCGAGCCATCAGGGATCGGGTCCCGGATTGCGCAGTCGAGGTGCTCATCCCCGATTTCAAGGGTGACCCGGACGCCCTCGAGACGGTGCTGGATGCCAAGCCCGAGGTGCTCAACCACAACACCGAGACGGTCCTCCGGCTCCAGCGTGACATCCGGACCGCGGCGAACTACGGACGCTCGCTCGCCCTGCTGGCGAGGGCGAAACGCCACGATCCGACCCGAACGGTCAAGTCCGGGCTCATCGTCGGCATGGGTGAGACCGAAGACGAGATCATGGGGACCCTGGCCGACCTCCGGGCCGTCGGGGTCGACATCGTCACCATCGGCCAGTACCTGCGTCCGACCGCCAGGCATCGTCGGGTCCATCGGTACGTGGAGCCCGCCGAGTTCGACCGGTACGCGGACGAAGGCCGGCGGCTCGGGCTGGCCCACGTCGAGGCCGGTCCTCTCGTTCGTTCGTCGTACCACGCCAGGGACTCGCTGGCCGCCGCCCGGTGACCGACACGAGCCCCTACGTCGACCGGATCGCCAGGGCGATCGCCGCCATGGACGCCGACGGTGTCGACGCGATGGGTCTCTCGGTGGGAGCGGACCTGCCCTACCTGACCGGCTACCGGGCCATGCCCCTGGAGCGGCTGACGATGCTGGTGGTCCGGCCGGATGCGGATGCGATGCTCGTCGTTCCCGAACTCGAGGCGCCTCGGGTGGTTCCCGACCCGGCGTTCCATGTCGTCGCCTGGTCGGAGACGGACGATCCGATCGCCCTCGTCACCGATCTCCTCGGCGGCGCCCACCGCGTCGCCGTCGGCGCCCAGACGTGGAGCCGGTTCCTCCTCGCGCTCCAGCAGCGGCTCCCGGGCGTCGAGTTCACGTCGGCCGACAGGATCATGGGTCCCCTGAGGGCCCGGAAGGACCCCCACGAGCTGGCCCGTCTCCGGGCGGTCGCCGCCGCAGTCGACGCCACCATGGCGTCGCTTGTGGGTCTTCGGTTCGCCGGCACGACGGAACGGGAGATGGCCAGGGCCATCGCCGATCTCCTCGTCGCCTCCGGCCATGAGGAGGTCGACTTCACGATCGTCGCCTCGGGGCCCAACGCCGCCTCGCCCCATCACGAACCCGGTTCCCGGGTGATCGCCGCGGGGGACACCATCGTCGTCGACATCGGTGGCAGCCTGGCCGGATACCGGTCCGACGCCACCCGCACGTTGAGCGTCGGTGAGCCGACCGCCGAGGTGGCCGACGCCTACGCGGTCCTGCGTCGGGCCCAGGAAGCCGCCATCGCCGCGGTTCGGCCGGGCGTGGCGGCCGAGGCCGTCGACCGGGCCGCTCGGGCGGTCATCGCCGAGGCCGGGTACGGCGAGGCGTTCGTCCATCGCACCGGTCACGGGATCGGACTCGAGACCCACGAAGCGCCGTACATCGTGGAGGGCTCCGATACGGTGCTCGAGGCGGGCATGACCTTCTCGATCGAGCCGGGGATCTACCTGGCGGGCCGGTGGGGGATGCGCCTCGAGGACATCGTCGCCGTCACCGCCGGCGGGGTCGAGCGCCTCAACCGAGCCGACCGCGGCCTGTACATCGTCGAGTGACGACCCGGTAGCCTGCCGTCCCAGGAGGTCTGATGAACAAGAGCGTCGAACAACTCGCCGTCGACACGATCCGGGTCCTGTCGATGGATGCCATCCAACGAGCGAACTCCGGCCATCCGGGCATGCCCATGGGGATGGCCGACCTCGCGGTGGTCCTGTGGTCACGCTTCCTCGAGGTGGATCCCGCCGATCCGACCTGGCCGGATCGCGACCGGTTCATCGTCTCCAACGGACACGGCTCGATGCTCCTGTACTCGCTGCTGCACCTGTCGGGGTTCGACGTCACCATGGACGACATCAAGGCGTTCCGTCAGTGGGGCTCGGTGACGCCGGGTCACCCGGAGCGGGATCCGGCGCGGGGGATCGAGATGACGACCGGTCCCCTCGGGCAGGGGTTCGCCACCGGGGTGGGGATGGCGATCGCCGAGGAACGTCTTCGAGCGACGTTCGGCGAGCGGCTCGTCGATCATCGAACGTTCGCCTTCGTCTCCGACGGCGACCTGATGGAAGGCGTTGCTTCGGAGGCGGCGTCACTGGCGGGGCATCTCGAGTTGGGGAAGCTCGTGTACCTGTACGACGACAACCACATCTCCATCGAGGGCCACACCGACCTGACCTTCAGCGAGGACGTGGCGGCTCGGTTCGATGCCTATGGGTGGCACACGCTGGCGGTCGACGGTCACGATCGAGCCGCCGTCGCGGAGGCCATCGAGGCGGCGGTGGCCGAACGCTCGAAGCCGTCCCTGGTGGTCTGCTACACGCACATCGGCTTCGGAGCACCCACCAAGCAGGACACGCCCGAGGCCCACGGGGCGCCGCTGGGAGAGGAGGAGATCCGGCGGACGAAGGAGATCATGGGTTGGGAGCTACCGCCCTTCGAGGTCCCGCCCGAGGTGTACGAGTTCTTCGACCGAGCCATGGATCGCGGACGGGCCGCCCGGTCGGCCTGGGAGAGCCGTCGCGACGCGGCGTTCGTCGAGGATCCGGAGCTGGGGAGGCGGTGGGAGTCCCACATGCGACCGGCTCCGGTTCGTCTCCCGGCGCCGTCGGCAGAGCCCGGCACGTCGGTGGCGACCCGGAAGCTCAGTGGTGCGGTCATCCAACGCCTCGCCGCCGAACGTCCCGACCTCATCGGGGGATCGGCCGACCTGGCGCCATCGACGAACACCCTCATCGAGTCGTCGGCGTCCTTCTCGGCCGACGACCGGCTGGGCCGCAACCTGCACTTCGGCATCCGCGAGCACGCGATGGCTGCGGCGGTGAACGGGATCTCGATCCATGGTGGCCAGCGTGGCTACGGTGCGACGTTCCTGGTGTTCTCGGACTACATGCGTCCGTCGGTGCGCCTGGCCGCGCTGATGGAGGCGCCCTCCATCTTCGTGTGGACCCACGACTCGGTGTTCCTCGGCGAGGACGGACCCACCCATCAGCCGATCGAACAGCTCATGTCGCTTCGCGCGATCCCGAACCTGTGGGTCGCGCGGCCCGCCGATCCGACCGAGACGGCGGTCGCCTGGGAATGGGCCGTTGGTCGCAGCGACGGTCCGACGGGGATCGTCCTGACCCGCCAAGGCGTTCCCGTTCCCGAGGTCCCTCCCGATCCCGAGGCGGTGCGGCGCGGCGGGTACGTGCGACGAGCGGGTACCGACGCCGTCGTCGTGGCGACCGGATCGGAGGTCTGGGTGGCCGAGGCCGCGGCGGCGGAGCTGGAGGCTCGTGGCGTGTCGCTGCGGGTCGTGAGCCTGCCGTGTTGGGAGGTCTTCTTCCGCCAGGACGCGGCGTACCGCCGTTCGGTGCTCGGCGAGGGCCTCCCGATCGTCACCATCGAGGCGGGAACGACCGCCGGGTGGGAGCGATTCGGAGGTCCCGAGGCGCTACACATCGGGATCGACCGGTTCGGTGCCTCGGCGCCGTGGAAGGAGATCGCCGAGCACCTCGGTTTCACCCCGGCCGCCGTCGCCGAGCGGATCGGGCGCTGGCTCGGGGCCCAGGGGTAGTTCCCCGCCGATGAACCTCACCCCGACCCTCGTGCTCGCGCTGTTCGCGGCGGGGATCGCGGCCGGCGCGGCCCTCGTTGCCCGCTGGCGGATCGTCGGCCCCGGGTTCCTGTGGGTGACCGGTGCCAGTGTGGTCCTGTTCGGAGGCGTCGCCGCCTTCATCTCGGGGCAGGCGGTGGCCTGGGCGGGGACGGTCGTCGCTCTGGTCGCTTCCGTCGCCGCCCGCCGGCCGGGAGCCGCGGCGGCGGGTTTCGGCCTGGCCGCGGCCGCGTTCGCGATCGTGGCGTCCGCCGACTCGCCGGGGATCGGCGTCGTGACGGGTGTGGTGCTGTTCGGCGGGGTGACGACCGAGATGCTCCTCGGCCACTGGTTCCTCGTGGACCCTCGCCTTCCGCGACGCTCGTTGAAGGTCCTCGATGTCATCGGCGGCGCCGGGCTTCTCGGCGAGGTCGCCTTCGTGGTCGCGTCGAGCACGTTGACGTTCTCCGGCGCGGCGGGGGTCTTCACCCTGACCTACCTGGTGCTGGCCGCCTTCACGGCGTTGCTGTTGGTGGGTGTCTGGTTCTCGCTGTCGGAGCCCCGGTACTCGGGCGTGATGGCCGCCACCGGCCTGTCCTACCTCGCGGTCCTGACGACGTTCGGGGTGATCGCTCTCGGTCGCGCCCTCGCCGCCGGCGCGTTCGCCTAGCCTTCCGTGCGATGGCGAAGATCTACACCAGACGCGGGGACCGGGGAGAGACCGGCTTGTTCTACGGGGGGAGGGTCCCCAAGGACGCCTCCGGGCCCGAGGCGTACGGCACCGTCGACGAGGCCGTTGCGGTGCTCGCCGTCGCCCGCGCCGCGGCCGAGGGTCCGATCGCCGAGGCGATCCTGGAGGTGCAGCGGGAGTTGTTCGTCGTCGCCGCCGAGCTGGCCACGGCCCCCGAGAACCACCACAAGCTCGAACCGGGCGTGAGTCGGGTCGGCGATGCCATGGTCGCCGGACTGGAGGGGCGCATCGACGCGCTGGTCGAACGTTCCGGTGCGCCGAGCGAGTTCGTCGTCCCCGGAGGCGACCCGGTGGGTGCCGCCCTCGACGTGGCGAGGACGGTCGTGCGGAGAGCCGAACGGCGGGCGGTCACCCACGAGCGGGAGGCGGAGATCGCCGACAGCCTCGTCGTGCCGTACCTCAACCGGCTGGCCGACTACCTGTTCATGCTGGCTCGCAGCACCGAAGAGACCTGGACATCGACGAGAGAGGAACCGGAGGGATGACGATGGAGATCGTGGCCGGCGCAGGCATCGGCGAGGAGGGGGGCGACCGGCTGGTCGTGCCGGTGCTGTCGGGCCTCACCTGGGGACCGGGCGCCGCCGAGGTCCGGGACGCGCTCGACGGCAGGGTCGAGACGTTCCTCGAGGCCGTCGACTTCGAAGCCAAGCGCGGCCAGGTGGCGGTCCTGCCGGTCGACGACCAGCTCCCCTACGGCGACGTGATGTTCGTCGGCCTCGGTGACGAGGTCGATGCCGAGGCGTTGCGCCGGGCGGCGGGTACGGCCGCCGCCCGGTCGGCCCGGTCGAGGACCGTGGCCACGACGCTGCATCGGCTCGACATCGACGGCGCCGTCGAGGCCGTCGCCGTGGGCTATCTGCTCGGTGCGTATTCGTTCGATCGGTATCGCTCCGACCCCACGCCCCGGCGCAACGATCGGTTGGTGCTCATCGACGCCGGCGAAGTGGAGGACGAGATCGCTTCGGGCCGGACGATCGCCGACGGCGTCGCGTTGGCCAGGGACCTGGTGAACGAACCAGCGGTCGCCAAGCCGCCGGAGGCCCTGGCCGAGATCGCCCGCGGACTGTCGGAGTCGGTGCGGGTCGACGTCTACGACGAGGCCGCGTGCGCCGAGATGGGCTTCGGCGGCCTCTTGGCGGTCGCCGCCGGCTCGGCGCGGCCGCCGCGGATGGTGGTGATGCGGTACGAACCCGACGACGCCACCGCGTCGCTGGCGTTGGTCGGCAAGGGCATCGTCTTCGACTCGGGCGGCCTGTCGCTCAAGCCGGCCAAGTCGATGGAGGAGATGAAGACCGACATGGCGGGTGCGGCCGCGGTCTTCGGGGCGACCAAGGCGATCGCCTCCCTGGGGTTGCCGGTGAAGGTGGTGGCGGTCACCCCGATCACCGAGAACATGCCCGGAGGTGGAGCGACCCGGCCCGGTGACGTCCTGACGGCCTACAACGGCAAGACGATCGAGGTCCTCAACACCGATGCGGAGGGCCGTTTGGTGTTGGCGGACGCGCTGGCCTACGTGGCTGAGACGGAACCGGACCTGATCGTGGACCTGGCCACCTTGACCGGGGCGTGCAAGGTGGCGCTGGGTCCGAAGATCGCCGGTGTGCTCGGCAACGACGACGACGCGATCGGCCGGGTGGTGGGGGCGGCCCGAGCGGCGGGTGAGTCGGTCTGGCAGCTCCCCTTGGAGCGGGAGTACCGCAAGATGATCGATTCGTCGATCGCCGACATGAAGAACACGGGGGAGCGCTGGGGCGGGGCCATCACCGCGGCATTGCTCCTCGACGAGTTCGTCGACGATCGACCCTGGGTGCATCTCGACATCGCCGGACCGGCGCGGGCGTCGAGCGACGAGCACTACATCGCCAAGGGGGGCACCGGTTTCGGGGTGCGCACCCTCGTCGAACTGGCCCGCTCCCTGGCCCCCTGATCCTCTGACCGGTCCCTGGACGCGAGGGTCCATCGGCGGGAACCTCTCAAGGGCGGCGGCGGCCCATCCGATACGCACAGTGGTAAATCGGCCACACTGCGTATGGAGGAGGGCTGGTGCGAAGGAGACTCGTCGTCGTGGGCATCCTCGCCATGATGGGTGCCCTGCTCCAGATCGGTCCCGCCATCGCCGGCAGCGAAGGGAGCTTCGTCGCCAAGATGAACGCCGAGCGGACCGCCCGCGGTCTCGCCCCGCTGCGCGTCTACGGTGACCTCGTCGACGATGCGAGGGCGCAATCGCAGCGGATGATGGCCGACGGCAACCTCTTCCACAACCCGGCCCTCGGTTCGGTCACCTCCGGATGGATCGCCCTGGGCGAGAACATCGGCTCGGGAGCGTCGGTCGATGCCATCCATGCCGCCTTCATGGCCTCGGCGACCCACCGGGGCAACATCCTGGGCGACTTCAACTACGTCGGTGTCGGCGTCGCCGTCGAGTCCGCCGACCGGATGTGGGTGACGGTCGTGTTCATGAAGGGTCCCGACGACCTCCTCGGCGGCGCCGAGACGACTACGGCCACGACGACGACCACCACGACGGTCCTCGAGCCGGTCGTCGGAACCCCGAGCGCGGAGCCGGTCACCAGCGAGGTCGCGGCCTCCCCCTCGCCGGCCCGGGCGGTGGTGCGGCGGGCACCGGCGCCGACCCATCGGCCGATCGAAGCGGACGCCCTCCCGCTCGGCGTTCACCTCATCTGAGGCGGCGGTCGCCGGCTCGACGCGGAGCGCAGGTCGCGTCGTAGTCGACCAACACGATGTCGTCCCGATCGACACCGCATGCCCGGCAGTGGGGATCGCGGCGGGTCCTCAGCTCGGTGAACCGTTGCTCGGCGGCGTCGTACAGGAGGAGCCGCCCCCGCAGCGGTTCGCCGAAGCCGACGAGCAGCTTGACCGTCTCCACGGCCTGGATCGATCCGATCACCCCCGGCAGCGAACCGATCACGCCCGCCTCGGCACACGACGGCGCCAGCTCGGGCGGCGGCGGCAGGGGGTACAGGCAGCGGTAGCACGGACTTTCGGCCGTATCGAAGACCGTCGCCTGACCCTCGAGCCGGTAGACCGAGCCGTGGACGACCGGGATGCCGGCCTTCAGCGCGGCGTCGTTGAGCAGGTAGCGGGTGGGGAAGTTGTCCGCCGCGTCGATCACGACGTCGTAACCGTCCAGGATGCTCAACACGTTCCCGGCGTCGAGGCGAACCGGATGAGCTACGACCTCGACGTCGGGGTTGAGACGGCGCAGGGTCGCCCCGGCCGAATCCACCTTCCGTCGTCCGATGGTGGTCGTGTCGTGGAGGATCTGACGCTGGAGGTTCGACAGGTCGACCGTGTCGTCGTCCACGAGACCGATCCGACCCACGCCGGCCGCAGCCAGGTACATCGCGGCGGGGGACCCGAGTCCGCCGGCGCCGACGACGAGCACGCTGGACTCCAGCAGGCGGAGCTGGCCCTTCTCTCCGATCTCGGGGATCCGTAGATGCCGGTCGTAGCGGCTGCGCTGGTCGATGCTCAGACCGCCTCCGGTGTCGGAGGGCAGACCGGCCGCCCTCCACGCGTCGTAGCCTCCGGCGAGGGATGCGACGTGCCGGTACCCGAGCTCCCCGAGGGTCCGAGCGGCGAGGATCGAGCGGTGGCCTCCGCTGCAGTACAGCACGATGCGGCTCGAGCGGTCGGGAACGGCCGTCTCGATGGTCATCTCGAGGGTGCCCCGGGGGATCTCCAGCGAGCCGGGGATCCGGCCGGTGGCCCGCTCCTCCGGCTCCCGGATGTCGATCAGGACGTCGGGCGGGTCGGCGGCCACCACGGTCGGGTCCACCTCGGCCACTCGGGTCCGTAGTACATCGACGAGCGCTCGATAGTCCACGTGTGCCTCCTGGCCCGAGCTTAGGAGCCTGCCGTCACGAGGGCGTCGACGAGCAGAGGGAGGACCTCGGTGGCGTCGGCGTCGAGGCGGACGGTCGCCAGCGGGTCGTGGTCCGTGGGACCCCGATTGACGATCACCATGGGTTCGCCCCGTCCGGCGATCTCGAGGGGGATCGTCGCCGCCGGGTAGACCGACAGGCTCGATCCGACGACGAGGACGGCGTCGGCCCGATCGGCCATCTCCCACGCGCGGAGGATGGCCGTGCGGGGGAGCTCCTCGCCGAAGAAGACCACGTCGGGTTTCATGATCCCGCCGCAGCGGAGGCAGGCGGGGTCCTCGGCTCCGGCCTCCCACCGTGCGGCGACGCCGGCGACCGGCTCGCGTGCCCCGCACGCGACACATGCGACGCGAGAGGCGTTGCCGTGGATCTCGACGAGCACCTCGGGGTCGAGGCCGGCGCGCTCGTGGAGCCCGTCGACGTTCTGGGTGACGACGCCCAGGGCGCGTCCGGACGTCACGAGGCGGGTGACGGCGTGGTGGCCCGGGTTGGGGGCGGCGTCGAGGAAGGGCGAACGGAGATGGCGACGCCAGGTCGAGCGGCGGAACGCCGGGTCCGTCAGGTGCCGGTCGAGGACGAAGTCGTCGGGGTCGATCCGCTTCCACAGGCCGTCGGGTCCCCGGAAGTCCGGGATGCCCGATCCGGTGCTGATGCCGGCGCCGGTGAAGACCAAGATGGCCTTGGCCTCGGCCAGAACCTCCAGCGCCGGGCCGTAGAGGGCGTCCATGGCCCGGAGCGTACCGGGGTCGGCTCGGTGCTCAGCGCCGGGAGGCGAGACGGTGGCCGGCGAAGCGGATCCCCGCGTGCTCCCGGCGCAACGACGGGTGGAGCCGTTGGACCTGGGCAGCGGACAAGGGCGGCACCGTTGGTCTGACCTCGAGGCCCTCGGGCGTGCGCCGGACGAGGCCCTCGAACACGAGCTCGGCGAGGTGGATCGGGCGGCGGAGGGAGCGGCCGCGACGAGCGGCGACGGCGAGGCGCAGCAGGTCGGCGACCGCTCCCGGGCCGATGGTGGCGGTCCAGAACCGTCGAACGTAGGGATGGTCGAGGGGGTACCCGAGGGCGGCGAGATGGTCCTCGAACAGCCGAGGACGCACCATCGGGCGGGGGACGACGGTGGGGCGGGCCAGCGGATAGGGGAGCTCTGCGGCGGCACCCGGACGAGAGGCGGGTTCCCGCGAGACGATGGGAGGACGAGCATCGACATCGTGGGTTCCGGGTGCCGCCGAGATCTGGTGCATAGCTCGAGTATCGATAACCACCAAGAGAAGTCAAGTAGCATCGATTGAGTTCGCGAAAGAATCCTTCGCACGGTCCCCGAGCGGCGGTCTCAGCCCCGCCGCGGATCGATGGAGGCGCCCTCGCCGGTCTGCACCCGCCACAGCTGGGCGTAGGCGCCGCCGGCCGCGACGAGCTCCTCGTGACGGCCCGACTCGACGATCCGTCCGTCGACGAGCACGTGGATCGCGTCGGCATGGCGGATGGTCGACAGGCGGTGGGCGATGACGATCATCGTCCGGCGATGGGCGACGGCCCGGAGGGACCGCTGGATCGCGGCCTCCGTCTCGTTGTCGACCGCCGAGGTCGCTTCGTCGAGGATCATGATCGGGGCGTCGGTCAGGAGGGCCCGGGCGATCGACAGGCGCTGCCGCTGGCCGCCGGACAGCTTCTGGCCGCGTTCGCCGACGACCGTGTCGTACCCGTCGGGAAGCTCCGTGATGAACTCGTGGGCCTCCGCCGCCCTGGCTGCGTTCTCGATGTCGCGCCGGGAGGCGTCGGGAACGCCGTAGGCGATGTTGTCCCGGACGGTGCCGCCGAACAGGTAGACGTCCTGGCCGACCAGGGCGATCTGCCGGCGCAGATCGCCCCGCCGCACGTCACGGAGATCGGTTCCCGCCAGGGTGACGGCACCGTCGTCGGGATCGTAGAAGCGGAGGAGGAGCTTGACGATCGTGGTCTTGCCCGATCCGGTGGGCCCGACGAAGGCGGTGGTCGACCCCGGTTCCACCGTCAGATGGAGGTCGTCGAGCACTCGGAAGCCGGGAACGTAGGCGAACGACACGTGCTCGAAGCGGATCGGGGACATCGCATCGGCTCTGGTGACGGGCAGCTCCCCGTCGGGAAGGTCGATGGTGGTGTCCACGATGTCGAGGATGCGCCGGGTCGACGCCATGGCACGCTGGTACAGGTCGAAGGTCTCACCCAGTCGGGTCAAGGGCCACAGCAACCGCTGGGTGAGGAACACCATCACCGAGTACAGCCCGACGTTGAGCCGTCCATCGAGGGCCAGGAACCCGCCCCACACCAACGTGGCGGTGAACCCGACGAGGATCGCGATCCGGATGAGGGGCGAGAACGCCGACGACAGGGTGATCGCCGAGCGGTTGGCCCGACGGTACGCGTCCGACGCGGCCGCGATCCGCTCGACCTCTCGCGCCTCGGCGGTGAACGCCTTGATGGTGGCGATCCCCCCGAGGTTGGTCGACAGCAGCGCCGAGATCGAGGCGGCCTCCTCACGGACGGCGGCGTAGCGAGGCTCGATCGTGCGTTGGAAGCGGAAGGATCCCCCGGCGATGAGCGGGATGGGCAGGAACGCGAGCCACGCGACCCCGGGAGCGATGGCGAAGAAGGCGGCGCCGATGAGCACGACCGTGGTCGCCATCTGGATGACCTCGTTCGCGCCGACGTCCAAGAAGCGTTCGAGTTGGTTCACGTCGTCGTTGAGGACGGCGATCAGGTCGCCGGTGGTCCGACGTTCGAAGAACTCCACGTCGAGCTCTTGGAGCTTGGCGTAGGTGTCGACCCGGAGCTCGTGCTGGATCGTCTGGGCGAGGTTCCGCCACGCCACCTTGGCGAGGTACTCGAAGAGCGACTCGAGGGCCCACACGGCCAGCGTCAGCCCGGCGAGCGCGACGAGCTGCATGCGCGGATCGGTGATCCCGGTGCCGGCCAGGAAGGAACCCTCGCGTCGGACGACGACGTCGATGGCGATGCCGATCAGGAACGGCGGGGCGATGTCCATCGCCTTGTTCAGCACCGACCAGACGGTCGCCAGGATCACGTGGGCCCGATAGGGGCGGGTGTAACGCCACAGCCGGCGCAGCGGCGACGAGGAGGCAGGCATCCGGTCAGGTTAGGGGCCGGCCGCGAAGGGCGATCGCCCTCTCACCGGACCGGCGCGTCAGGGGCGGACGCCGACGAAGACCGTGATGCGGGCCCCGGTGGCGACGACCGTGCCGGCGCCGGGGTCCGTGGCGACGACGGTGCCCCACTTGGACGGTTCGGTGGTGGCGACCTCCTGGGCGGACCAATCGAGGTCGACTCCGGTCTCGGCCCCGAACGCGTCGAGACGGGCGCCGACCAGCGACAGGGGCGTACCGACGAGGTCGAGCAGCGGCGCGGCCGGGGGCTGACCGTTGGAGATCTCGACCGTCACGACCGTGCCCTGGCGGATGCGGGTCCCCGGGAGGGGGTCCTGGCCGACGAGGGTCCCGGCGGGGTCGTTCGATGCGACCTCGACGATCGACGGCTCGAGGCCGACGGCGAGGAGCGCGTCGACGGCGTCCTCGGCGGAGCCGACACCGGTCAGGTCGGGGACCTGGGCGAAGGGTGTCTGACGGTAGACGGCGGTTCCGGGC
>JALVQZ010000150.1 GCA_027036355.1 Acidimicrobiia bacterium | reverse complement strand
CGGCTACGGCCCGGTCGTCGCCGACGTTGCCCGGCAGATCGCCGCCGACCAGCCCGCAGCCGGATGGACGTGGGCGGTTGGCGACCCCGATGGCGCCGTCGCCGCCACTGGCATCACCCGCCGCCGACCCAGGACGGGCACCCGTCGCGGCGTGACCGCCAGGCGGCCTCGATGCGTGTTCCCCGGGTGCCGCGTGCCGGCGGTCGATAGCGACCTCGACCACACCATCCCGTGGTCCGAAGGCGGACGCACCTCGTCGAGGAACCTGCAGCCGCTCTGCCGGCACCACCACGTCCATCGCCACCGCGGCTGGCGCTACGTCGTCCTCGACGACGGTCGCATCCGCTGGACCAGCCCCCTCGGCCGGACGGTGGACGTCCTCGGAGACGCCACGAGTCGACCGCCCCCATGACCGGACGCGTCGGTGCCCAGCCCGGCCGGGAGCGACCGCGGGTCTGTTAGACATCGGACATGGAACCGACCACGACCCCTCTCCGGCGATGAGCGAGCATCGTCGCGGCGTCTGGTACGCCCTGGGCGCGTACGTGTTCTGGGGCGTCACCCCGATCTTCTGGAACCTGCTCCACGGGGTTCCCGCCCCCGAGATGCTCGCCCACCGGATCGTCTGGTCGATCCCGCTGCTCGTCGGCGTGATCGCCATCCGACGCCGCTGGTCCGTGATCCGCCGGGTCTTCTCGTCCCCCAAGACGGCCCGAACCGCGGCCCTCGCCGGCGGCCTCCTCGCCGTCAACTGGGGCCTGTACGTGTGGGCCGTCACCTCAGGCCACATCGTCGACGCCAGCCTGGGCTACTACATCAACCCGCTGGTCTCGGTCGCCCTCGGGGTCATCGTGCTGCACGAACGTCTCCGCGCCGCCCAGAAGGCCGCGGTCGCCATCGCCGCCGTGGGCGTCGCCGGTATGGCCGTGATGCTCGGCGTGGTCCCGTGGATCTCCCTCACACTGGCGTTCTCCTTCGGCTTCTACGGGCTCCTCAAGAAAGGCGAAGCCGCGGCACCGCCCCTCGAGGGCCTCCTCGGGGAGACGACCGTGCTCGCCCTCCCCGCCCTGGTCTACCTCGGGTACCTGTCCGGCCGCGGCGACGCGAGCTTCGGCTCCGACCCTCAGCTCTCGCTGCTGCTCGTCGCCGCCGGGGCCGTCACCGTCTTCCCGTTGCTGCTGTTCGGCGCCGCCGCCCAACGCATCCCGCTGTCGATGGTCGGGTTGCTCCAGTACATCGCCCCCAGCCTCCAGCTCGTCGTCGGCATCTGGCTGTACGGCGAAACGATGGGCATGGCCGACATCTTCGGATTCGCCACGGTGTGGATCGCCCTCGCCTTGTACTCGGTCGACAACGTCCGCGCCGGACGTCTCGCCGCCGCCGAGGCACCGGCGCTGAGCTGATGGACGGTCCCTACCGCGTCGTCCTGTTCGACGTCGGCGGCGTCCTGCTCTCCAACGGATGGGACACCGCCGCCCGCCGCGCCTGCGCCGCTGAGGCCAACCTCGACTGGGACGACTTCCAACGCCGCCACGCCCTGGTCGCCGAGGCCTTCGAGACGGACGCGATCGGGATCGACGAGTACCTACAGCGCACCGTCTTCCATGTCGACCGCCCGTTCGACCGCACCGACTTCATCCGCCACATGGAGAACCAGAGCGAACCGTTCCCCGAGTCGTTGAAGGTCCTCGACGAACTCGCCTCCCGGCCCGGCGGCCCGCTCCTCGGCGTCCTCAACAACGAGTCACGGCACCTCAACGACTACCGACTGGCGACCTTCGGGCTCCGCGACCGTTTCACCGTGTTCCTGTCGTCCTGCTATCTCGGGCTCCGCAAGCCCGATGAGCGGATCTATCACACGGCCCTGGATATCGTGGGCGTCCCACCGCCGGCCTGCCTGTTCATCGACGACCGCGACCTCAACCTCGAATGCGCCCGCGACCTGGGGATGGCCACCCACCGATTCACCGACGCCTCCGGGCTCCGCGACCGTCTCCGCGACGCCGAACTGCTGCCCTGAGCGCGGTCATCCGACCCGCAGCACGTCCCCGGCGGCGAAGACCGGACCGACGTCGATCCCCAACGACCGGCGGTAGAGCTCCGGAGGCACACCGATGTCGGCTAGGTACAGATCGCCGACGTACGCCGCGGCGCCTCTGGCTCGCAGGCCCTGCTTCGGCAACGCCAGGGTGACGGTCGCCGTGGCGCGAACCGCGGGATCGTGGACGACGCCCGATGCCGTGTCGACCCCCGAGGGCACGTCGAGGGACACGACCGGCGCGTCGATGCGTCCCATCGCGGCGATCGCGAGCGCGGCGGCGTCCCTCGGGGCGCCGTGAAGGCTGTAGCCGATGACGCCGTCGAGGACGAGGTCGGGTTCCTCCAGATCGGCGATGTCGGTCTCCCGCCTCACGTCGAGGGCGAGACGCTCCACGATCTCGAGCTGCCGGCCCGGGACCTCGGCGAACCGCTCCCGTGCGGCGGTGATGACGACGTCGACGTCCACCCCCCATCCGTGGAGCCGACGCGCCGCCACCAACGCGCCCCCGCCGTTGCCTCCGGGACCGGCGACGACGAGCACGCGGGCGCCGACCGGTGACGGATCGAGGAGCCGTCGAGATGCCACGAGCGCCAGAGCCCGCCCTGCGTTCTCCATCATCCGGGTCAGGTCGATGCGATAGTCCTCGATCATCGCCCGGTCGACCTCGACCATCTGGGAGGTCGTCAACCAGGGGATCGCGTCGGCGGTGATCGTCGGGAACCCGTCCACATCGCAAGCCTACGGGCACCGTCGGGCTGCGGGAGCGCGCGATGGACGATGCTCATCGTCGCCCCGCCGGCCGAGACGGCATACACTGGCTCGATGCCGTCGTCCGACACCTTGCTGCTGTTCTCGGCCACCGCCCTCGTCCTGCTGGCGGTCCCGGGACCCGCGGTCATGTACATCGTCACCCGAGGTCTCGCCGGCGGGAGGAACGCCGGGCTCGTGAGCGTCCTCGGTATCCACGCCGGAACCGGGATCCACGTCCTCGCCGCGACCCTCGGCCTGTCGGCGCTCCTCGCGGCATCCGCAGAGGCGTTCCTGACCGTGAAGCTGGCCGGTGCGGCCTACCTCGTCTACCTCGGCATCCGGACACTCCGTCGCGCCCGCACCGGCCAACGGATCGACGGTGACGTCATCACGAGGCGTCCGACACGACAGGTGTTCGTCGACGGGTTCTGGGTGAGTGCGCTGAACCCCAAGGTGGCGGTGTTCTTCCTGGCGTTCGTACCCCAGTTCGTCGTGATCGACGCCGGCGACCCACGGCTCCAGATCCTGGCCCTCGGAGCGGCCTTCATCGTGCTCGGCCTCCTGACCGACGGCGCCTATGCCCTCGCTGCCGGCTGGTTCGGAGACCGGCTGACCGCGTCGTCACGGCTGAGTGAACGCATGAACATCGTGGCCGGAAGCACCTACATCGGCCTTGGCGTGATGACCGCCGTCGTCGGAGGGTCCTCCGAGTAGCCGTCGATCTCATCGGGACCTCATCGGTCGCTCATCGGCGACTCACGCCGGTTCGATACGGTCCTCAGGATGACGGGATCGACGCAACCGACGCTGCGGACCAAGCTCGCGTTCTGGGTGGTACTCGGCATGGTGTCCACCGCCTTCGCCGAGGTGACGACCGGCTCGTACCTCCTGCCGTTCGTGACGCCGTGGGGCGTCCTCGTCGTCGTCCCCCTCTACACGTTGCACGCGACGGCCGCGCTGTGGGCCGTCTACCGCTATGGGCGCCCTCGGTTCGCCACGATGTACCTGCTCGGGGTGCTCTTCGGCTTCTACGAGTTCTTCATCACCAAGGTCCTGTGGGTCCCACCGTGGGGGTCGTCGGTGTCGGTGGGCGGGATCGACCTGTGGGCCTTCGTGGTGCTGACGCTGTTCTTCCATCCCCTCGCATCGTGGATGCTGGCCGCGGCGGCGACCGAACGAGCGACGCTGGCGAGTACGGACGCCGCGGCGGCGCTCCCACCCCGCCTCGCCCGGCCGCCGCGGTGGGTCGCCCTCGTGGTCCTCGTCGCGGTGTCGGCCGGTCTCGGGGCCAACGGAGGGCCGGTCGTCGCTCCGGTCTCGATGCTGTCCACCGTCGGCGGCCTCCTCCTCGTCTCCTGGTGGTGGCGAAGGGATCCGCGACGGACCGGGTTGCGGCTCGAGGATCTGGCCCCGACGGGCCGTCAGGCGGTGGGCCTCCTGAGCGGCCTCGGCGCGTTCTACGTGCTCGCCACGGCCGTCCTGCGTCCGGAAGCCCTTCCCCCGGCTCCCACGGTGCTGTTCACGTTCGTCCTCTACGGCGTCGTCGTCGCCCTGTTCTCCGTCGCCGCCCGGCGTTCCCGATCCGACCCTGCCCCGAGATGGCCCGGCCCTCCGGGGTGGTGGCCGCCGCCGGCGAGAATGACGGTCGGGCTCTCGCTCGTGGCGATGATCGGCGGCCTGGCCGGCGGCGCCGCCATCGCCAACCTGTACGTCGCCGCCGTGTGGCTGATCGCCGTCTCGGGGATCGGGTTCCTGTGGCGCGCCGCCCGCTACGCCGCCCGTGGCGTCCCCGAGGATGCGTCGTGGACGACGGCCGGCGAACGACCGACGGTATCCTTCCCGCGAAGCGATCGGGGCGGCGACCATGGACCTCCGAACGCATGACGCCGAACGGACCGCCCTTCGGGGTCTGGTCGTGTTCTACCTGCTGGCCTTCGCGGTGTCGTGGGCGGGCAGGGTCCCCCTCGCTCTCGACGCCG
>JALVQZ010000149.1 GCA_027036355.1 Acidimicrobiia bacterium | reverse complement strand
TTCCTGATCGTTCAACCGCTCGACGATCGCCTCCGCCCGGCCGGATCCACGGTGGTGGCCGCCGACGCCGTCCACATGGCCGGTCCCGGCGAGCTGGTCTACGTCGTGGCCTCGCGGGAGGCGGCCGAAGCCCTCGACCCGCGTTTCGTGCCGGTCGACCATGCGATCGTCGGGATCGTCGACGAGGTGACCCGGTCATGAAGATCGGCAAGGTGGCCGGAACGGTGGTGTCGACCATCAACCATCCCTTCTTCGACTCCAAGACGCTCCTGGTGTGCCACATCCTCGACGGGGACGGCCGGCCTTCCGGGTACACGATCGCGGTGGACGCGGTCGGCGCCGGAGCCGGAGAGACGGTGCTCATCGTCGATGAGGGCAACTCGGCCCGCCAGATCTTCGGTCTGACGACCGGTCCGGTCCGGGCCGTGATCGTCGGGATCGTCGACGCCGTCGCCGGTGACGCCGGGCTCGAGGGCTCGGCGCCGTGAGACGCGGCGCGTCGGACATCCGAACGGTCCCGGTAGCCTCCCCGCGATGAGGTTCGTCACGATGTCCGTCGCCGTTGCGGTCGTGGTCGCCGCGTGCGGGGGTGGAGCGCCCCGAACGTGCGCCGAGGTGGCCGACGACACCATCGAGTTGACCCAGCAGCTCATCGACGACGTCGAAGCCGAGGTGGGGGACATGTCGGTCGAGGAGCTGCTGGCCACCCAGGGGGACCTGCCGGCCATCGATCGCTTCGCCGAGCGATCCGCCGAGATCGACGAGCAGGCGAAGGAGTTGGGCTGCACCCAGTCCGAGCTCCGCTCCCTCGTCGTGGAGCGCCTCGACCGGCTCGAAGCCGACACCCCCGTCGGTCGCTTGATCATCGACGGGATCGCCTCGGGCGGGCTCTGAGCCGATCGGGAGCGGTGAGCGATCAGGTCAGCAGGCTCGCTGCCGCTTCGTCGAGCACCCAGGTGGTCTCACCCGCGCCGTCGGCGACGAGGCGAGCGGGGAGGATCGAGTCACCTTCGAGGATCTCCCGCAACGCCGGGGCCTTGGCCTCCCCGGTGACGAGGAACACCAGGTTGCGGGCGGCGCGAAGGAGGGTCGGGGTGGCCGTGAGACGCCAGCTCTCGAACGCCGGAACCCAGTTCGCGACGTAGCCGAACCGGTCCACGTCCAGCGCGGCGGTGCCGGGGAAGAGGCTGGCGGTGTGCCCGTCGGCGCCCATCCCGAGGAACACGACCTCGGGAGCGATCGCTCCGCCTCGCACGAACCGAGGGATGATGCGGTTCTCGTAGTCGGCGGCTGCTCGATGCGGATCGGTCATCGTCGTGTCGGGGGCATCGAAGGAGACCGGGACGTGATCGGCGAGCTCGGAGCGGATCATCAGGGCGTTGGCGTCGGGATGGTCGGGCGGCACCCACCGCTCGTCGGGGAGCCAGCACCACACCCGCTCCCAGGGCAGGTCGCGCCGGCGAAGCTCCCGATACACGGCCCGGGGCGTGGATCCGCCGGCCAGGCCGATGTCGATGGTCGAGGCCGCCGCCTCGATGTGCCCGGTGAGGATGTCGGCCGTTCTCAGCGCGGCCGCGTGCGGGTTGGACTCGACGACGATGTGCATGGGGGAACGGTAGTTGACGGCCCCCTACCATGATCCGCCATGGGCGACACACGACAGATCGCGATCCCGATCGGCGACGCCGAGACGGTCACCGGCATCCTGGAAGGCGGCACGGGGACCGCTCCGGGCATCTTGCTGGCCCACGGCGCCGGCGCCGGACAGCACCATCGATGGATGGTGTTCATGCGCGGCGCCCTGGCGGCCCAGGGGTTCCCCACCATGACGTTCGACTACCGCTACACGGCGCGGGGTCGCAAGGCCCCCGACCGGCTGCCGACGCTGCTCGACGTCCACGAGGCGGCGGCGGACACGCTGTCGGAGATGGTCGACGAGGTCGTCCTCGCCGGCAAGTCGATGGGCGGGCGGGTCGCGTCGCACCTGGCCGCCGACCGCCGATGGCCGGCGTCGGCGCTCGTCTACTACGGCTATCCCCTGGTGCCGGTCGGCAAGCCCGAGCCGCGGGACACGACCCACCTCGCCCGGATCTCCTCGCCGCAGCTGTTCTTCGCCGGAACGAGGGACCGCCTCGGCCCGCCCGATCTGGTCCGTGAGGTCGTTACCGGGCTTCCCGATGCGTGTCTCGTCGTGGTCGACGACGCCGACCACTCGTTCGCGGTGCCCAAGCGCACGGGAAGGACCCAGGCCGAGGTGCTCACCGAGATCGCTGCCCGCACCGCCGAGTTCGTCCGCTCCCGCTGATCTCCGACCTCCGGGGTCCCGGCGTGCCGTACGGACGCAGGACCGGGGAGCCTCAGGAAGGGGGCGGCACGTACCGGGCGGCGACCGGATGGCCGTCGACGGTGTCGAGGATCCACACGGACCCTTTCTTCCATTCGAGTTCGCCCTCGATGGGGACGCCGTCGGCGGCGAAGTGGCCGATGAGCCCGCCGACGATGTCGCCGTGGGACGACAGCACGGCGGATTCGCCGCGGAGGGACCGAATCAGATCGATGGCGGCCTCCGGTCCTTGGTGTTCGGCGAGGGCGTCGTCGGTCTCGAGGTGCGTTCCGATCCGTTTCGCCAGCGGGGCGACGGTCTGTACGCAACGCCGGTACGGCGAGGACACGACGCGGGTCACCGGGAACGACTGGAGGAAGCGGCGGAGGGCCTTGGCTTGGCGTCTCCCGTCATCGTCGAGCGGCCGCGTCGTGTCGGGTGCCTCCCAACGGGAGCGCTTGCCGGCCAGGGCGTGACGGACCAGGAACACGGTACCGGCGGTGGGTTCCTCGACGAGTCGGTGGGCGCGTGCCAGGACGTTGCGGTCGTTGACGTACGAGATCCGTTCCGTCGCCTCGTCGAACGAGAGCCAGGCATGGTCGTCCACCTCGTCGTTGGCGGCGAACTCGCCGTCGCCCTCCATCGTCCACCAGCGGACCACCTTGCGGACCTTCCCGGCGTCGTACGAGATGGTGCCGATCGGCGCGTCGGCGACCGGGGCGATGCCGGTCTCCTCTTCGACCTCACGGATCGCGCACTCGATCAGCAGCTCGCCGGGCTCGGCGTGGCCTTTGGGGAGGGACCAGTCGTCGTAGCGGGGCCGGTGGACGACCAGGTAGCGGGGCTGAAGCCCGTCGGAGCGGTGGAGGACCCCGCCGGCGGCCCATTCGGTCGGTTTGGGAGGTCGCTCGGCCATCGGCTCGTCAGCCCTCGATCCCGTGGGCCCGTTCGATGGCGAGCCGTTGGAGGGTCTCGTGGGCGTCGATCCCCTCGGTGGCGGGGATCTTGCGCCACCCGTCGGCGGTCATCTCCCAGGCGAGGGCGTCGTCGGCCAGCTCGACGTCGAGGATCTGCTGGAGACGTTGCTTGAGTCTGGGGTCCGTGACCGGGGCGAGGTCCTCGACCCGTCCGTTGAGGTTGCGGGGCATCATGTCGGCCGAGCCGATGTAGTAGACCCCCTCGTCGCCGGCCTGGCCGAAACGGTAGATGCGGGAGTGCTCGAGGAACTTCCCGACGATCGACCGCACCGTGATGTTGTCGGACTGGCCGCGCACCCCTGGCCGGAGACAGCAGATGCCGCGGACGATGAGCTGGACGGTGCACCCGGCCCCCGACGCCGCGTACAGTTCGTCGATGATCTCGGGATCGACGAGATGGTTGATCTTCATCAGGATGTGCCCGTCGCGTCCGAGCGCGGCCTGTTCCCGGATGCGGTCGACGATGCGCTTCCGCAGCCAGTGGGGGGCGACCAGCAGCTTGCGGTAGTCGCCCGGCATCGCGTAGCCGGTGAGGTGGTTGAACAGGTCGGTCAGGTCGGCGCCGATGTCGTCGTCGGCGGTCAGCAGCCCCAGATCCTCGTAGATCCGAGCGGTCTTCGGGTTGTAGTTCCCGGTTCCGATGTGCGCGTAGCGGCGCAGGATCCCTTGCTCGCGCCGGACGACGAGCAGGACCTTGGCGTGGGTCTTGAGGCCGTGAACGCCGTAGACGACGTGCACACCGGCGGCTTCGAGCATCCTCGCCCAGTTGATGTTCGCGGCCTCGTCGAAGCGGGCCTTCAGCTCGACGAGCACGGCGACCTGCTTGCCGGCCTCGGCGGCGGCGATGAGGCTCCGGACGATCGATTCCTCGCCACCGAGGGCAGGGTCCTCCGGCATCGATGTGCGGTACAAGGTCTGTTTGATGGCGACGACGTCGGGATCGGACGCGGCCTGGGCGAGGAAGGCTCCGGTGGAGGTGGCGAACGACTCGTAGGGATGGTGAACCAGGATGTCGCCGCGGCGGATCTCGGCGAACAGGTCGACCCGGCGTCCACCGCCTTCGGCGAGCCGAGGTTGGGTCGTGGGCGTCCACGGCTCGTCCTTGAGGTCGGGCCGGTCGATCCCGTACAGCTCCCACAGGGTGTTCAGGCCGAGGGGCGCTTCTCGGCGGTACACGTCGTGTTCGTCGAGCTCGAGTCCGTCGAGGAGGAGCTCGAGCACGTTCTGGGGCATGTCGGACTCGACCTCGAGCCGTACCGCCCTCGCCGACAGTCGGCGGTAGCGCAGCACCGACTCCATCGCCTCGAGGAGGTCGTCGGCCTCTTCCTCTTCCACGGCCAGGTCGGCGGTGCGGGTGACCCGGAACGCGAAGTAGTCGACGACGTCGAGCCCTCCGAACAGCCGTCCGAGGTGGCTGCCGACGATCTGCTCGAGGGGGACGAAGCGGTCCCCGGACAGCTCGACGAAGCGGGGAACGTTGGGAGGGATCTTGACCCGGGCGAACCGGATACCCCGACCGTCGGCCTGACGCACCAACACCGCCAGGTTGAGCGACAGGTTCGAGATGTACGGGAACGGGTGGGACGGGTCGACGGCGAGCGGTGTGAGGATGGGGAAGACCTGCTCCTCGAAGATCGCCCGCATCGCCTCACGTTCGGCGGGCGAGAGCTGCTCGAAGTCGGTGATCACGATGCCGGCGGCACCGAGTTCGGGCACGAGCTCCTTCACGTACGCCGAGTCGATCCGCCGGTTGAGGCTCTCGACGGCAGGGCGGATCGCCTCGAGCTGCTCACGCGGGGTCAACCCGTCGGGTGGGGTCGAGGTGACCCCACCGAGGACCTGCTCCTGCAGGCCGGCGACCCGGACCTGGAAGAACTCGTCGAGGTTGGACGTCACGATGGCGAGGAACTTGGCGCGTTCGAGGAGCGGCCGGTCGGGATCCTCGGCCAGGCCGAGGACGCGGTCCTGGAAATCGAGGACCGACAGCTCTCGGTTCAGGTATCTCGTCTGTCGCTCGTGCATCGCCTTGCCATGGTATCGGGTCGGGAGTTCCGCCGACCGGCGCTCGCGAGAGGTATCGGCGCCGCGCCCTCGATGCCGTAGTGGTTCGGGCGACCGGGCCTCAGGAGCGTTCCCGGTCGAGCGCCTCGACCTTGTCGAGCCGCCGTCGGTGCCGCGGCGCGCCGTCGAACCGGGCTCGCAGGTAGGTGTCGACGATCTCCCACGCCAGTGCCTCACCGATCACCCGCGCCCCCAACGCGAGGACGTTCATGTCGTCGTGTTCGACGGCCTGATGGGCGGTGTAGACGTCGTGGACCGTCGCGCAGCGCACGCCCGAGATCTTGGTCGCGGCGATGGACGCTCCGGCGCCGGACCCGCAGATGACGATGCCTCGTTCCGCCTCTCCGTGGACCACGGCCCGGCCGACCGCGGCGGCGAAGTCGGGGTAGTCGACGGGCGCCTCCGAGTCGGTGCCCAGGTCGACGACCTCGTATCCGGCTTCGGACAGGAGCACCGCGAGGTGTTCCTTGAGGCGGTAGCCGGCGTGGTCCGCTCCGATCGCAACCTTCACGTTCCGCTCCTCGTCCGACGTCGGCGCCACGGTAGTGCGCCTTCGCTCCCTCCCCTCCGGACACCCCCGGCGGCGGGGTACGCTCAGACGATGCGCTGGCTCGCCGCGATCGTCGCTTCGGCTCTGCTCGTCGCCGCGTGCGCTTCGGGTCCGTCGGCTCCACCCGTCGATGGACGCGAGGTCGCATGTGCCGACACGGTGTGCATCGCCTATCCGTCGGGGTGGGAGGTGATCGAGACGGGCCCCGACTTCATCCGCTTCCAACATCCGTTGGCTCCCGACGTGGCGCTGGCCACGGTCGGGTCGACCAACATGGAGGCGGTCGTCGTTCAAGCCGGCGGAACCTGGCCGGCTCGCACGGTCGACGTCGTCGAGGCGTTCTGGAGCCTGCTGGAGGAGACCGGCGTCGGGGAGCTGGCGACGACGGCCCCGGTGGGGGATGGCGCGGTCCGTTCCACGGGGGCCTACGAGCGAGGACGGCTGTGGTTCCTCCTGGTGCCCGTCGGGACGTCACGGGCGATCGGGGTCGAGGTGCGGGCTCCCGACGCGTCATGGGAGACCCACGCCGACGTCTTCTTCTCCGAGGTCGTCCCCGTCCCGTAGGCGCCGATGCCGCCCCTTTGCGGGGTGCCGGCCGTATCCTGGCCCGATGCAGGCCATCAGGATCGTCGGCGGCGCCCCGCTCCAAGGGACCGTCGCCGTGCTCGGAGCGAAGAACGCGGTCCTCAAGCACATGGTCGCTTCGCTGCTGGCGCCCGGCGAGCATCGGATCGTCAACGTCCCGGGCATCCACGACGTCGCCTTGATGGGTCAGGTGCTGCGCCACGTGGGTGCCGAATGCGAACGTCGCGACAACGAGCTCGTCATCGGGGTCCCCGACGAGCCGTTCCCCGAAGCTCCCCTCGATCTGGTTCGCCAGATGCGAGCCTCGATCCTGGTGTTGGGGGCGCTGCTGGCCCGTACCGGCACCGCTCGGGTCGCCCTGCCCGGCGGGGACGACTTCGGGACCCGGCCCATCGACCTCCACCTCGGGGGATTGGAGGACATGGGCGCCACCTTCGATCTGGTTCATGGCGTCCTTCACGCCTCGGCGCCTCGCGGCCTCCACGGCGCCGAGGTGTTCCTCGAGTTCCCGTCCGTCGGCGCGACCGAGAACCTGCTGCTGGCCGCCGTGCTGGCCGACGGTGAGACCGTCATCTCGAACGCGGCGAGGGAACCCGAACTCGTCGACCTGGCCGCGTACCTCCAGAAGATGGGCGCCAAGATCGACGGGGCGGGTACGTCGACGATCCACGTCGTCGGGGTTGACCATCTCGAGCCCGCCGGTCACCGGGTCGTACCGGACCGCCTCGAAGCCGGGACCTACGCCGCGGCGGCGGCCATGACGGGGGGAGACGTGACCATCACCGATTGCGTGCCCGACCATCTGCGGATGGAGCTGTCGAAGCTCGCCGACGCCGGGGTCTCCGTCGAGGTCGGGGAGGGTTGGTGCCGGATCAGGGGGCCGGAGCGTCCCGCGGCGGTGGACTTCGCGACGTTGCCGTACCCGGGCTTCCACACCGACATGCATCCCCAGATGGTGGCGTTCCTGTCGGTCGCCGACGGGACGTCGATCGTCACCGAGAACGTGTACGCGTCGCGCTTCCGGTACCTCGGCGAGCTGAACCGGATGGGCGCCGACATCCACGCCGACGGTCAGCACGTCGTGGTCCGCGGGGTGGAACGGCTCAGCGGCTGCGAGGTCGACGGCTGCGACATCCGGGCGGCGGCGGCGCTGACGATCGCCGGACTCCGGGCGGACGGCGAGACGCTGGTCGTCGGCGCGGGGCACGTCGATCGAGGCTACGACGGCTTCGTGCCGAAGCTGGCGGCGATGGGAGCCGACGTGTCGCGCGTCGAGGTGTGACCCGAAAGGCGTCGGTACGTCGGCGAGGTCGGGAGAATGCGTCCGTGACCCATCTTCGCATCATCGGTTCGGTGATCGTCGCCGTCGGCGTGATGCTGACCGCTCTGTCGGGCCCGGTGTCGGCCGCCACGCCGGCGGAGGCGCAGGTCACCGACGTCGAGCTCGTTCCGGTCGACGGCGCCCGCTTCGAGGTCCGCGACCGAGCCTACGGCGGCACGATCGTCGTGCGATCGGTCGATGAGGGGCTGTTCCTGGGTGAGATCGTCGGCCTCGACGACTACCTGGCGGGGATCCGGGAGGTGCCGTACTCATGGCCGATGGAGAGCCTCGCCGCGCAGGTCGTGGCCGCCCGGACCTATCTGGCGTACCAGCTGCGGGGCGGCCGCAGCGGTCGGGAGGCCGAGTACGGCTACGACATCTGCGCCACTTCGGCGTGTCAGGTTTACGCAGGCGCCGGCGTCGTCGACACGGAAGGCGGCGACCGGTGGCTCGAGGCCGTCGAGCGGACCCGGGGGGAGATCTTGATGTGGAACGGCCGGCCGGCCGAGACCGTGTTCTCCTCGAGCGCCGGGTCGAGGACCCGAGCCAATCAGGACATCTGGGGCGGGACCCCGATCCCGTACCTCCAGCCGGTGGATTCGCCCGAAGAGGGGGTGAGCCCGTGGGCCGAGTGGTCCTTCGGTGTCGATCCCGAGGCGTTCGTGGAGATCCTCCATGCCGACGGCTACGACGTGTCCGGTCGGTTGCGCGGGATCCGGGTCGACGATCCGGGGGAGGGGAACGGTCCCATCGAGCTCATCGTCGACACGGACGGCGGATCGGTCCGGATCCCGGCGACGAAGCTGAAGGGCGCCATGAACCGCGAGGCCGGCCGGCTGTACCCGGGGGCGTTCCCCGCCCGCCGGGAGGACGGCAGGCGGCTTCCACAGAGCTTGCCCTCGTACACCTACGAGATCGAGTACGACCGGGGTGTCGCCGACGACGCCGAGCGCTTCCTGCCGTCCGACCGGGAGATCCCCCGGTCGCTGGTCCGGATCGAGGGCGAAGGATGGGGCCATGGCGTGGGCCTCAGCCAGTGGGGCGCGCGAGCGATGGCCGAACGTGGGGCCGACTACCGGGAGATCTTGGCGCACTACTACGGCGGTCTCGAACCCGTCGACGGCGGCGAGTTCGTTCCCGACCGTCTCGTCGTCGGTCTCGGCTGGGGTAAGACGCTGCTGTCGGTCGACGCGACGGGTCCGTTCGAGCTTCGGGTCAACGGCCGTCCCTCGGGTCCGGTCATGTCGGGAGGGCTGTGGACCTTCCTCGACGGGGGTGATCGGGTCATCGTCATCCCGCCGATCCCGCTCCTCGAGCAGCTCCGGGCGTTCCTCTCCGGCTGGTGGCCGCGGTGACGGACCCGGGTCGGTAGGCCCCGACTCTGGCCTACGATGCGGTCGTTCGATCGCCGACCTTCGAGGGCATCGCGCATGAGCGAAGACACCGGAACCGAGGCGGCCCACGAGCCGCAGTCGAGCGTCATCGAGATCGCCGCGCCGGGAGAGGCGCCGCGCACCTTCGACGCCGGCGGCGCCATCGACATGGACGCCCTCACCTCCACGCTCGAGTACATCCGCCCGGCGCTCCAGGCAGACGGCGGGGACCTGGTGCTCCTCGGCACCGACGGAGGGAAGGTGTCGCTCCAGCTCGTCGGCGCCTGCGGCGGATGCCCGTTGTCGACGATGACGCTGGTGGGCGGGATCGAGCGGATCTTGAAGGACCGCGTCCCCGGCGTCGAAGAGGTCGAGGCCGTCTGAGAGGACCCCGGCGTCCCTCGCGTGGCGACACGTATGGGGTGGACGTCCGGCGTCGGTCGTTCGGACGGTACGCTGGATGCCATGACCGACCGAGTGCCGCTCGTGCTTCCCGCCGACCTGAGAGACGCCATCGACGCGACCGCGTTCGCCCACCTGGCCACCGTCGATCCCGACGGTTCGCCGCACGCGACCGCCATGTGGATCGCCAGGGACGGTGATCTGATCGTGTTCAACACGCTCCAAGGCCGGCGCAAGTGGCGCAACATGCGCCGCGATCCGCGGGTCGCCGTGTCGATCTCCGCTCCGGACGACCCCTACCGGAACTGGTCGATCCAGGGCCGTGTGGTGGAGATGCGCACCGGCGACGGGGTCGAGGTCATCGATGCGCTCGCGCGGAAGTACCTGGGCGAACCCCGCTATCCGTGGCTGCAGCCGGGCGACGTCCGCGTGACGATCCTCGTCGAACCCACCCACATCGCCGGGAACCGCTGACACGACCTCCCGCGTCCGGCGCCCGGTCGTCCCCACGGTAGGCTCAGCCGGCATGTCGGCTCGCTCGCTTCCGGACGATCCCGCCACGCTGCTGGAGGCAGCCCGAGGCGGCGACCGACGCGCCCTGGCCCGCGCATTGAGCATCGTGGAAGATCACCGGGCGGGAGCCGACCAGCTCCTCCGGCGAGCCCACCGGCTCGCCGGTCGTCGCTCGCCGATCGGCGTCACCGGTCCGCCGGGAGCCGGCAAGTCGACGCTCGTGGACGCGATGATCGCCGAGTTCCGGCGGCGGGACCGCACGGTGGGGGTCGTCGCCGTCGATCCGTCGAGTCCCTTCACCGGGGGAGCGATCCTCGGGGATCGGATCCGCATGCAGCGCCACATCTCCGATCGCGGGGTGTTCGTGCGGTCGATGGCCAACCGGGGAAGGCTCGGGGGGTTGGCGGCAGCGGTCGCGCCGGCGCTCTCCCTGCTCGCCGCCGTCGGTTTCGACGAGCTCCTCGTCGAAACGGTCGGGGTCGGCCAGGCCGAGGTCGAGATCGCCGAGGAAGCCGCCACCACCATCGTGGTCGTCAACCCTCGCTGGGGCGATGCGATGCAGGCGGCCAAGGCGGGGCTCCTCGAGGTCGCCGACATCTTCGTGGTCAACAAGGCGGATCTCCCCGGAGTCGAGGACACCGTGCGCGATCTGACCGGGATGCTCGAGCTCGCACCGGCCTCGTCGTGGACGCCGCCCATCGTGACGACGGTCGCCGTGACCGCCGAGGGTGTCGCCGACGTCGTCGATGCCGTCGCGGACCATCGAGCGGCGATGGAACGCTCGGGCGAGGCCGAGGCCCGTCGCCTGCAGCGTGTTCGAACCGAGATCCTCCATGCCGTCGAGTCCCGCCTGCGGGGCCGGATCGGGGCTCTGCCGCAGCTCGACCCCGCGGTGGTCGCCGCGGTCGCCGAGGGCACCATCGACCCGTGGACCGCGGCCGACCGGCTCCTCGCCGGCGCCGACGGAGCCGCGGGGACGACCGAGTAGCCTGGCCACGCAGTCGATCTCCGAGGAGGAACGATGAGCCTGGTGGACTACGCCGTCGATGGGGCCGTGGCGACGATCACGCTGAACCGCCCACCCGTGAACGCCCTCAACGCCGAGCTGATCGGCGACATCGGCGAGGCCATCTCCCGAGCCGAGTCCCCCGAGATCCGGGCCGTCGTCATCACCGGCGCCCCGCACTTCGCCGCCGGCGCCGACATCACCGGCTTCCAGGCCGCGTTCGAAGGGAAGATGGAGGAGCGCCAGGCCGCCGGTCTCCTCGCGGTGGTCGGTCGGCTGGAAGCCCTCGAGAAGCCCACCATCGCCGCCGTCGCCGGTTTCGCTCTCGGGGGCGGCCTCGAGCTCGCCATGGGGGCCGACTTCCGCTACCTGGCCGAAGGCGCCAAGGTCGGTCAACCCGAGATCCGGCTCGGCATCATCCCCGGGGCGGGCGGGACCCAGCGTCTCCCGCGTCTGGTCGGCTACCAGCGAGGCAAGGAGCTGTGCATGAGCGGTCGCCATGTCGAGGCCGACGAAGCTCTCGCCATCGGGCTCGCCGACGAGGTGGTCCCCGACGACGAGCTACTCGACGCCGCTCGCGCCGCGGCGGCCCGGTTCGCGGCAGGCCCGACGCAGGCGTATGCGGCGGTGAAGCGGGCGATCCGGCGCGGCTACGACCTACCGCTCGAAGAGGCCCTGACGGTCGAAGCCGAGGAGTTCGCCAAGGTCTTCGCCACCGAGGACGCCCGGATCGGGGTGCAGGCGTTCCTGGCCAAGGAGCGGCCCGAGTTCACCGGTCGCTGACACCACCTTCACCGGGAGTTCACGGCGGCGGGTAGGCCTCGAACCCGTCGAGACGCTGACGTTCGCGGATGAACGCGATGACCCGGACGAAGTCCGCCTCCGACATGCCGGCCACCGGCGGCATGTCGCCGAAGTTCCAATGGTGGGCCCTGACGCCGTTGACGACCGCCACGGCGAACGCTCCGTCGCCATGGTGGTCCGGGTTGTAGATGACCGACAGATGCGACGGACCCACGGCGGTGCCGCGAAGGTCCGCGCCGTGGCAGGACGCGCACCTGGCCTGGTAGATCTCCGCGCCCTCGGCGACGAGGGTCGGATCCTGCACCGGGATGTCGAACTCGGTCTTGCCGGTCATCGGATCGCGAGGCAACGCCGACGAGGCGCCACCGCCGCCACCGAACGCCACGAAGGCGACCCCGACGAGGACGACGGCGATGCCCGCCGCCACGAGGATCCGCCTCATGATGGTGCCCGGTGTGTCATGTCGACCGGGACTCTATCGGGTCGTCGGTCGCTGTCGTCGTCGATGGCGGACCGCAGACGCCCACCCGGCGTAACCTGCCCGCCGTGATGCGCAGATCCAAGCTCCCTCCCTGGATCGGCCCCGCCGTCGGTGGGGTCGCGTTGGCCGCGTTCGTCGTGGTGTTCGCGCTCGCGTGGGCGTACTCGTCACGCATCGGCGCCTTCGCCCTCGACGCCGAGGCGGCGCCCCTCGACCTCGATCTGGTGGTGTCGGAGCTCGGAGGCGGCCGCATCGTCGTTCCCCGCACGGAGCGGACCATCGTCGAAGGCGTCTGGGGGCTCGCCGCCGACGACGCCTACGGGCAACTCGGATCGATCGTCCAGATCTCGGAGAACGACGTCGAACGCGGCTTCAAGACCTTCGAGGGATCGTTCTCGGTCGGGGACCGGGTCGCGATCGACCAGGATGCGTTCCCGGGTGACCCGAGCCGTGCCCACGCCCTCGGGTTCGACAACGTCAGGGTTCCCGCGGACCTCGGCCCGAACCCGGCCTGGTTCATCGATGGGCGGCGAACCACCTGGGTGATCATCGTCCATGGACGGGGCCACGACCGCCGCCAGGCGCTGCGGATCCTGCCCGCCCTCGTCGAGGAAGGGTTCCCGGTTCTCGTGGTGAGCTACCGCAACGACGGGATCGGCACTCCCGACAGGTCGGGCACCAGCACCTGGGGACTCGACGAATGGCGCGACCTCGATGCGGCGCTCGCCCTCGCCCAACGCAAGGGCGCGGCGTCGTTCGTGCTGATGGGGTTCGACACCGGAGCGGAGATCATCTCGATGACCTTGCACGAGTCGTCCCGCACCGCCGACGTCCTCGGAGCCGTCTTCGACGGCCCGGTCCTCGATCTCGACGACGTGGCGCGGGACCTGCAGCCCGGATGGGCGCCCGGTCCGATCGGTGTCCTCGGCCGGGAACTCGCCGAGATCCGGTTCTCCCTCGACTGGGAGCAGCTCGACCAGATCGCCCGCGCCGACCAGTTCGACGTGCCCATCTTGATCCTCCATGGAGCGAAGGATCCCGTGGTGCCCATCGATCGGTCGCTGGCGTTCGTCGAAGCCCGCCCCGACCTCGTGTCGCTGGAGCGCTTCGAACGAGCCGGCCACGGCGACCTGTGGAACACCGACCTCGAGCGCTACCAGAACGCCGTCGTGGGTTTCCTGTTCACGGTGGCGGGGGAGGAGTAGGCCTCCGCTCCCGCGACAATCCGACCATGCGCTACCTGGACCACGCCGCCACCACCCCGATGCGGCCCGCGGTGCGCGAGGCGATGGCCCCGTACCTCGCGACCGTCTTCGGGAACCCTTCGGGGATCCACGAGATCTCCCGACGCGCCAAGAACGCCGTCGAGGACGCCCGCGAGCGTGCGGCCGCGCTCGTCGGGGCGGCCAAGCCTCACGAGATCGTGTTCACCGGCGGCGGCACCGAGGCCGACAACCTGGCCGTCGTCGGCGCCGCGCTCGCTCGCCCCGGCCGGGGTGTGGTGATC
>JALVQZ010000148.1 GCA_027036355.1 Acidimicrobiia bacterium | reverse complement strand
GAGCACGGCGACTCGTCGCCGCCTATGCAGGATCGTTGGTCGACCGCGGTGTCGACACGATCGTGCTCGGCTGTACCCACTACTCGTTCGTCGCCGACGACATCGCCGCCGTCGCGGGGGACGGCGTCGGCATCGTCGATCCGGCCCCCGCGGTGGCTCGCAGGGTCGCCGCGCTCATGCCATCGGCCCCACCCGGCCCCCTCCGGTTCGTGACCACCGGGGACCCTGAGCGCTTCGCCGAACAGCTCCGCCGGCTGACGCCGCAGTTCGCCGCCGGCGGGAAGGTGATCGCATCGTGACCGACCGCACCATCCACGTCGCCGGGACCACCATCGCCGTCGTCGAGGGCGACATCACCGCGCTCGACGTCGACGCCATCGTCAACGCCGCCAACGAACACCTCGTCCACGGCGGCGGGGTCGCGGCCGCCATCGCCCGCGCCGCCGGACCGCTGCTCGTGGAGGAATCCCGCCGGTGGATCGACCAGCACGGTCCCCTGCGTCCCGGCGAAGCGGCGGTCACCACCGGCGGCGATCTCGCCGCAGACCATGTCGTCCACGTCGTCGGACCCCGGTACCGTCCCGGCGCCGACAACGCCGTCCGGCTCCGGGCCGCGGTCCACGCGGCGCTCGACGCGGCCCACTCGAGCGGCGCCTCCCGAGTCGCCCTGCCGGCCATCTCGGCGGGGATCTTCGGCTATCCCCTCCACGAAGCGACCGCCGTCATCGTCGACGCCGTCGTCGACTGGGTCGTCGAACATCCCGGCGCCCTCGAGGAGGTGCTCCTGGTCGCCTACGCACCGGAGGCTTCTCGCTCGTTCGCCGCAGCGCTGGCACGCCACGGCGACTGAGGTCATCGCGATCACGCATCGGTCACACCATGCCTTGCGTCCCCGACAGGAACCGGACCCGCCGCCGACGTGGACCCGACGACCCGACCGCCCGTGGGGGATGCACGCCCGTTCCGCGATAACCTGACCCGATGGAACCGACCGTTGCGATCCTGGGATCCGGAGCGATGGGGACCATCCTCGCCGGCGGCCTGCTCCGGGCGGGGTGGCAACCAGACGACATCGTGATGGCGGCACGTCGAGCCGAACAAGCGGAGCACGCCGAGCGCCTCACCGGCATCCGCACCATCCTCGACCCGGCAGCGGCCGCCTCCGGGCGCGACGTGGTCGTGATCGCCGTCAAGCCCAAGGACGTCCCTGCCCTCCTCGACCAGGTCGCCGACGTCATCACTCCGGAGCAGGTCGTCGTCTCGCTCGCCGCCGGAGTGCCGCTGGCCGTCTTCGAGGCCGCCATGCCGCAGGTCCCCGTCATCCGGGCGATGCCCAACACGCCGTCGGCCGTCGACGAGGGGATGACCGCATACTGCAGCGGAGCACACGCGACCGACGAGGCGCGGGAGAAAGCCGCAGCCGTCCTCGGCGCGGTCGGTCGCACGATCGGTTTGTCGGAGGACCTCCTCGACGCCGTCACCGCAGTGTCGGGAACCGGTCCCGCCTACGTGTTCCTCCTCGCAGAGGCGATGACCGAAGCAGCCATCCGCGAAGGGCTCCCGCACCACGCCGCCGAGATGCTGGTCCACCAGACACTCCGCGGCGCGGGGCGTCTGCTGTCGGAATCCGGCAAGTCGGCGTTCCGGCTCCGCGGCGAGGTCACCTCGCCGGGAGGCACCACCGCCGCGGCCATGCACGTCCTCGAGGAGGGGGGCTTCCGGGCATTGATGGAGGACGCCATCCGAGCTGCCGCCGCCCGCTCCCGGGAGCTCGGCGCCATCGCCCGGGGGGAGGAGACCTCGCGATGACCTCGACGATCGGCAGGGCGCTGCTGGCGGTGACCGACCGGGCCCCGGTCCGCAAGCTCCTCACCGACACCGCCGCCGGACGCAGGCTGTCGCACCGGTTCGTGGCCGGAGAGAGCCTCGACCAGGCAGCCGACGTTGCGGCCCGGTTGAACCGCGAGGGTCGGCAGGTCTCCCTCGACCACCTCGGTGAACACGTGTCCGACCGGACCGAAGCCCTCGCGGCCAAGGACGACTACTTGGCGTGCCTCGATCGGATCTCCGCCGATGGGCTCGACGCCAACATCTCCATCAAGCTCACCCAACTCGGTCTCGGTTTCGACGACGGGCTCGCCACGGATTCCCTGCGCGAGCTCGCCAAGCGAGCGGCAGCCACCGGTACGACCGTGACGGTGGACATGGAGGAGAGCCGCTACACCGAAGCGACCATCGTCGCCTACGAGGCGGTCCAGAGCGAGCTCGGCAACCTCGGCATCGCCGTCCAGGCCTACCTGTATCGCAGCCGAGCCGACCTCGACCGGCTCATCCCGCTCGGCGGACACATCCGGCTGTGCAAGGGAGCCTATGCCGAACCCCCGGACGTGGCGTACCAGCGCAAGGAAGACGTCGATGCCGCCTTCGACCGACTCCTGCGGGTGCTCATGGCGAGCCCGCAGGTACGACCCGCGATCGCCACCCACGACGACGATCGGATCGCACTGGCGATCGCGCTGGCGGCCGAACGGGAGGAGCCCTGGGAGTTCCAGATGCTGTACGGAGTCAGGCGGGACCTCCAGGAACGGCTCATCCGGGAGAACCATCACCTGCGGGTGTACGTGCCGTACGGGTCGGCATGGTATCCGTATCTGACCCGCCGGCTCGCCGAGCGGCCCGCCAACCTCGTGTTCTTCCTGCGGGCGACGGTGGGCCGGTAGCCTTGTCCGCGATGCGCATCACCATCGTCGCCTTCGTTTCGGTCCTGCTGCTCGCCGCCGCCTCGCCCGATCAGGTCGCCTCCGCCGTTGCCGATCAGGGGCTCTACGTGGAGCCTGGCGCCTCGGTCGATGTCGGCGCCGTGAGCGACGCGGTGGCCGACGCTCGTGCGGCGGGCGGCAGGCTGGGCGTCGTCGTGCTCGCCGACGAGCCGCCGGGAGGAGCCACGACCTTCGCCGATGCGGTCCTCGATCGCATCGGCGCGGGCACCGTCTTCGTCGTGGCTCCCGAGACCGTCGGATGGGCATCCGACGGTGACGTGTACACCAACGAGCAGCTCGACTCCGCGACCGACGCCGCGCTCGACGGCCGGTCGGACACCGAGGTCGTCGAACGGTTCGTCGCCACGCTCATCGGCGCCCCTGTGGGGGCGGCGCAGCCGACGTCGTCGGGAGGGTCGGGGATCGGCGTCCTCGTGCTCGTGGTCGTCGGTCTCGTCGCCGTGGTCGCGTTCGTCGTCTGGCGGGGGAACAAGCGGACCGGCGAGGCCGCCGCCGCTCGGCTCGAAGAGGCGAAACGGAAGGTGCAGGAACAACTCGACGCCGTCGCCAACGACATCATCGACCTCGACGCCGAGATCTCCCTGTCGGGCAACGAGCAGGCTCGCGAGTTCTACGAGCGCGCCAGCGCCACCTACACCGAGGTGAACGCCGCCCTCGGCGACGCCTCGACCCCGCAGCGGCTCATCGAGCTGTCGACCCGTCTCGACGAGGCGATCTGGGAGCTCGACGCCGCCGACGCCGTCCTCGACGGCCAACCCATCCCGCCGAAGCCGGAGCCGCCGGAACCCGAGCCCGTGGCGGTCCCCACTCCGCCGACCGGCTCGCCCGCGAGGCCGGCGCCGTACCGACGTCCGGCCCGTCGCAGCTCCTACACGAGTCCGGACCTGATGAACATCCTCATCGGCGCGGCGGGGATGATGATGGGCGGCAGGCGCCGCTCGCGGTTGCCCGGAACGTTCTCCGGCGGCCGGATGGGTCGCTCCCGCAGCGCGACCCGCACCAGGTCACGGTCGTCGAGCCGGATGCGCGGAGGCGGTCGACGTCGCCGTTGACGATGCCGGTGATCGTCGGCTCCGACCGTGGGCTCTACAATCGGGAGCCAACGCATCGTCGAGGAGGGGAATCTCCGCCATGTTCAAGCGCATCTGGGCGTACCTGAAGGCCCTGTTCAAGTCATCCGCCGAGAAGGCCATGGACCCCGAGATCGAGATCCAGGCGGCGATCGACGAGGCGAAGAAGCGCGACCAGCAGCTCCGCAACCAGGCCGCCAAGGTCATCGCCCATCGCACCCAGCTCGAAGCGAAGATCGAGAAGGCCGCCGAAGACGTCGGCGAGGCCCGGGAGATGGCCAAGCAAGCGCTCCTGAAGGCAGAGGAGGCGAAAGCGGCCGGTGACGTCGCCGCCCAGGAGAAGTGGACGAAGGCTGCGCAGGCGATCGCCATGAAGCTCCAGGCGGCGGAGAACAACCTGAACTCGCTCAAGCAGCAGTACCAGATCGCCACCGATCAGGCGGAGAAGGCGAAAGAGGCGGTGCAGTCCAACGCCATGCGGCTCCAGGAGCTGTCGGCCAAGCGGATGGAGCTCCTCGGCTCGCTGCAGCAGGCGAAGATGCAGGAGGCCGTCAACCAGGCGGTGCAGTCGATGTCGTCGACGATGGAGGACCAGCTCCCGTCGCTCGACAAGGTCGAGGAGAAGATCGAGCAGCGGAAGTCCGAAGCCATGGCCCGCGCCGAGCTGCACGAGGCGACCCCCGAAGGCGCCGAAGCGGAGCTGCGAGAAGCCATCAACGTGGCGCAGGCCGACGCCAAGCTCGAGGAGCTCAAGCGGGAGCTGGGCCTCGGCGGATCGACCGACACGTCGACCGGCGAGGCGGAAGCCTCCGAAGCGTAACTCGCCTCCCGCCACCGGGGGCATCACCACGAACCCTGGGTTGTGGGCGCCCTGTGGGGGCTTGGCGAACCCAGGGTTGTGGGCGCCCTCTGGGGGCTTGGCCAGCCCACGGTTCGGTGGTGCCTGGCGAACCCAGGGTTGTGGACGCCCTCTTGGGGCTTGGCGAACCCTGGGTTGTGGAGGCCCTGTGAGGGCTTGGCCAACCCTGGGTTGGGAAGGGCCGATGGTCCCGTACCCGGCCGGCGGTGCACGTCGTACGATGGTGGTTCCCGAAGGAGGTCCCCACCATGAGCGACGATGCCCCGCGGAAGATGGTGACGATCGACGGCAACGAGGCCGCCGCCTCGGTCGCGTTCCGCACCAACGAGGTCATCTCCATCTATCCGATCACCCCGGCCTCACCGATGGGTGAGCTCGCCGACTCGTGGGCCAACGCCGGCGCCACCAACGTGTGGGGAACCGTCCCCAGGGTCATCGAGATGCAATCCGAGGCCGGAGCCGCCGGTACCGTCCACGGTTCCCTCCAAGGCGGAGCCCTCACCACGACGTTCACCGCCTCCCAGGGCCTCCTCCTGATGATCCCCAACATGTTCAAGATCGCCGGCGAGCTCCTGCCGACCGTCTTCCACGTCGCCGCCCGGACCGTCGCCACCCACGCCCTGTCCATCTTCGGTGACCACAGCGACGTCATGGCCACCCGCACCACCGGCTTCGCCATGCTCGCCAGCGGCTCCGTCCAGGAGGCCCACGACCTGGCGCTCATCGCCGAGATGGCCACCCTCGAGAGCCGCGTCCCGTTCCTCCACTTCTTCGACGGCTTCCGGACCTCCCACGAGGTCAACAAGATCGAGCTCCTCGCCGACGAGGACATCCGGGCGCTCATCCCCGAGCAGGGCATCATCGACCATCGCCTTCGGCGCCTCGATCCCGATCGTCCCGTGCTGCGCGGCTCGGCCCAGAACCCCGACGTGTTCTTCCAGGCGAGGGAAGCCGTCAACCCCTTCTACGATCGCCTGCCCGACGTCGTCCTCGGCGCCATGGACCGCTTCCACAGCCGCGTCGGCCGGCGCTACCACCTCTTCGACTACGTCGGAGCGCCCGACGCCACCGAGGTGATCGTCATGATGGGCTCGGGCACCGGCGCCGCCGAGGAGACCGTCGCCGCCCTCAACGCCCGAGGTCGGAAGGTCGGGCTCGTGAAGGTCCGCCTCTACCGGCCGTACTCGGCCGAGGCGTTCGTGGCCGCCCTGCCGGCGACCGTCGAAACCGTCGCCGTGCTGGACCGGACCAAGGAACCCGGCGCCCTCGGCGAGCCGCTCTTCCAGGACGTCGCCACCGCGGTGGTCGAAGAGACCCAGGCCGGACGTACCTCATGGCCGGTTCCCCCACGGGTCATCGGCGGCCGGTACGGGCTGTCGTCCAAGGAGTTCACCCCCGCCATGGTCGCCGCCGTGTTCGACGAAGCGGCCAAGGACGACCCCAAGCGCCGGTTCACCGTCGGCATCATCGACGACGTCACGCACCGGAGCCTCACCGTCGATCCGGACTTCGACACGGGGCTGCGCGCCGAGCACCGGGCCGTCTTCTACGGGCTCGGGTCCGACGGCACCGTCGGTGCCAACAAGAACTCCGTCAAGATCGTCGGCGAGCACACCGACATGTACGCCCAGGGGTACTTCGTCTACGACTCCCGCAAGGCCGGTTCGGTCACCGTCTCGCATCTCCGGTTCGACGACCGACCGATCTCGGCGACCTACCTCATCGCCGACGCCAACTTCGTGGCATGTCACCAGTTCGAGTTCATGTCGAAGATGGACGTGCTCCATCTCGCCTCCGAAGGCGCCACGTTCCTGCTCAACAGTCCCTACCCCGCCGACGAGGTCTGGGATCACCTTCCCGTCGAGGCGCAGCGACAGATCATCGACAAGAAGCTCCGGTTCTTCGTCGTCGACGCCTACGACGTCGCCAAGACCGCGGGGCTCGGGGTACGGATCAACACCGTCATGCAGACCTGCTTCTTCGCCCTCTCCGAGGTCCTCCCGGTGGATCGGGCCATCGACGCCATCAAGAAGGCGATCGCCAAGTCCTACGGGAAGTTCGGCGACGTGGTCCTCGAGAAGAACTACCAGGCCGTCGACGGCGCCCTGGCCGGACTGACCGAGGTGACGGTGCCCGCCGAAGCCGACTCGACGCTCCATCTCCGCCAACCCGTGCCGGCATACGCCCCGGACTTCGTCAAGCGGGTCACCGCGATGATGCTCGAAGGCAAAGGCGATCTCCTCCCGGTCTCGGCGATGCCCGTCGACGGGACGTTCCCCACCGGCACCACCCAGTACGAGAAGCGGAGCATCGCCCTCGAGATCCCGATCTTCGACCCGGAGATCTGCATCGACTGCGCCCGCTGCGCGATCTCGTGTCCCCACGCGGCGATCCGCATGAAGGTCTTCGAACCGGCCGCCCTCGAGGGCGCTCCCGACACCTTCAAGTCCAAGCCGTTCAAGTCACGAGAGCTCGAAGGCTTCTTCATGACGATCCAGGTGGCTCCCGACGACTGCACGGGATGCGGCGTGTGCGTCGACGTGTGCCCCGCCAAGTCGAAGGAGCAGGTCAAGCACAAGGCCATCAACATGGAGCCCAAGGATCCGCACCTGGAGGCCGAGCGAGCCAACTGGGACTTCTTCCTCACCATCCCCGATCCCGATCCCGCCGAGGTGCGCCTCGACACCGTCAAGGGCAGCCAGATGATGGAGCCCCTCTTCGAGTTCTCCGGCGCCTGCGCCGGATGCGGCGAGACCCCCTACCTGAAGCTCCTGACCCAGATGCTCGGCGACCGGATGCTCGTCGCCAACGCCACGGGCTGCTCGTCGATCTACGGAGGGAACCTGCCCACGACGCCGTGGCGAGCCAACGACGAAGGTCGCGGCCCGGCATGGGCGAACTCGCTGTTCGAGGACAACGCCGAGTACGGGCTCGGGATGCGCCTCGCTCTCGACCAGGAGATCGCCGAAGCTCGACGGCTCGTCGGCGAACTGTCCCCTCAGCTCGGGGAGGGGCTCGTCACCGCCCTCCTCGAAGCCGACCAGTCCACCTACGAGGGGATCCAGCTCCAGCGCAAGCACGTCGCCGAACTCGACGAGCGGCTGGCCTCGATCCACACGCCGGAGGCCCGGCGGCTGGCGTCGATCTCGGGAGCGCTCGTCCGCAAGTCGGTCTGGATCATCGGAGGAGACGGGTGGGCCTACGACATCGGGTTCGGCGGGCTCGACCACGCCCTCGCGTCGGGCCTGGACATCAACATCCTCGTCCTCGACACCGAGGTGTACTCCAACACCGGCGGACAGGCGTCGAAGGCGACCCCGCGGGGAGCGGTCGCCAAGTTCGCCGCCGGCGGCAAGCCCACTCCCAAGAAGGACCTGGGACAGATCGCGATGGCGTACGAGAACGTCTACGTGGCCCACGTCGCCCTCGGCGCCAACAACATGCAGACGGTCAAGGCGTTCACCGAAGCCGAGGCGTACGAAGGTCCGTCGATCATCATCGCCTACAGCACCTGCATCGCGCACGGCATCGACATGTCCAAGTCCTTGAGCCACCAGAAGGAGCTCGTCGACTCGGGCTACTGGCCGCTGTACCGGTTCGACCCGCGGCGGATCGACGTCGATCAGCATCCGTTCCACCTCGACTCGCGCAAGCCCAAGATCCCCTTCGCCGAGGTGGCCGCCAAAGAGGCGCGGTACGCGATGCTGACACGCAGCGACCCCGAACGGGCGGCGGTGCTCCTCGAGCTGGCGCAGGACGACATCGACGAGCGGTGGGAGCTCTACGAGCAGTTCGCCGAGATCGAACACCATCACCACGACCACGGGGAGGAGGAGGAATGAGCGCCCATCTCGGAACGACCTGGCTCGGCCTCGACCTGGCCAACCCGCTGGTCGCATCGTCGTCGCCGATGACCGGGGAGATCGACCGGCTCCGGGCCCTCGAGGAGGCCGGTGTCGCCGCCGTCGTGCTGCCGTCGCTGTTCGAGGAGCAGATCGAGCACGAGGCCCTCGAGATGCAACGCCTCGTCGAATACGGGGCAGGCTCCTTCGCCGAGGCCCTCGAGGGCTACTTCCCGGAGATGGACCGGTACGTGACGACCTCCGAGCGCTACCTGGAGCTCGTCGCCGCCGCCACCCGAGCTCTGTCGATCCCGGTGGTCGCCTCCCTCAACGGGACGACCCGCGGCGGATGGGTCAAGTACGCCCGCAAGCTCCAGGACGCCGGCGCCGATGCCATCGAGCTGAACGTGTTCCTCATCCCGACCGATGCGTACGCCACGTGCGAGGAGACCGAACGCCGGTACCTCGATCTCGTCGCCGCCGTCGCCGAAGACGTCACGATCCCGGTGAACGTCAAACTGGGACCCTTCTTCTCCAACCTGACCCACACCGCCAGGGAGCTCGTCGAGGCCGGCGCGGCGGGCTTGTCCTTGTTCAACCGGTTCTTCCAACCCGACATCGACCTCGAAGAGCTCAAGGTCGTTCCCAACCTGACCCTGTCGAACCCGGGGGAGGTTCGGCTTCCGCTGCGGTGGGTGGCGCTGCTGTGCGGCAAGGTGCGGGGCTCGCTCGCGGTCACCTCGGGGGTGTGGTCCGCCGAGGACGTCCTGAAGTCGCTGCTCGTCGGCGCCGACGTGGCGATGATGGCCTCGGCGTTGCTGCGGCACGGCCCCGGATATGCCACCACCGTCCTGCGTGGGGTGTCAGAATGGCTCGACGAACACGAGTACGAGTCGGTGTCCCAGCTCCGCGGGTCGATGTGCTTCGGGTCCGCCCCGAACCCCGAAGCGTTCATCCGGGCCAACTACATGGAGATGCTCGTCACGTACACCGCACCATCGGGAACCTGAGGAGCAGACCTGTGAACCCAACCGAGATGCCCACGGACCTCGAGATCGCGCGCGCCGCGACCCCCCGCCCCATCGAGGACGTCGCCGCCGACATGGGGGTGCCGTCCGAGTTCGTCGAGCACTTCGGCCGCCAGGTGGGGAAGGTGTCCCTCGGAGCCCTCGACGCGATGGGTCCACCGCGGGCGAAGTACATCCTCGTGACCGCCACCAACCCGACCCCGCTCGGCGAAGGGAAGACCACCACCGCCGTCGGGCTCGCCCAAGGGTTCAAGCACATCGGCCGGCAGTCGGTGGTCACCCTGCGTCAACCGTCGTTGGGCCCCACGTTCGGCATCAAGGGAGGCGCCGCAGGCGGGGGGTACTCGCAGGTGATCCCGATGGAGGAGATGAACCTCCACCTCACCGGCGACTTCCACGCCGTCACCGCCGCCAACAACCTCCTCGCCGCCCTCATCGACAACCACCTGTACCAGGGCAACCAGCTCTCCCTGCGGCTCCACGGCATCACCTGGCGGCGGGTCATCGACGTCAACGATCGGTCGTTGCGAGACAACGTCATCGGCCTGGGAACCGCCACCGACGGCATCCCGCGCGAGACCGGATGGGACATCACCGCCGCCAGCGAGCTGATGGCGATCTTGGGGTTGGCCTCCAGCCTGCGGGACCTCAGGGAACGGCTCGGCAGGACCGTCATCGGCTACGACCGCCACCGGCGGCCCGTGACCGCCGAGCAGATCCAGGGGGCAGGCGCCATGGCCGTGCTCCTCAAGGACGCCCTCGCTCCGAACCTCCTCCAGACCCTCGAGGGGACCCCGGCGCTGGTGCACACCGGGCCCTTCGCCAACATCGCCCACGGGAACTCGTCGATCGTCGCCGACTACGTCGGCATCCGCGGCGGCGACTACCTGATCACCGAAGCGGGATTCGGTGCCGACATCGGTGCCGAGAAGTTCTTCAACCTCAAGTGCCGGGCCTCGGGCCTGGAACCCGACGCGGCGGTCGTCGTCACCACCGTCCGAGCGATGAAGGTGCATTCGGGCAAGTACTCGATCAAGGCGGGGCGGCCGCTGCCGGCGGCACTGCTGGAGGAGAACCCCGACGACGTCCGGGCCGGTGCCGCCAACCTGCGCCATCACATCGGCATCGTCCGGCGCCACGGCGTCACGCCCGTGGTGGCCATCAACGCGTTCCCGTCGGACCATCCCTCCGAGCATCGGGTCATCGCCGAGGTGGCCGAGGAGGAAGGCGTCAGATGGGCGATCGCCGAGCCGTACACCCGAGGCGGCGCGGGGATGACCGAGCTGGCCGAAGCCGTCGAGGACGCCGCATCCGACGGGTCCCGGTTCCGGCTCCTGTACCCCGACGAACTGTCCCTCCACGCCAAGATCGAGACGATCGCCACCGAGGTCTACGGGGCGGCCGGGGTGAAGTTCGACTCCCGTGCCGAGAAGCAGCTCGACCGCTACGAGAAGCTCGGATGGGGGAACCTGCCGATCTGCATGGCCAAGACCCAGTACTCGTTGAGCCACGACCCGAGCCTGCTCGGCGAACCCAAGGGCTGGATCCTCCCCGTTCGCGAGGTCCAAGCGTCGGTCGGGGCGGGATTCGTGCTGCCGCTCACCGGCACGATCAGGCGGATGCCGGGCCTCGGGGCCCATCCGGCGGCGCACTCCATCGACATCGACGAGGACGGCAACGTCGTCGGTCTGAGTTGACCGATCCGGGGGACCGGCCCCGCGGTGCCCCGACCGGAGGCTCCGTCGCGGCGACGTAGAATCGAGCGACGCCGACGACGAGGAGGACATCCCGTGACGACGACCGAGGCCGAGAGCTCGACGACGGAGGACTCGGCTCCTCGATGGCGGGTGCGTCCCAGCCGGGCCCTGTTCGCCCTGGCGTGGGTCGCGGTCGGTTCGACGCTCCTGCTGTGGTGGCTCGGGACGCTTCCGGGGGAGCCCGAGGCCGAGGTCCGGCGGGTCGTGTTCGGCAACGTTCCCGCCGCGATCGTCGCCTTGTTCTACATGGCGGTGGCGACGTTCCTCGGGGTGTCGATCTACCTGTTCGCGCTGCGGGCGAGGAGCTGGGAACGCGGTGCGTGGGAGTGGCGTCCCGACCGTCTCAAGCAGCGGCTGAACCGTCTCCGCGACGGGCTGTCGATGCGGACGGTCATGGAGGACCGTTCCGCCGGGGTGATGCACGCCATGATCTACTACGGCTTCATCGTGCTGTTCCTCGGCACCGTCACCCTCGAGATCGACCATCTCGCCCCGGCCGGCCTCAAGTTCCTCACCGGCGCCGTGTACCAGGGCTATTCGGCGATCCTGGACCTGGCTGCGGTCGTGTTCCTCGTCGGCGTGGCCTGGGCGGCGGTTCGTCGGTACGTCGCTCCGCCGCTGCGGCTCCGGATGAAGACCAAGCCGGAGGACGCGTGGATCCTCGCGCTCCTCGCGCTCATCGGCGTGTCCGGGCTGGCCACCGAGGCGGCACGGATCGCGGTCGTCGGACGTCCCACCTTCGAGGTGTGGTCCTTCGTCGGGTACCCCCTGAGCGCGACGATCCCCGAGTCGACCGCCGCCGGCATCCACCAGATCCTGTGGGTGGTGCACGCCGCTGCGTTCCTGGCGTTCCTCGTGACCCTCCCCGCCACCAAGCTGCGGCACATGATCACCTCGCCGGTGAACCTGGCCCTCGGCCCTCGCGAGCGGCCCGTCGGGGCCATGCGGGAGATGCCGAACCTCATGGAGGCGACCGACATCGAGACGGTCGGGGCGGCGACCGTCGCCGAGTTCACCTGGAAGCAGCTGTTCGACACCGATGCCTGCACGATCTGTGGCCGTTGCACGTCGGTGTGTCCGGCCAACACGACCGGCAAGCCGCTCGATCCCCGAGAGATCGTCCTCAAGCTCGGGGAGGTCGCGGCCGCCACCGCCGCCGATCCGGTCTCGCCGCCCGTCGGGGTCGACGGCGCCATCACCGTCACGTCCGACCGTGTCTTCGAGCGGATCACCGCCGAAGAGCTGTGGTCGTGCACGACGTGCCGAGCGTGCGACGAGATCTGCCCCGTCGACATCGAGATCCTCGACAAGATCCTCGACATGCGCCGCTACCTGAGCCTGATGGAGTCCGATTTCCCCTCCGAGCTGGGGAAGGCATACGTCTCCCTGGAGAACTCGTCCAACATCTACGGCATGTCCCAAGCCGCTCGTGCCGACTGGACGGCCTCGTTGGACTTCGAGGTCAAGGTGCTGGGCGAGCCCGGCGTCACCGCCGAGTACCTGTACTGGGTGGGATGTTCGGGTTCGTTCGACGATCGCAACAAGAAGGTCACGATCGCCACGGCCCGGCTCCTGCACGAGGCGGGGGTCGACTTCGCGATCCTCGGGCCACAAGAGCTGTGCACCGGCGATCCGGCCCGCCGAACCGGCAACGAGTACGTGTTCCAGGGCCTGGCACTCCAGAACATCGCCACCCTCAACGAGCTCGGGGTCACCAAGATCGTCACCCAGTGCCCCCACTGTTTCAACACCCTCGGCAACGAGTACCCGCAGTTCGGCGGCGACTACGAGGTCATCCACCACTCCGAGCTCCTCATGGCCCTCGTCGAAGAGGGCAAGCTGACGCCCAAGCAGGGGAACGAGACCGTCGTCTTCCACGACCCCTGCTACCTGGGACGTCACAACGACGTGTTCCTGGCTCCCCGCGAGGTCGTCGACGCCGTCGGCACCAGGGTCGAGATGCCCCGCAACGGGACCGGCTCGTTCTGCTGCGGCGCCGGAGGCGGCAAGATGTGGTTCGAGGAGCGCACCGGCAAGAAGATCAACATCGAACGCACCGAGGAGGCCGTCGGCTGCGGAACCGACATCATCGCCACCGGTTGCCCGTTCTGCTACATCATGCTCGACGACGGCGTCAAGGAGCTCGGAAAGGACGGAACCGTCATCGTCGAGGACATCGCCATGCTCCTGGCCGACCGAACGTTGGAGGGGTAGGAAGAAACCCGGCGTCCCGATTCAAGATTCGCGGGCCGAAATGCCGATACGCGTAGTGGGCCAGGAAACAGGGGTTGTTCCAATGAAATGCGCGAGCTGCGGATCCGCCGACGTGGCGGTACGACGTGACGAAGCCGTCTACTGCTCCCGATGTGTGGTCGCCAGGGATTGGCACGAGGTGATCGCCATCGCCCAACAGACCGCTCCGGTGGCGGAAGCCGATCGCACCGACGACGAAGACGAGCGGGTTCCCGTCGACGTCGGAGCCGGTGGCGGGCTGGGCGCCCCTCGCATGCCGGCCGATCCCTTCGGCTAGACGAGCTGCCGGGTCCGGGCCTCGGGGCCGGTCCGTAGACTGACCGCGATGCGTCTCCTCTTCGCCGCCGCCGAGTGCTCGCCGTTCGCCCGAACCGGTGACGTCGTGGC
>JALVQZ010000147.1 GCA_027036355.1 Acidimicrobiia bacterium | reverse complement strand
CCCTCGGAAGCCCCACCCCCCTCGCCGCCGATCCCGACCACGCCGGCGCCACCGATCGAGACCTCGGCCGTCCCTCCACCACGTCCGGTCGACGCCGGACCGCCCGAGGTCGGTGACGACGCCGAGGTCGTTCCACTGCGCGGCGCCGCCCGGGCGATCGCCGAGCGCATGGAGGCCTCGAAGGACCTTCCCACCGCCACATCGGTGCGGACGCTCCCCGCCAAGCTCCTCGAGGTCAACCGACGCATCCTCAACAACCAGCTCGGCCGTCTCGTCGACGGTGGCAAGGTGTCGTTCACCCACGTCATCGGTTGGGCCATCGTCCGGGCGCTGAGGGAACGGCCATCGATGAACGTCGCCTTCCTCGACCATGGAGGTGAGCCGTACCTCGTTCGCTACCGGCACGTCAACCTCGGTCTCGCCATGGACGTCGCCCGCAAGGACGGGAGCCGGTCGTTGCTGGTACCGGTCATCCGCCATGCCGAGGAGATGGACTTCCGGAGCTTCTGGGAGGCCTACGAGGAGCTCGTCGGGAAGGTCCGCACGGGGGCGGTCACCCCCGACGACTTCGCCGGACCCACCGCCACGCTGACGAACCCCGGCACGGTCGGAACGGTGCAGTCGGTGCCGCGCCTCATGCCCGACCAAGGGGTCATCGTCGGGGTCGGGGCCATCGGGTTCCCCCCCGAGTACCAGGGATCGGACCCCGCCACGCTGGCCGCCTCGGGCGTCGGCAAGACCCTGACGGTCACCAGCACCTACGACCACCGGGTCATCCAGGGAGCCGAAAGCGGCCTGTTCCTGCAACGCATCCATCAGCTGCTCCTCGGCGAGGACGGCTTCTACGAAGAGCTCTTCGAGGCGATGCAGATCCCCTACGTCCCGGCTCGTTGGGCGATCGACTCCAACCCTCCGCCCGGGAGCCGGGAATGGGCCGAGAAGCAGGCCCGGGTCTTCCAGCTCATCAACATGTACCGCGTCCGCGGCCACCTCATCGCCGACCTCGACCCGTTGCGCCAGAACCCGCCGCGGATCCACCGTGAGCTCGATCCTCTCACCTACGGCTTGACGATCTGGGACCTCGACCGGGAGTTCGCCACCGGCGGGCTCGCCGGACGGACGAGGATGACCCTCGGATCGATCCTCGGGGTGCTCCGCGATGCCTACTGCCGCACCACCGGCATCGAATACACCCACATCCAGGAAGCCGACCAGAAGGTCTGGATCCAAGAGCACGTCGAGGGCGTCGAGCCCGACCTCACCGACGACGACCGGCGCCGCATCCTGCGCAGGCTCAACGAAGCCGAAGCTTTCGAGCGGTTCCTCCACACCAAGTACCTCGGCGCCAAACGGTTCTCCCTGGAAGGCGCCGAAACGCTGGTCCCGCTCCTCGACGCGCTCCTCGACGAAGCCGCCGACTCGGGGATGGAGCACGCCGCCATGGGGATGGCCCACCGGGGCCGCCTCAACGTCCTCGCCAACGTCGTCGGCAAGGAACTGACCCAGATCTTCCAGGAGTTCGAAGGCGTCGAGCCCGAACCGGACGACGGGTTCTCCGGTGACGTCAAGTACCACCTCGGGGCCACCGGCCGGCACCGATCCCCGACGGGGACCGTCATCGACGTGTCCATCGCCAACAACCCGAGCCATCTCGAAGCGGTCGACCCGGTGCTCGAGGGCATCGTCAAAGCCAAGCAGGACGAACGGGGCGAGGGCGCGGAAGACCTGGTTCTGCCCATCCTCGTCCACGGCGACGCCGCCTTCGCCGGCCAGGGCGTCGTGGCCGAGACCCTCAACCTGTCCCAGCTCGACGGCTACGCGACCGGCGGGACCGTGCACGTCGTGGTCAACAACCAGGTCGGGTTCACGACGAGCTCCGTCCAGGCCCGCTCGTCGCAGTACGCCACCGACGTCGCCAAGATGGTCCAGGCCCCGATCTTCCACGTCAACGGCGACGATCCCGAGGCGGTCGTGCGGGCCACCCGGTTGGCGTTCCGGTTCCGCCAGGCCTTCCACAAGGACGTCGTCATCGACCTGGTCTGCTACCGGCGGCTGGGCCACAACGAGGGCGACGAACCGACCTACACCCAGCCCCGCATGTACGCCCTCATCAAGGACCATCGGTCCGTCCGGGACCTGTACCTCGATCGTCTCGTGCGCACCGGGGTCATCTCGGATCAGGAAGCCGCCGACGTCATCGCCCGGTTCCGGACACTGCTCGACGAAGCGCTCGCCGAGACCAAGACGGCATCACCGCCGGCCACGCCGACCCCGACCGAGATCCCCGAACCGTCGTCGACGGCCATCACCGCCGAGACGCTGACCGCCATCGAAGCCGCCCTCAGGCGACTGCCCGAGGGCTTCACCCTGCATCCGAAGCTGGCTCGCGTCCTCGAGTCCCGCCACGGCACCTTCGCCGACGGTCGGATCGACTGGGGACTCGCCGAAGCCGAGGCGTTCGGTTCGTTGGCGATCGAGGGCCACCGGGTGCGCCTGGCGGGAGAGGACTCCGGTCGAGGCACCTTCAGCCACCGCCACGCGGTTCTCGTCGACTACCACACCGAGCAACGATACGTGCCGCTGAGGCACCTCGCCGACGGCCAGGCGCCCGTCGACATCGTCGACAGTCTCCTCTCGGAGTTCGCAGCCCTCGGCTTCGAGTACGGCTATTCGGTCGAGTCGCCCGGCGCTCTGGTGCTGTGGGAGGCCCAGTACGGCGATTTCGCCAACGGCGCCCAGGTCATCATCGACCAGTTCATCACGTCCGGGTACGACAAGTGGCTGCAGGAGAGCGCGTTGACCATGCTCCTCCCCCACGGCTACGAAGGGCAGGGCCCGGAGCACTCGAGCGCACGGATCGAGCGGTTCCTCCAGAACGCCGCCGAAGACAACATCCGGCTGGTCGTGCCCACCACCACCGCCCAGTACTTCCACGTGCTTCGCCGTCAAGCCTTGTGGGGGAAGCGACGTCCGCTGATCATGGCGACGCCCAAGTCGATGCTCCGCCTGGCCGACACCTTCAGCGAGATCCACGAGTTCACCGAGGGGCGTTTCCGCAAGGTGCTCCCCGATCCCCGCCGGACGAAGGGGGTACGGCGAGTGCTGCTGTGCTCGGGCAAGGTCTTCTACGACCTCGACCGGTACCGTGCCGAGCACGGCGTCTCCGACGTGGCGGTGGTCCGCTTCGAACAGATCTACCCGTTCCCGACCGACGAGGCGCTCGCCGCCCTCGAACCCTATGGCGACGCCGAGCTCGTCTGGGTGCAGGAGGAGCCGGCCAACATGGGGGCGTGGCGGTTCATGTCGCGGGCCCTGTTCACGGAGGTCGGCAAGATCTCCCGCGGCATCTACCGTCCCGAGTCGGCGAGCCCGGCGACCGGGAGTTCCCGGGTGCATGCCCAGCAGCAGCGCCACATCGTCGAGCGGGCGTTCAGCTGAGGTCGACGAGCTCGCGGTACAGGTCGACGTACCGGTTCGCCCTCGCCTCCCACGACCAGTCTCGGGTCATCCCGTTGCCGACCATCACCCGCCACAAGGCAGGCAGCGTCGCCTGATAGCGACGGGCTCGACGCACGTTCTTGGTCAGCTCCGGGTGGGCGAAGGCTCGGAACCCGAGGCCGGTGCCTCCATGGGGGTCCTCGTCGATGTCGACGACGGTGTCGGCGAGTCCCCCGGTCAGGTGGACGATCGGCACCGCCCCGTACCGCATCGCGTACATCTGACCGAGTCCACACGGTTCGAACTCCGACGGCATGAGGTAGGCGTCGACGCCGGCGAAGACGAGTCGAGCCAAGGCCTCGTCGAACCGCCGATGGGCGACGGCCCGGGGATGACGCTCCGCCCAGGCGTCGACCATCGGATCCAGCTCCCCCGCCCCGACGAACACGAAACGGGCGCCTTCGTCGATGAGCGTGTCGAGGTCGAACTCGAGGAGACCGAGACCCTTCTGGGTCGACATCCGCCCCACGTTGCCGAGGAGGAACCCGTCGTCGAGTCCGAATCGGTCGAGGACCGCGGCCCGGTTCTCCAGCCGGCCGCTGGGGTCGGTCGCCGCGAAGGTGGCGGCCAAGGCCGGATCCGACGCCGGATCCCAGGCTCGGGCATCGATGCCGTTGAGGATGCCGACCAGCGGCCGGGGCAGCGAGCGGAGGAGATCGGCCAACCCGAAGGACGTGGAGGGCTCCAGCAGCTCCCTGGCGTGCGTCGGACTGACCGTCGTGACCTGCTGGGCGCCGACGATGCCCGCCTTCAGGTAGTTGGCGTCGCCGAACCATTCCAGGGGACCGGTCGGCGCCGCCGCCTCGTCCGGGAGCCCGAAGAGGGCCAGCACCTCGTCGAGCGGTCCCAGCAGCGGGTAGGCGGCGTTGTGGATCGTGAAGACCACGGGCGCGTCCACGGCCAGCGCGACCGGACCGACATGGGCATCGTGGAGATGGACGACGTCGAAGTCGTCGCCGAAGGCCGCGACGGCCTTGGCGAAGGTCCCGAAGCGGAGCCAGTTGTCGGGATACGGCGGGCCGTCGGCCTCGCCGTAGACGCCGGCCCGGGCGAACAGCTCATGGCAGAAGAAGGCGACGGTGTAGGACCCGGCGTCTGTCTCCCGCCAGGTGGATCCGCCCGACGGTTCACAGCCGTAGTCGGGGATCGCCACGGTGACGTCGTGGCCGCCGGCGGCGACGGCCTTGGCGAGACCCGCAACGGCGTCCCCGAGGCCACCGGTTCGGGCGAACGGCGAGCACTCGGCGGCGGCGAAGAGGAGACGCATCGCGGTCAGTCTACGGACCGGCCCCGAGGCCCGGACCCGGCAGCTCGTCTAGCCGAAGGGATCGGCCGGCATGC
>JALVQZ010000146.1 GCA_027036355.1 Acidimicrobiia bacterium | reverse complement strand
AGTACGACCAGACGATGTTCGGCAGCGTCGACGAGGCATGGGATCTGGGCGCCGCCGGCGTGGGAGCGACGATCTACTTCGGCTCGCCCCAGTCGCGGCGACAGATCATCGAGGTCTCGGAGGCCTTCCATCGAGCCCACGAGCTGGGGATGTTCACCGTGCTGTGGTGCTACCTCCGCAACCCCGCGTTCACCGTCGACGGCGTCAACTACGAGGCGTCCGCCGACTTGACCGGCCAGGCCAACCACCTCGGAGTGACGATCGAGGCCGACATCGTCAAACAGAAGCAGCCCACGAACAACGGCGGGTTCACCGCCGTCGGGTTCGGCAAGACCGATCCAAGGGTCTACACCGAGCTGGCACCGGACCATCCGATCGAATGGACCCGATGGCAGGTGGCCAACAGCTACATGGGAAGGATCGGCCTGATCAACTCCGGCGGCGCTTCCTCGGGCGCCGGTGACCTGGCGCAGGCGGTCCGGACCGCGGTCATCAACAAGCGGGCCGGGGGGATGGGTCTCATCTCCGGACGCAAGGCCTTCCAACGTCCGATGGCCGAAGGCATCGAGATCCTCAATGCGATCCAGGACGTGTACCTCGACGATTCCGTGACCATCGCCTGACGGCGGGAGGAGAGCAACGATGGCGATCAGATTGCCGCACGCGGCATCGGTGGAGAAGAACCCGACCCAGGAGCAGATGCGCGAGTGGGTGCTCGCCTACATGCCGCGGGTGACCGTGACCGAGTTCGGGAACATCAACTACAAGGCGCAGGTGACGGCCAGGTTGGCGAACTCCACGTTCTTCGTGTCGGCCGACGAGCCGTACAAGAACTCGGTCTCGCGCGCGGACTACGAGGAGTGGGCGGCCAAGCAGGACGCCTACATCGCCGACAAGGACATGATCCTCATCGAGGGCTACATCGGTCCCGACCCGGAGTTCCGCACCGCCAGCCGCCTCTACATGGAGAAGACCCAGGCCAACATCCCGGCGATGCAGCAGCAGCTCTTCTTCCCCAAGGACGACGAGTGGGTGCCCGAGTTCACGGTCATCTACACCCCGGGACTCATGGCGCCGGGCATGCCCGACGATCGGCTGATCCTCGTCGATCACGACAACTACGTCACCCGGGTGTTCGGCTCGGACTACTTCGGTGAATCGAAGATGGGCGGCCTGCGGATGTGGAACCACCTCGTGTACGAGGCGGGTGGGTTGGCGCTCCACTCCGGGCTTAAGGTCTTCCCCGACGTCGACGGCAGGGAGAAGGTGGCGCTGATCCTCGGCCTGTCGGGCACCGGGAAGACCACCACGACGTTCCGGCAGCAGCTCGGGTCGTTGCCCGTCCAGGACGACTTCGTCGCGTTGTTCCCCGGAGGCAAGGTGTACGCGTCGGAGAACGGCTGTTTCGCCAAGACCTTCGGGCTCGATCCCGACGACGAGCCGACGATCTACGGGGGAACCACTAGACCGGATGCGTGGCTGGAGAACACGTGGGTCGACGAGAACGGGAAGGTCGACTTCTTCAACGACTCGTACACCCGCAACGGGCGATCGACCTTCCCGCTGGCCAACATCCGCCATCGCAGCCCGCACGGCCTGCCGCCGGCGGACTTCATGCTGTTGCTGAACCGCAACGAGAACATCATCCCCGCGGTGGTGAAGCTCAAGCGGGAGCAGGCGGCGGCGTACTTCATGTTGGGAGAGACGAAGGGCACGTCGGCCGGCGGCGCCGCGGAGATGGGCAAGAACCTTCGCGTGCCGGGGACGAACCCGTTCTTCTTCACCAACGACGCGTTGCAGGGCAACCGCCTGCTCGAGTTGCTCGAGACGATGCCCGACCTCGAGGTGTACCTCATGAACACCGGCCGGGTCGGCGGCACCGACGACGACGAGCGGTCGAAGAAGGTCAAGATCCGGCATTCCTCGGCGGTGGTGCAAGGGATCGCGGAGGGATCCATCGTCTGGGAGGAGGATCCCGACTTCGGCTACTTCGTGGCCACCGAGGTGCCGGGATTCGACGACCAGGAACTCCTTCAGCCGCGGCGTCTGTACGAACGGCAGGGGAGGCTCGACGAGTACAAGCACATCGTCGAGTCGTTGACCGAGGAGCGGCGGGCGTACCTGCGGACCTTCCCCGGTCTCGATCCGTCCATCGTCGAGGCGATCTGACCGGGCCTGGGGACGGCCGTTCGGCTCGGAGACTCGGTCAAGGAGGCCTCCGAGCCGGCCGATAGACCCTGGGTGAGGAAGCGAATCTCGGACGACGCGTCCATCGACAAGAAGCAGTTCTCCGTCGCTCGTAAGGGGTACGACAAGCGCGAGGTGCGCGAGTTCCTGCGTGAGGTGGAGCAGAACTTCCGTGACCTCGAGCGATGGGCGGAGGAAGCCAAGGCGCGTCTGCAGCAAGCCGAGTACGAGGCGCAGAAGGCCAAGGAGGTCGAGAGCCGGTCGATGGACAACGCGATGATCGCGGTGTTCGACGCCAAGGACCGGGTTCTCGAGCGGGCTCGTAAGCAAGCGGAGAAGATCGAGGCCGAGGCCAAGGAGCGGGCTGCCGCCATCGAGGCCGAGGCCAAGCGCCTGCTCGAAGAGGCGGGCGGAGCCGGTTCGTCGTCGCAGGCCGGCCAGGAAGCCGAGCGCATCGTGGAGGAAGCACGCGCCGAGGCCGCCCGGATCGTCGCCGAGGCTCGAGCCACGGCTCGGTCCGGATCGGGCGCCGCGGAGGAAGCGGCGGCGCGAGCCGAGCAGATGGTGCAGGAGGCTCGCGCCGAAGCAGAGCGGATCCGTCGCGAGATGGGTGAAGAGCTCGAGCGGTACCGCCATCAGGTCGAGGAAGAACGGTCGCAGCTCCTCGAACAGGTCGCCACCTTGCAGCAGTCCCTCGAGGCCGCCGAGGTGTCGGTTCCCGTGTCCGAGGAGGTCGAAGCGGCCGCACGAGCCGAGGCGGATCGTCTCCTGTCGGAGGCTCGGGCGGAGGCGGACCGGATCCGCGCCGAAGCGGCCGAAGGCCTCGCCCAGTACCGATCCCAGCTCGAGAGCGAACGGGAACAGCTCGTCGCCCGCATCGCCGAACTGACCGCTCAGCTCGAGGAGGCGAGGGCTCAGGGCTCGGACCATTCACGAACGGAGGCGATCCTCGCCGCTGCCCGGGAGGAGCTCGCCGCGGTCACCGCCGAAGCCGACGTCAAGGTCGCCGCCCTCGAGTCGGAAGCCGCCGACCTCCGCGCCGAGTTGGAGGAGTTGCGGGGGGCGCTCGCGGCGGGTTCGGAGCAGGACGCGGCGGGTCGTCGGGCGGCCGAGGAGCGGGCGGCGGCGTTGGAGGAAGAGGCTGCGGGTCTGCGGGCGGAGGTGGAGCGGCTGCGGGCGGAGGCGGCGTCGGGGGCGGAGGTCGAGGCGTGGGTCGCCGAGGTGGAGGCGGCGAGGGCGGAGGCCGAGGAGCGGTTGGCGGCTGCGGTCGCCGAGTTGGAGGAGTTGCGGGGCCGGATCGCCGACGGCGCGGCTGCGGTCACCGCCGAAGCGAGTGACGAGGCCGCCGGCATCGTCCGGGCGGCTCGGGAGGAAGCCGAGCGGATCGTCGCCGACGCCCGGCGGTCGATGGAGGACGAACGCCGCAGGCTCGAAGCGGAGATCTCCAGGATCGTCGACGCCCGGCAGGGAGCCGAAGACGACACCCTGGCCTTGGCCGCCGTCGAGGCCGGCCGGATCAGGGAGGATGCCGAAGCCGAAGCGGACCGGATCCGCTCCGAGGCGCGAGGCGCCGCAGACGAGCTGATCGCCGAGGCCGAACGGCGACGCGACGAGGTGGCTCAGCTCCAAGAGGACCTCCACCAGCGTCTCGCGGTGCTGGCAGACGAAACCGCGCTCGTCAACGCCGACGCGGCCGCCGAGCGGATCAGGAAGGAAGCCGAGGAACGGGCCCGATCGTTGCTGGCTCGCGCCGAGCGTGCCGCGGTGACGATGCGGGAAGAAGCCAACCGATCCCGCGAACAAGCCGACCGGGACCGTCTTACCGCCGCCCGGAAGGTCTCGGAAGCTCAGCGTGAGGCTCGGGCGTTGATCGCCGACGCCGAGAGCCGCGTCCAGGAGATCCTCCTCGAGATCGAGACGGAACTCGCCCACAAGCGAGCCGAGGGACAGCGGGAGGCGGATCGGATCCGCGCCGAGGCCGAAGAGAACCTGGCCGAGGCGTGGAAGGAGGCGGATCGGATCCGCGCCACCGCCGAAGCCGATGCCGCCGACCGGATCCGCGCCGCGGACGAAGACGTCGAGTCGATCCTCTCCGAAGCGCGGGCAGAGGCGGCGCGGATCGTCGCCGAAGCGACCGAGCGGCTCGCTGCGGCGGAAGCCGCGGCGGGCGAGATCGAGGAGAGGCTGGCCGCACGGGAGGCCGAACTCGACGAGCGTGAGGTCGCCGTCGTCGAGGCCGAGGAGCGGGCAGGAGCCGTTGTCGCCGACGCCCAGGCGGAAGCGGCTCGCCTTCGGGAGGATGCCTCGCGGATGATGGAGGAAGCCGAGCGCCTCCGGGACGAGGCCGGGCGGATCCTGGCCGAGGCGCGATCGGAGGCCGAGTCGATCCGTCAGGCCGCCCAGACCGAGGCCGCCGCGCTGAAGGAGGAAGCGGCGATGATCCGGGCTCGGGCCGATGCCCAGGCCGAGGAGATCGTCGCCGATGCTCGGCGTCTGCACGACGAGGCCGAGTCGGCCCTCGTGGCGGCCCGGGAGGAATCGAGGAGCCTCCGCGACGAAGCCAGGGTCCTGCGCGAGGAAGCCGAGCGCGAAGCGTCCGAGGCATCGTCGAGGGCTGCTCGGATGCGGGCCGAAGCCGAGGAGTACGCCGAGCAGCTCATCGCCGTCGCCGACCGCAAGGCCGAGGAGGCGTCCGCGATGCTGGCTCAGGCCGCCGAAGCGGCTGCCGTGCGACGCGCCGAGGCGGAGGAGCGGGCCCAGACCCTGCTCGTCGGGGCGCGGGAACGCCTCGAGGAGCTGGTGGAACGGGAACGTTCGCTCGTCGCGGCGCAGACCGAGGCGACCCGGCGCCTCGAGGCGGCCGAGGCCGAAGGCGAGCGTCTCGTCGCCGAGGCCGTCGCCGAAGCCGACCGGATCCGCCGCGAAGCCGAGTCCGAGATCGACGAGCTGCGGAACGCCGCCGAAGCACGCACCCGAGAGCTCGACACGAGGGAACGGTCGCTCGAGGCTCGCCTCGCGGCGATCGAAGACGAGGAGCAGCGCGCCGTTCAACTCGTGTCCGATGCGTCGGAGAAGGCGGCCTCGATCCTCCGTGACGCCGACGAGCGGATGGAGGCCATCGCCGACAAGGAGCGACTCCTCGCCGATGCCGACTCCAGGGCTGCGGCGATGATCGCCCGGGCGACGGAGGAGGCCGAGGCGATCCGCCAGGATGGGGCCGCCGCCGTCGAGGCGGCCAAGGAGCAGGCCGCGTTCCTCCGCGGCGAAGCGGAGGCGATCCTCGACGATGCCAGGAAGACCGCCGAGGAGCTCACCGCCGGGGCGCGCAACGACGTCGCCCGGATGCGGGAGAAGGCGGCGGCTCTGCGTCAGGAGCACGAGGACCAGCTCGCCATGCTGGCCGATGCCGAGGGCAAGGCGAGAGCCATCGCCGAGGAGGCCGAACGGCTCGCCGCGGAGAAGCTCGCCGAAGCCGACGCCGAGATCGAACGACGCCGAGCCGAGCTGGCTGCGGTGGAAGCCGCCACCGCCGAAGCCGAACGGGCCTTGGAAGAGCGGATGGCGGCCGTGGAAGCCGCCGAAGCGGGCGCGGCGACGATCACCGCCGCGGCCGAAGCCGAGGCGGCGCGCCTGCGGGGCGAGGCCGAGGAGCTCCGGGCCGAAGCCGAGCAGGTCCTGGCCGCGGCGAAGGACCGGGCCAAGACCCTGGCCGACGCCGAGCAGCGCGCCTTCGAGATCGTCGAGCGGGCGCAACGCGAGGCGGTGGGCCTGCGGGCTTCGGCGGAGGGCGAGGCCGCAGCCGCTCGAGCCGAACTGGGTCGGTACGAGGATCAGGTGAAGGCGTTCGAGCAGGCCAAGCGCGAAGCCGAGGAGGCGATGCAGGCCCTGGCGGCGGCCAAGGCGGAGCTGGAAGGCCGCCGGGAGGAACTGAACCGGCGAGACGAGGAGGTCCGTCGCCGGGAGGAACAGTCCCGGGACCGCATGCGGGAGCTCGAACGGATGGAGGCGGAGATCGCGGCCCGGATCGAGTTCGTCGACACCGACAAGCCGGTGAGCGCCGACGCCGAGGCGCAGGAACTGCTCGAGCGGGCACGGGTCGACGCCGAACGGATCCGCAGCGAAGCCCAACAGTCCGCGGCCGAGGCTCGCGCCGAGGCATTGCGCATGTCCGCCGAGGCGGACCGCAAGCTCAAGGCGGTCGAAGCCGAGCTGGCCCGGCTCCGGGGTGAGCGACCCGAGGGAGTCGTCGCCGACGATCCGTCTTCGGCGCGGGTCGACCAGGACGACGTGACCCATCGCGATGGTCCCGAGGCCGGCCGGACCGGCCCGGCGACCGACACGGTTCCGGCACGGGAGGCAACCGTCGACGACGGTGAGGCACCGGACGGGTCCGCCGAGGCGACCCTCGTCGAAGCGCCCGTCACCGAGGTGCACGACGATGCGGAGGACGACATCGCCGAACAGGACCTCGACTGGAAGGCGGCCCGGGAGCTCGCTGAGGAAGAGGACTCCGAACGTCCCGTGTCACGGAGCCGCTACGCCCGTCAGTCCGCCAAGCTCCCGCGGATCGGGGTCGGCGCCGAGTCGGTGTTGTCGTCGATGCAGGGACTCCGGAAGAAGTTCCAGGAGGACAACGCCGAAGACGACGACTGATCAGAGCGCCGATCGAGCCGCTTCCAGATCGTCCGCGCCGATCACCACCCGGTTGCCCACCGCCATGTACAGGATGTAGATCCGCGCCCCGGCGTCGGCGATCCGTTTCGCCAGCCGGCCCAGTTCGCCCGGTTTCGGATCGATGGATGCCACCAGGACCGGCCGCCGGTCGAGGGGGAGGTAGCCCGCTCGACGCAACGCGTCGCCTGCGGCGTCGGCGTCCTCGTCCGTGACCACCGTGTGCACGATCCGTCCTTCGAGGCGGGGGAACATGCAGGCGGCCTCCATCGTGATCCCTGCCTCGCCGAACACGGACCACAGGTCGGCGGGCTCGTGGTCGGCGGCGAGGACGAACGTCAGGTCTTGCATGGTCAGCTCCTTGGTCGCGTCATCGGCAGGCGAGGATCGGGGGGAAGGGTGTCGAGCCAACGCCGGAGGTCGGCGTGGGCCGGGTCGTCACAGAACCGCCACACGCGTTCGTCTCCGGGGCCGGCCATGACGTTGAGGTAGTACATGTGGTAGCCCGGAGCGGCGGCGGCGGGACCGTGGTAGCCGTCGGGAACCAGGTAGACGTCGCCCGTGCGCACCGTGACGGTGTCGGCGACGGTGCCATCGGCCGTGTACGCGGTGAAGAACCCGAAGCCCTCGGCGGCGATCTCGAAGTAGTAGATCTCCTCCAGGGCGACCTCGTCGGTGGTGAACTCGTCGTGTTTGTGAGGTGGGTAGGACGACCATCCGCCGGACGGGGTGATGACCTCCACGGCGATGAGCTTGGCCGCGTCGTGGACGCCTGCGGCGAGGAAGTTGTTGATCTGGCGTGTCGCAGGGCCGCCGCCGCGGACCTCGACCGGAACGGCCGACGCATCGACTCGGTACGGTTCGCGGTGTTCGCCGGCTCTGGCTCGGCACAGCGCGAACCTGCCGGGCCGGGTGGCGGTGATCGCCGCGGTGGTGTCGATCGGCGCGTAGACGAAGTCGGTGGGTCCGGTGAAGACGCTCTCTCTCCCCTCGAGCTCGAACGTGGCACCGTCGAGCTCGACGGTGGCGGCACCCGTCAGCGGCACGATGGCGGTCTCGTCGCGGCCGGTCTGCCACCGGTGGGTCTCACCCGGGCCGAGCGTGACGATCTCGAGCCCGGCATAGGCCAGGGCCGATGCAGGCCCAGGCTCGATGCGCGTCGCCCGGGGATGGAATCGCCCGGTCATGGTCGGCACCTCGCCGGGTTCCGAGCGGTGGTGGTTCGTCTACGGTGCGGCGTATGCGCTGGATCGCCTGGGTCGTGGTGGCCGCCCTCGTGACGGCGGCCTGTTCGGTGGGAGCGCCGCGTTTGGCGACGACCGCCGCGGTGCCCGACGACCTGCGGATGCTCGGCGATGAGGTGTGGGAGGAGGTCGTCTCGGCGTTCCCGGCTCGTCGCGGATGTCTGGGTGGCATCGAGCTGGACGTGGCGTGGGACTTGGAGGATCGGGCCCGATACGTTCCCGACGAACGCCGGATCGTGGTCCGGGCGCCCGGCACCGCTCCGAACCTGGCGGCGTCGATCGTGCACGAGGTGGGCCATCATCTCGAGTTCGCCTGCCCGGACCAGCTCGCCGTTCGTGACGCCTTCCTCGTCGCCGAGGGATTCGCGCCGGACACGCCGTGGTTCGGGGAGGGTGACTGGTTCGCGACGCCGTCGGAGCACTGGGCCGAGGCGGTGGTCGCCCACGTGCGAGGGGAGCGGACGATCAACGTCGGTCGCATCCCCGTCTCCGATGACGCGATCGACGTGGTCGCTCGATGGGCCGAGGGCGGCTGAGTGGCTCATGCGGCGCCCTCCAGCAGGTGCCGCACCTCGGCCTCGGTGGGCATCTCGTCGGCGCATCCCAGTCGCGCGGCGACGTGAGCGCCGGCGGCGTTGGCGAAGGTGACGGTCTCGACCGGATCCCAACCTTCGAGGAGTCCGTGACACAGGGCCCCGCCGAAGGCGTCACCGGCCCCGAGCCCACAGACGACGTCGACGGGGACGGGAGCGACGCGTTCGGTCCGGTCCTCCCAGGCGACGAGGACGCCTTCGGGGCCGAGCTTCACGATCGCCAGATCGAGACCGAGGTCGAGGAGCCGTCGGGCCTGGGCCTCGGGCTCGCCGGGGCCGACGGCGACGGCGCATTCCTCCTGGTTCCCGACGGCGACCGTCGCGTACCTGAGGGCGTGACGCTGCTGGTCTCCGGCTTCGTCGGGGGACGTCCAGAACATGGGGCGGTAGTCGAGGTCGTGGATGGTGATCCCGGAACGGGCCCGGGCGGCGAGGGCGGACAGCGTCGTCGATCGGCTCGGTTCGTCCGACAGGCGGGTCCCGGTGGTCCACAGGATCGACGCGGTCTGGATGGCGTCGAGATCGAGGTCGTCGGGGACGAGGTTCATGTCGGGTGCCTTGGGCTCGCGATAGAACAGGAGCGGGAAATGGTCGGGCGGCCACACCTCGCAGAACACGAGGGGGGTGCGCAGCGTCGGATCGGTGCCGACCCAGCGGTCGTCCACGCCGAACTCGCCGAGAGCCTTGCGGACGTAGCGGCCGAAAGGGTCGTCCCCGACCTTGGTCACCACCGCGGCGCGGTGGCCGTAGCGGGCGGTGGCCACCGCCACGTTCGTGGCGGTCCCACCGAGGGACTTGGCGAAGCTCCGCACGTCCTCGAGGGGGACCCGGTACTGCTGCGGGTAGAGGTCGACCGAGACGCGTCCGATCGTGATGACGTCGAACGGTGCGGTCACTCGCCGTCCTCGGAGCGTTGCTCGGTGAGCTCGTCGAGCTTCTCGACCTCCTCCTCGAGCCCGGCGGCGGCGTTCTCTGCGGCCTGGTCGCCCTCCTCTGCCGCACGCTCGAGTTCGTGTTGGAGCGCTTCGAGGTCGGCGCCGCCGGCCATCATCTGGATGAGCTGTTCGAGGGGAAGCTCGTCTTTCGTGTAGTCGCCGTAGACCTGACCTCGTTTGAGGATGACGAAGTGGTCGCCCACCGGGTACGCATGGTGCGGGTTGTGGGTGATGAAGATCACCCCGATGCCGCGCTGTTTGGCCTGAACGACGTACCGCAGCACGACCCCGGCCTGCTTGACGCCGAGGGCGGCGGTGGGCTCGTCGAGGATCAGCACCTTGGCTCCGAAGTGGACGGCCCGGGCGATCGCCACCGACTGGCGTTCACCGCCCGACAGCGTGCCGACGGCCTGATCGGGGTCGCGGATGTCGATGCCCATCTTGCCGAGCTCGTCCTTGGTGGTGCGTTTGGCGTACTCGGCGTCGAACCGTTTGAACGGCCCGAATCCCTTGGTCGGCTCGGAGCCGAGGAAGAAGTTCCGCCACACCGACATCAGCGGGATCATCGCCAGATCCTGGTAGACGGTGGCGATACCGTATTCGAGGGCGTCGCGAGGCGACGACAGGTTCATCTCGGCGCCTTCGAACCGGTAGGTGCCCTCGTCGGGTTGATGGACGCCCGACAGGACCTTGATCAGGGTCGACTTGCCGGCGCCGTTGTCGCCGAGCAGGCAGGTGACCTCGCCGGGGCGAACGAACATCGACACGTCCTTGAGGGCGATCACGCTGCCGAAGTACTTGGAGATGTTGTCGATCTCGAGGAGCGGCGCGGGGGCCGTGGTGGTCGTCACTTCTTCACCGCCTTCTGCCGGATGTAGTTGTTGAAGATGACCGCGATGACGAGGACGGCGCCGACGAAGACCTGGAACCAGTCGCCATCGACGCCGGTGATCCGGATGCCCTGTTTCACCATGGCGAAGATGAAGGCACCGAACGCCGCGCCGACGGCCGAGCCGTACCCGCCGGTCAGCAGGGTGCCGCCGACGACGGCGGCGATGATGGCCTGGAACTCCTGGCCGGTGCCGCGCAGCGTGTCGGCGCCGGTGAACTGCACGGCTTGGATGACGGCGACGAGCCATGCCGAGAAGGCGGTGGTCATGAACAGGGCGATCCGCACCTTGTCGACGGGGACGCCGACGTTGCGGGCCGCGTTCGGGTCGCCGCCGACGCCGAAGATCCAGTTGCCCCACGTCATCTTGAGGAGCACCCAGGTGGAGACGACGACGAGTAGCACCCACCAGAGGATGGCGATGGAGAACCGTCCGCCGCCGATGGTGATGGACGATGCGAACACCTTCTGGGCGAGGTCGTAGCCGCTGACCTCGTCGAGGCCGCCGAGCTGGGTCCGGTTGGTGATCGTCCGGGTCAGGGCGATGGTGAGGCCTCGGAAGATGAACAACGTGCCGAGGGTGACGATGAACGACGGGAGCTTGGTGGTGACGACGAGGATGCCGTTGAACCAGCCGATCGCGAGGGCGAACACGAGGGCGACGAGGATGGCCGGCCAGAGGGTCCAGCCGAATCCTCCCTGGTCGGGGCTGGTGACGAGCACCATGATCGTCATGCCGGCGAACCCGACGATGGAACCGATGGAGAGGTCGAACTCACCGGCGATCATCAACATGGCGACGGCGGCCGACAGGATGCCGAGGGGCGCGGCGGCGTTGAGGATCGACGAGAGCGAGCCCCAGCTCACGAAGTTGTTGTCGAAGGCGATGACCGCGAAGAACAGGTAGACGAGGACGGCGCCGACGACGGCGCCGAGCTCGGGGCGTGACAGCAGGCGTGACAGCCGGCCCACCTTGCGGAGCCGTTCGTCGTGTTCGGTGACGGGTGGTGGTGCGGTGCCGGTGGTCACGGAAGCTCCCTCCTCGAGCGGTGTTCCCGACTGTACCGAAGGAGGGCCCGCCGTAGGGGCGGGCCCTCCTTCCGATGGATGGTCAGCGGAGGCCCTGCTCCGCGAACTTGACGACGTCGGCCGCGTTGTCCTTGGTGACGAACTGCGGACCGGTCAGGATGACCCGGTCGACGGAACCGAGCGGCAGCGCTCCGGTCTCGAGGAACTGGGTCAGCAGGACGATCGGCAGGTACCCCTGGAGGTACTGCGCCTGGTCGATGGCGAACAGCATGTTGCCGTTCTGGATCTCTTCGAGCACCTTCGGCGACAGGTCGAAGGTGGCGAACTTGATCTTCCCGAGCTGTCCTGCCTGGTCGAGGGCGGCGAGCGTCGGCTCGGCGCCGGTGGGACCGAGGGTCAAGATGCCGTCGATGCCCGCGTTGGCCTGCAGCTCGGCGGACACGGCTTCCTGGGCTCCGGTCGGGTCGGCGAGGTCGACGGGGACCACCTTGACGGGGCTGCCGAGGCCGTCTTCGAATCCCTGGCAGCGCAGGTCGAGGGCGACGTTGCCGACCTCCTGGTTGATGCAGATGGCGTTGGTGACGCCTTCTTCGGCGAACCGCTGCCCGGCGAGGAGCCCGGCCTCGTACTCGGTCTGGCCGACGTGCACCTTGACCCCGAGGTCCTTGAACACGTCACTTCCCGAGTTCATCGAGATGACGGGGATGCCGGCGGCCACGGCGGCCTTGATCGAGGGTCCGAGGGCGTCGGCGTCGGGGATGGTGACGACCAGACCGTCCGGGTTCGAGGCGACGGCGGCGTCGATGATCTGGCTCATCTCGACCATGTCGAACGTCCCGGGAGCCTGGTACTCGACCTCGACACCCATGTCCTCGGCGGCTTGCTTGACGCCGTTGGCGGCGACCGACCAGAACGGGTCGGATGCCTGTCCGTGCGACACGACGACGAAGCGGTAGCTCCGCTGGCTGACCGCGCCGTCGTCGCCGCCGGCGGTCGTGCCGGTGCTTCCGGCGGTGGTGGTGGTACCTCCCGAGCTGCACGCCGCGGCAACGAGGCCGAGCGCCAGGACGAGGGCGATCCATAGCTTGCGTCTCACGTTCTCTCTCCTCCTCTCAGGTGGCTCCACGAGGAGCCGTCCCTGCGTATCCGTCCTCCGGCTTCGCCGGGGAACGATCGTTCCGGCCGTCATGGCCGGTGATCTCGATGAGGAACCGGTAGCTGGCGGCTGCGGCTCGCCGACCGGTGTCGACGTCGGGGTCGGTGTCGGCCAGGACCGCGTCCTGTTCGAGCACGTACCAGCCACCGTACCCGTGTCGTTCGAGCTCGGTGACGACGCCGGCGATGTCGATCCCTCCCTGGCCGAGGGCGCGGTAGAGGCCGCCGGCCACCGCGTCGCGGTAGCCGATGGTGCCGCCGCGAACCTGGTCGGCGATGGCGGGATCGAGGTCCTTGAGGTGCATGTGGATGATCCTGTCGCCGGCGCGGCGAACCATCTCGAGCGGGTCGGCTCCTGCCAGGGCGAGATGGCCGGTGTCCAGGCAGAGGCCGACGTCGGTGGTCGACAAGAGCCGCTCGATCTCGTCGGCGGTCTCGACGACCATCCCCCAGTGAGGATGGAGCGCGACCTGGAGGCCGGCGTCGCCGGCGATGCGCCGGACGTCGGTGAGGCCGGCGCCGAAGGTCCTCCAGTCGCCGTCGTCCATGCGGACCCGTTCCTCGTAGCCGGTGGTGGCGGCGTCGGGACCGAGGACCATGATCTCGGCGCCGACCCCGGCGAGGGTGGCGGCTGCCCGGCGGACGTAGGCGAGTTGGTCGTCGAGGAGGTCCTCGCGGTAGAGGACCGCGGGGACGAACCCGGCGATCACGCGAACGTCGTAGCGGTCCAGGAGCTCGGCGAGGCGCCGCGGGTCGGCGGGAAGGAAGCCGTCGGGTCCCAGTTCGGTGGCGTGGATGCCGAGGGCGCGGATGTCGGCGAGGAAGCGCTCGGCGGTGATCTGGTGGCCCCATCCGGGCACTTCGCAGACCCCCCAGGTGATGGGGGCGGCGGCGATGCGGTCGACGAGCGGGCTCATACGATCTCTGCGACGCGGACGGGGCGATGTTCGGCGCGGGAACGGTCGGCGGCGATGGCGATCCGGAGCGCCTCGAGGGCGTCGTCGGCGGTGCACGGGCTGGGGGAGCGACCCGCGGCGACGTCGACGAAGTAGGCGAGTTCGGCCTCGTAGGCGCTCCGGAACCGTTCCTGGAAGTTCGCGTAGGCGGGGCCGGGGGGAGGTGCGACGCCGGGCTCGACCGAGTGGAGCGGGATGTGGTCGTCCCAGCCGACGGCGATCGAGTCCTTGGAGCCGAACACCTCCATACGGATGTCGTAGCCGAGCGGATCGTGGCGGGTGACCGACAGGATGCCCAACGATCCGTCGGCGAGACGCAAGGTGGCGACGGCGGTGTCGACGTCGCCGTACTTGGCGAACACGTCGAAGGCGATCACCGACCCGTCGGCGTAGACCTCCTCGACCTCCTGGCCGGTGACGAAGCGCAAGGCGTCGAAGTCGTGGACCGAGAAGTCGCGGAAGATGCCGCCCGACTGTGGGATATAGGACTCGTGGGGCGGCGCCGGGTCGTGCCCGGCCATGCGGATCACGTAGATCTGTCCCAGGGACCCGTCGGCGGCCAGCGCCGCGGCGTTGCGGTAGCCGGGGTCGAAGCGGCGTTGGAACCCCATCTGGAGGGGCACCTCGGCGCGGTGGACGATCTCGACGACCCGCTTGGTGGATTCGAGGTCGAGGGAGATCGGCTTCTCGCAGAACGTGGGAACGCCCCTGGCCATGGTCGCTTCGATCAGCTCGGCGTGGGCGGAGGTGGCGGCGGCGATGACGACGGCGTCGACCCGATCGAGGAGCGTGCCGACGTCGGGAGCGGTGGCGACGTCCAGCTCGGCGGCGACCCTGTTGACGAGCTCGGCGTTCGCGTCCGTGACGACGACCTCGTCGACGCCCACGGTGCCCTGGAGGAGCCCCGCGTGGTAGGCGCCGATGCGGCCGACCCCGATGACGCCCATCCGCATCCGTCCACCGCCTTCCTGTTGGAACGTTCCAATACCCGTCGCGTAAGATACGGTGAGGACACAGGGGGTGTCAAGCGGTTCGGAGGGTGAACGTGGAGACGATCAGGATGACGACCGCCGAGGCGATCGTTCGGTACATGACGGCCCAGCGGACCATCGTCGACGACGTCGAGCTCCCCCTCTTCGCGGGGGTGTTCGCCATCTTCGGCCATGGCAACGTCACCTCCCTCGGGGTGGCGCTCGAGGCGGCCAAGGATCGTCTGCCGACGTGGCGGGGCCAGAACGAGCAGACCATGGCCATGGCCGCCATCGCCTTCGCCAAGGCGAAACGGCGGCGGCAGATCATGGTCGCGACGTCGTCGATCGGCCCGGGGGCGGCCAACATGGTGACCGCCGCCGGCATCGCCCACGCCAACCGGCTTCCGGTCCTCCTCCTGGCGGGGGACACCTTCGCCAGCCGTATCCCCGATCCCGTGCTCCAGCAGGTCGAGCACTTCCACGACCCGACGATGACCGTCAACGATGCCTTCAAAGCGGTGACCCGGTACTGGGACCGCATCACCAGGCCCGAGCAGATCCTCGAGAGCATGCCCCAGGCGGTGGCCACGATGCTCGATCCCGAGGACTGCGGCCCCGCCTTCATCGGACTCCCTCAGGACGTTCAAGCGGAGGCGTTCGACTTCCCCGCCCGGTTCTTCGAACCTCGCACGTGGGAGATCCGTCGGCCCGGGTCGGACCCCCACGAGGTCGACCGTGCCGCGGCCGCGCTCCGGCAGGCCCGCGCTCCGCTCATCGTCGCCGGCGGTGGTGTCCACTACGCAAGGGCCGAGCACGACCTGCGAGATTTCGCCGCTCGCCGGGGGATCCCGATCGTCGAGACCGTGGCGGGGAAGGGCACGGTGCTGTGGAACGACCCGGTGTACGCGGGTCCCCTCGGCGTGACCGGCTCGACGTCGGCCAACGACCTCGCGGCCGACGCCGACGTGGTGCTCGCGGTCGGCACCCGCCTGCAGGACTTCACGACCGGGTCCTGGACCGTCTTCCAGGATCCCGACCTGCGCATCGTGGCTCTCAACGTCGGGCGCTTCGACTCGACCAAGCATCGGGCGATCCCGCTGGTGGCCGATGCCCAGCGGGGGTTGCACGACCTGGACATCGCATTGCTCGACTGGGCGGCCCCGTCCGAGTGGATGGAACGCGCCCGGCGAGAGGTGGCCGCCTGGAACGCCTACGTCGACGAGGTGACCGCCCCCAGCGACGCTCGCCACCCCACCTACGCCCAGGTCATCGGGGCGGTCGAACGCGCGGCGGATCCGGGCGACTACGCGCTCGCCGCTGCCGGCGGGTTCCCCGGTGAGCTCAACAAGGTGTGGCGGGTGCGCTCCATCGGGGCGTTCGACTGCGAGTACGGGTTCTCGTGCATGGGCTACGAGATCGGCGGCGCCTGGGGGGTGGCGATGGCCCAACCCGGCGGCGACGTGATCTCCTTCGTCGGAGACGGCTCCTATCTCATGGCCAACTCCGACGTGTTCTCGGCCGTGTTCACGGGGTTCAAGGTCATCTGGATCCTCGCCGACAACGGCGGTTTCGCGGTGATCAACCGGCTGCAGGAGTTCAAGGGGGGCGCACCGTTCAACAACCTCCTCGAGCATTCCCGCGGCAACCCCGAGATCCGGGTCGATTTCGTGGCCCACGCCCGCGCCTTGGGCGCCCGCGCCGAGAAGGTCGAGACCACCGCCGAGCTGGAGGAAGCGGTCCGTCGGGCGAAGCAGGCCGAGGGTTCGTCGGTCATCGTGATCGAGACCGACCCGTACGCCTGGACCGGTGGAGACGCCTGGTGGGAGACCGGAGTGCCGGAGGTCTCCGAGCGTGAGGCCGTGAGGGTGGCGAGGGCCGAGCACGAGGCGGAGAAGAAGCGGCAGCGGATCGGCGTATGAGCGCTCCGCTCATCGTGGTGACCCGGCGCCCGCCGGGACGTGCCCTCGACATCCTGGCCGAGGCGGGGGAGGTGTGGGTCTGGCCCGAGGACCGCGCCATCCCCCGCGACGTCCTGATCGACCGGGTCCATGACGCGGAGGCGCTCTACACGATGCTGACCGAGCGAGTCGACGCCGAGCTGCTCGATGCCGCTCCCCGGCTGCGGGTGGTGTCGAACATGGCCGTGGGTGTCGACAACATCGATCGCGAGGCATGCGCGAGACGGGGGATCCGGGTGGGACACACCCCCGACGTGCTCACCGAGACGACCGCCGACATGGCATGGGCTCTTCTGCTGGCCGTGTCCCGTCGCGTCGTCGAGGGCGTCGACCACGTGAGGGCGGGGCGGTGGCGGCGATGGGAGCCGGAACTGCTCTGGGGCGTCGACGTGTCGTCGACGACGCTCGGGGTCGTCGGTCTGGGCCGGATCGGAGCCGCCGTCGCTCGACGGGGACGCGCCTTCGGGATGGACGTGCGGTACACGTCCCGGCGGCCGAAACCGGCGTTGGAGGAGGCCCTCGGTGTCAGTCGGGTGGATCTGGACACGCTGCTGGGGACCTCCGACCACGTCGTTCTGACCGCGGCCCTGACCCCCGAGACCCGCTATCTCATCGACCGCGCCGCCCTGGAGAGGATGCGTCCCACCGCGACGCTGGTGAACGTCGGTCGGGGCCCGCTCATCGACACCGACGCGCTGGTGACGGCGCTCTCCGAAGGCTGGATCTTCGGCGCGGGTCTCGATGTCACGGATCCCGAACCCCTCCCGGCGGATCACCCGCTGGTCGAACTGCCGAACTGCGTGGTCGTGCCGCACCTCGGGTCGTCGACGAGGCGCACCCGCGAGGCGATGGCCGAACTCGCCGCCCGCAACGTCGTCGCGGCCCTCGCCGGCGAACCGATGCCCGCCGAGCTGGCGGCGACCCGGGAGTCGTGATGCCCGATCCGAGGCCCCCGACCATCAAGGACGTGGCCGAAAGGGCCGGGGTTTCGAAGTCCCTCGTGTCGTTGGTGATGCGTGGCTCGGCGAAGGTCTCCGAGCAACGGCGGGCGGCGGTCGTCGCCGCCGCCGCCGAGCTGGGCTACCGACCCAACGCGGTGGCGCGGAGCCTCGTCCGGCAGCGGTCGCACGTCGTTGGCCTCATGCTGTCGGACATCCACAACCCGTACTTCGCCGAGGTGGCTTCCGGGGTCGAGTCGGCAGCCGCATTGGGCGGCTACCGGGCGCTGTTCAACAGCGGATCTCGGCGCCCGACCGCCGAGCGCGAGGCCATGGAGACGTTGCTCGAGCTGCGGGTCGACGGACTGGTCCTGGCCGGACCGGTCCTGGCGACCCGGGACATCGCCGCCGCCGCCCGATCGGTGCCGCTCGTCCTGGTCGCCCGAGCCAGTCGCAGCGCCGGATTCGATTCGGTCACCAACGACGATCGCCGCGGTGGTGCCATCGCCGTCGAGCATCTGGTCGCCCTCGGCCATGAGCGGATCGCGCACATCTCGGCGGGGGCGGCAGCCGGAGCCCGGAGCCGGCGGACCGGGTACGAGCGGGCCATGGCCAGGGCGGGGTTGTCGAGCCGCATCAGGGTCGTCTCCGGCTCGTTCACCGAGGAGGGCGGTTACGAGGGGATGCGGCGTCTGCTGGCCGGCGGCGAGCGACCGACGGCGGTCTTCGTCGCCAACGACCTCGCCGCGATCGGGGCGTTGCAGGCGGCCGACGACGCCGGGGTGTCGGTCCCTGCGGACGTGTCGGTGGTGGGCTACGACAACACCGCGCTGGCGGCGCTCGGCCGGATCGACCTGACGACCATCGATCAGCCGGGAGCCGAGCTGGGCGCGATGGCGGTGGAGCTGCTGTTCGAGCGGATCGAGGGACGCAGAGACGATCGGCACATCGTCGTGACGCCTTCGCTGGTGGTGCGTTCCACGACCGGTCCGCCGCCGTCGTAGCGACGGGCCTGCTAGGGACGGGGGAGTGCCGGATCCTCGGCGCAGAGGGCTTCGATCTCGTCGGGGTCGACGGGGACGGACCTGGTCAGGTTCTCGTGACCTTCGGCGGTGATGAGGATGTCGTCTTCGATCCGGATGCCGATGCCGAGGAACTCCGGGGGGACGGCGTGGTGGACGTGGTCCGCCGCGGCGCGACGCTCGGCGAGCTGCTTGCGGGCGCCCACCGGGTCGAGGTAGGCCAGGTCCCGTTCGGCCTCCATGTCGTACGGGAGGATCGGCAGCTCGACGGTGGCCTTGTCCGGGGCGACGTAGATCCCGGGCTCGACGGTGAAGCACATCCCCGGGATGAGGGCCCGGCTCTCGCCGTCGACCGCGTAGGCGCCGGCGTCGTGGACGTCCATGCCGAGCCAGTGCCCGGTGCCGTGGAAGTAGAACGCTCGGTACCAGCCGTGGTCGATCGCGTCGTCGACGGGTCCGGGGATGAGGCCGACGTCGACCATCCCCTCGGTGAGGACCCGTACGGCGATGTCGTGGAGTTCCCGGAAGCGGACGCCTGGTGCGCAGTGGGCGATCGCCGCCTCCTGGGCGGCGAGGACGATGTCGTACAGCGTGCGCTGGGCCGTGGTGAACCTGCCGCCCACGGGGAACGTTCGGGTGATGTCGGACGAGAAGTAGCCGTACTCGGCGGCAGCGTCGATGAGCAGGAGGTCCCCGTCGTTCATCGTGCGGTCGTTCTCGACGTAGTGGAGGATCACCGCGTTGGGTCCGGAGGCGACGATGGGCGGGTACCCGTCTCGCTCGGAGCCTTCCGATCGGAACACGAACTCGAGGGCCGCCTGGACCTCGCGTTCGTTCATGCCGGGGCGGGCGTAGCGCATGGCCTCGGTGTGGCCGGCGGCGGAGATGTCGCAGGCTCGCCGCAGGGCTTCGAGTTCGGCGGGGGTCTTGACGAGCCGCATCTCGTGGAGGACGGCGGTGGGGTCGGCGATCCGCACCGGGGTGACGACGCCGGCACGTTCGCGGTGGGCGCGAGCGGCGCCGAAGACGGCGAGGACGGTCGGATCGAGCCTGCCGCCGAGGGCGTACCACAGCGTGTCGCGGCCCCGCACCCGGTCGCGGAGGAACCGTTCGAGCCGGTCGATGGTGTAGGCGGCGTCGGCGCCGTGGTGCTCGACGGCTCCGGCGACGCCGGCTCGCCTTCCGTCCCATGCCTCTCGTTCGGGGTCGCGGGGTCGCACGAACAGGACGTACCGTTCGGAGTCGTGTGCGGGGTCGAACACGGCGACGGCGTCGGGCTCAGGGAACCCGGTAAGGAAGTAGAAGTCGGAGTCCTGCCGGAAGGGGTGGTCGGTGTCGGCGTTCCGTCCGGTGAGGGTCGCGGCGCCGATGACGGCGATGCCGCCACCGATCCGCTCGGCGAACTGGGCCCGACGTTCGGAGAACCGTGTGTTGCTCATGGGGCCAGGTTATCGGCTCTCGGGCCGGCTACCGGGCGAGCCGGCCGGAGAAGGTGAGGGTGCCTTCGGTGACGGCGATCCGGTCGACCGAGGCGTAGTCCTGTCCGGCGAGGATGAGCTCGGTGAGTCCGGCTCCGGCGAGGTCGATGAGACGCTCGGGAAGGGGAAGCCTGCCGAACTGCCCCTCGACGAAGTCGAACTCGAGGTCGCCGTCCTCGGCGCGGGGGGCGACCACGACGCGGGCGGGGATGGTGAGGAACAGGAACCGGGCCGTCCCCCGGACGATGACGGTGCCGTCGTCGCGGAAGCGAACCTCGGGGTCGCGGAAGGCGATCCGGAGGGCGAAGTCGTCGGGGGCGAGGCGGGGCAGCGAGGGGATCCGATCGCGCAGGGCGAGCGCGTCGCGGAGCCGGTCGCCGTTGGGGATGTCCGCGAAGGCGTCGGGATCGAGGTCCTCGAGTCCGGCGACGTCTTCGGTCTGGGCGAGTTCGGCGAGCTCCGATCCGATCCGCAGGAACGAGGTCACCTCCTCGTCGGTGACGGCGATCGTGAGGCTGTCGGCCCCGGCGGCGGCCTGGCCCGCGTCGGTGATCTTGGTGAGGAACGACACGGCGGCTTCGGTGGAGGTCTCCACCGGTGGCCCGTCGTCGGGGAGCGAGGCGCCCGTGGAGACGAACGCGTAGACGCCGACGGCGACGACGGCGACGACGGCGATCGCGATGAGCCGGCGTTTCCAGCGTCGGACGACGCCGCCGGTGAGGAGGGAGACCACGTGGGGAAGCTAGCAAGGTCGGTCGATTCGGCAACGATCCGGCGCGTGTGGGGACGGCCCGACGGGCCGTCCCCACACGATGCGAGCAGTTTCGTGTCGTGCTCAGGACGCCGTTCGGCAACCGTCCGAACAGTGGGCGACACGAGGCACCATGAAGCGCGTCATGTGTCACCTCCTCTCTCGGTTCGACGTTACATCGATAGCTATCGATGTAACGATACCACGTGACGGCTCACACGGGGCCGTCGTGGTCGTTGAGCTCGACCGGATCGGCGATGGGCTCTTCCGCCCCGTCGCGGAGGTCGATCACGATCTCGGGTTCGGCCCGGGTGAGGTATACGGCGAAGAACGCCTCGATCCTCCGCCACGCATCCTCGGCCGCATCTTCGTCGTAGCCGACCGCCATGAGCGGCCGAGCGATGCGACGGACGACGGGGTGGTCCTCGTCCCCGCGGTTCATGAACGAATGCCCGACGCCGGGGTACCGCTTCACGTCGTGGGGGATCCCCGCTCGAGCCAAGCCGGCGTCGAGCGGCTCGGCGAACCGACGGAACATCCGATCCAGGTCCCCGTAGTGGGCCACCGTCGGGCACATGCGCGCCACCAGGTCGTCGTCAGGCGGCTCCCCGTAGGCCGCCGACACCACCGCGGCGTCGCCCCTGCTCCCGAGGAGCATCGCGAACGACGCACCCATGCAGAACCCGGCGACGCCGACCCCGCCGTGGACGTCCGGCCGGTGGGACAACCACTCCAGCATCCGTTCGGCCGCGGCGACCGTCGGCCCGTCCGACCGGGACAGGTCGCGGAGCGCCCGGGCGACGCACCGGATGCTCCCTCCTCCGACGAGGTCGGGGGCGGCGGCGACGTAGCCGAGGGCAGCGAACCGATCCGCGATCGCGCGGATGTCGTCGTTGAGGCCGAACAGTTCATGGAGGACGAGAACGCCGGGCGCGGGCGTCGTCTCGGGCACCGCGAGGTAGACGGCCATGCCGTCGACGGTCAGGTCGCTTTCCGACCCGTTCCCCTCCTGCGCGCGCACGATCCGAGTGTACGCATCGGGCTCGGTCCCTCGCTCGTTCAGGCCTCGATGAGGTCGGTGTCGGGCCGGAACGCCGCCCACGAGAACCAGAAGGTGCGAACGAACGTGACCGGCTCCAGCCTGGTCCCCGCCAGTGGTCCGGAGGTCGCCTCGCCGAAGATGTCCCAGCGGGAACCGGTCTGGTCGTCGACGAACCCGCCGTCGTCGGCCTGGAACGTCAGCTCCTGGCCGTCGACGATCGGTGAGAACACCCCGACGTTGCCGACGTCGCGGCCGCCGGCGATGTCGGAGGTGTCCAACGCCGAGGATTGGCCCGGTTCCCAGAAGATCACCAGCGGATCGCCGTCGAACGTGCCGGTCGTCACGGTCGGACCGTCCCCGCTGATGGCGTCGAGCGCCCAGGCGACGGCCGCGTCGCCGTTCTCGATGGCGACGATCCGCTGCATGGCCTTGGCCCGCACGTCGACGTCGCCTCGGAAGAGGAACGGTTGCCCGTTGGGATCGTCGAGGCCCGTGTACGGGTTCGTCCCGTAGTTGCGCCGGTACCCCGTGCGTTCGCGGTCGAGGACCTTCGCGTCGGGGTGGGTGGCCTTGACGTCCGCCCACGAGATCATGACCGACGGGAGCTGCTCGAGCTGTTCGCCGGTGAGGAGGCCGATGACGGCCCGGCCGTCGAGTTGGTTCCACAGGCTCTCGGTGGCACGGTCGTACATGACGAGGTTCGCGTTGTAGAGGCTCCCCGAGGTCCCGAACGTCACCTCGACGCCGCGGACGACCCGACGGAACGTGATCGCCGAGTTGCACAGCGGGCAGTAGGTGACGGCCAACGGCTCGCCCCCGACGGTGTCGTTGACGATCTCGTGCCACATGAGGATCTGGATCGGATAGGCACGCACATCGTCGCCGACCTGGACGACGAGGACCGGCTCGGGATCGTTGAGCCACGCATCGGCGGTCGCGACGTCGACGAACTGTGGGTCGTCGATCGGGGGGATGCCGTCGGGGGGCGGCCCACCGGACAGGACCTCGGAGGGGTCGATGAGCGGCTCGGGGAAGCTCGGGTCGAACCGGTCGTCGAGGGCGGAGACTCCCGTCGGGAGGTTGGAGGCGGATTGGACCGCCGCTTCGGTGGTCGTCGCGGTCGTCGACGTCGGATCGGTGGGATCGGGTTGCGTTCCCGCACCGGAGGCGCACGCGGCCGCGATCAGCGCGACGCCGGCGGTGAGGGCGGTCAGTCTGGTTCGGGGCATCGTTCCTCCTCGACGCAGCAACGACGGCCGCGGGGACCCCCGTTGCCGAAGTGTCGCATTTACGACGATCTATCCCTCGGCAGGGAGACGACGAAGCGCGACCCGGTCCCGGGTCCGTCCGAGTGGGCCACGACCTCTCCCCCGTGGCGACGGACGAGGCTCCGGGCGACCGTCAGCCCGACCCCCGTGCCTCCCGGGAGGTTCGGGTCGACCCGATGGAACCGCTCGAAGATCCGCTCGAGTTCGTCGGGAGCGATCCCCTTGCCCGTGTCGGCGATCGTGACCACGGCGTTGTCGGGGTCGACGTCGACGCGGACCTCGACTCGTCCCCCCGGATCGGTGTAGGACACGGCGTTGCCGATGATGTTCGTGAAGACCTGGGCGAGACGATCCCGGTCCCCGCGCACCGTGATCGGGGCGTCGGCGCCGTCGACCGACAGCGAGATGTCCCTGGCCACGAACAGGGGCCGGAGCGATCCGGCGACGTCGGCGACGACGGCGGCAAGGTCGACCGGCTCGAAACGGAGCTCGAGCGCGTCCTCGTCTGCCCGCGACAGGAGGCTGAGATCGGCGGCGAGACGCTTGAGCCTCGCCGCTTCGCGTGCGGTGGCGCCGAAGATCTGGTCGGAGGGTTGGAACACGCCGTCGAGGAGGCCCTCCATGTACCCCTCGATCGTCGTCAGGGGCGTTCGCAGCTCGTGGGCGACCTCGTTGATGAGCCGGAGCCGGCGTTCCTCGGTCTCGGCAAGGGAGCGAGCGAGGGTGTTGACGCTCTCGGCCAGCGTCGCCAGTTCGACCACGTCGGGCACCGGCACGCGCCGGTCGTAGTTGCCTTCGGCGAGCTCGAGGGTGGCTTCGCTCATCTGTTCGATCGGTTGGGCGATGCGGCGGGCGGCCACGATGCTGGCGATCACGGCGGTGACCGCGGCAGCGGCGAAAGCCACCAGGAGGGCCGACCGGAACGATGCCGCGAGGTTGTCCTGGAGCCGATCCATCATCGATCCCATCGTGCCACCGCCCATCATCCCCTCGAACCCGGAGTCCATGGTGTGATCTCGGAAGAACCGCTGGGTCAGCGGTTCGGTGACGAGGATCGTGGTCAGCACCCCGAGGAACACGGCCGACAGATGAGAGATCACCAGCCGGGCTCGGAGGGTCGACAGGAGACGTCTCACAGCGGCTCGGCGATGAACTTGTACCCCACGCCGCGGACGGTGGCGATGTAGCGGGGATCGGAGGGGTCGTCGTCCAGGATGCGGCGCAGGTTCGAGATGTGGACGTCGACGACGCGATCGACGCCGACGAAGTCCCATCCCCACACGCGTTCCATCAGGTGGTCCCGGCTCAACACCCGACCCGGCGACGACGCGAGGGCGACGAGGAGATCGAACTCGAGGGTCGTCAGCTCGACCGGTTCGCCGTCCTTGACGACCTCGTGGGCGGCGATGTCGATGGTGAGGCCCGGGAACCGCAGAGGGCGGTCCTCCTCGGCGGCCATGCGTCCTCTGCGGAGGACCGCCTTGATGCGGGCCACCAGCTCCCGGGGGCTGAAGGGCTTGGTGACGTAGTCGTCGGCGCCCACGGTGAGTCCCACGACCCGGTCCACCTCCTCGGCGCGGGCGGTGAGCATGATCACCGGCACGCTGGAGCGGCGTCGAAGCTCGCCGAGGACCTCGAAGCCGTCCATCTCGGGCATTCCGACGTCGAGGAGGATGAGGTCGGGTTCCTCTCGTCGGGCTGCCTCGAGGGCGGCTCGACCGTCGGTCGCCTCGATCACCTCGAAGCCCTCGGCTTGGAGGTAGGCCGTGAGCATGTCGCGAAGCTCACGTTCGTCGTCGGCGAGGAGGATGCGGGGGCCGGGCATGGCGTCTCGGTGTCGGGTGCACAAAGGTAGCGGGGACCCGCAGGTCCCCGCCACGATCGTGGGCCGGCCTCAGCGGTCCATCCAGGTGCCCATGGAGCCCATGGAGGAACCCTCCATGTCCCAGCCCATCCCCATGGAGCCCATCCCCATAGAGCCCATCCCCATGGAGTCCATGTGGGCTTCGGTGGCCTGCATCTGGGCCACCATCTGGGGGAAGGCGTCGCCGAGCCGTTCCTGCATGTGCGCGACCATCGAGGGCCACTCGTCGCCCATCTCGGTCGCCATCTCGCTCCAGTGATCGGCCGGGGCGGCAGCGTCGTCGTTGCCCGGCGAGGCCAGGGCCGCCGACGTGCCGGCCAGGAGCGCCGCGGCGAGGGCCGCGACGGCCAAGGTCTTCTTCACCATCAGATGCTCCCTTCGATGACCGACCTGCGGGTCCGGTACTCCTCGTCGTCGATCTCACCGCGGGCGAACCGGGCATCGAGGACGTCGAGGGCGGTCCGTCCGCTCGTCTGGGCCTCTCGGTCCGGCCGGACCGCGGCGACGATCAGCCAGACGATCAGGGCGAAGAAGGCGAACATCATCAGGCCTCCGAAGGGGGCCCACCATCCGTACATCATCTCGCAGACTCCTTGTGTGGGGTTCCTACAGGTCGTAGTGAACCCGAGCCGCGTCAAGGCCGTATCGGTGGCCGTGTAAAGATCTCGTAACGGCTATTCGGCGGCGTCCATCGCGTGGAGCTGACCGTCGATGATGTCCTTCATCTGGGCGGCGAACTGCTCGAGGACCGGCCGGCGGATGCAGTACCAGGTACGGGGCGGATCGGGGGTCGCCGACAGGAGCCCCGCCTCGCGCAGGATCCGCAGGTGCTCGGACACGGTGGACTGGGCCAGATCGAGACCGGCCACCACCTCGCCGGCGGTGTGCGGACGGCATTCGGTGAACGCCTGGAGGATGGCGATCCGGGCGGGATGCGCCAGTGCCTTGGCGATCGACGCCAGTTCGATCTCGTCGAAGGGACGCTCGGGCGCCGGCTCTGCGCAACAGTTCGGCGGTGTCGTGGTGGTCATGTCTCGCTCCGTCGCTCGATGCGGACCATGCGGTCGAGCCTAGGGCCGAAGGGCCCTATCGGTCGCGGGTCCGGACCGATCGGGCCGGAAGGCCCTAGTCGCATGGTTCATCGTTCATCGACGATACCCGTAGCTATCTGCTACCAGGAGGATTCGATGGTCGATCTCACGCGGCGGACGTTCATCAAGGGCTCGGCTGCCGTCGCCGGAGGGACGTTGGCGGCGAAGCGGTTCCTCTTCGGCGGTTTCGAGACCGTGGAGCCGACGAACAAACTGCTGCTGGCCCAGCAGATCCGGGAGGACTTCGTCAACACCACCTGCTGGATCGGCAAGCAGGACTGCGGCATCGTGGCTCGCCGTATCGACGGCCGGGTGGTCAAGCTGGAGGGCCTCGACGCCCATCCGAAGAACAAGGGAACCCTCTGCCCCAAGGGCGTCGCCCAGATCGCCGCGGTCTACGATCCGCAGCGGGTCAAGACGCCCCTCATCCGCACCAACGGTAAGGGAGGCCCAGGGGAGTTCCGGGCCGCCACCTGGGACGAGGCCCTCGAGCTGATCGCCTCGAAGGTCAAGCCCGTCCTCGAAGAGGACCCCAAGCTCTTCCTCTGGCAGAAGGGCCGATCGAAGGCCAAGGTGTTCTACGACACGGCGTTCGTCAAGGCCACCGGAGCCACCAAGCTCGGTCACGGCGCATACTGCTCGGACGCGGGGTACCGGGCGCTCGAGTACACCCTCGGCACCCACGCCGTTCTCCATCCCGACTTCAAGCACTCCAAGTACATCCTCTCGTGGGGCTGGAACATCACCAACGCCGGCGGGAACAAGACCTGCTGGATCACCTGGCCCCAGCAGATGCTCGACGCTCGGGAGAAGAACGGGCTCAAGATCGTCCACCTCGACCCACGGTTGCGATCGGCCGGGCCCTTCGCCGACAAGTGGGTGCCGATCAAGCCGGCGACCGACATGGCCTTCGCGTTGGCGCTGTGCCGCGAGTTGATCGCGCTGGGTCACCTCGACGAACCGTATCTCAAGACGTACACGAACTCCCCCGAGCTCGTCGGCCCCGACGGCCTCATCGTCCGCGGTGAGCTTCCCGCCGACGCCGAGGAAGGTGACCAGCCTCCGGCCCTCGTGTGGGACCTGGCGACCGGGCAGGCGGTGCCGCATGCCGAAGCGCAGGACCCCGCGTTGACGGGCGAGTTCGACGTCGACGGCGTCCCGGTCAAGCCGGCGTTCCAGCTGTTCACCGAACACGTCGACCCCTATACCCCCGAGTGGGCGTCCGACATCACCGGCATCCCGGCCGACGATATCCGTGAGATCGCCGCCGAGTTCGGGGAGAACGCCAACATCGGCGCGTCGATCGTCGTCGACGGCGTGGAGATCCCCTACCGGCCGGTGGGCATCATGGCGTACCACATGGCCCAACAGGAGCTGGGCTTCCAGACCGTGAGGGCGATGACCATGGTCTCGATGCTCGTCGGCGCCCCCGGGGCCGTCGGCGGACAGCTGTCGGACTTCACATGGAAGATCTACAAGAACTACGCCAAGTTCGAGAACCTCAAGGTCGAGGAGGGCCCCTACGACTTCACGCTGAAGAACTCGAAGTTCTTCCCGATCAACACCGGGTTCCCCGGGATCGTCGCCAAGGTCATGCAGGACCCGGCCAAGTACGAGGTGGAGAAGCTGCCGAAGGTCGCCATCCTCCACTACGTCAACCCGCTGACGGCCTTCCCGTCGCAGAAGGACTTCCTCGACTCGTACGGCAAGTTCGAGTTCGTCGCCGTCCTGTCGCCATGGCTGTCGGAGACCGCCGACTACTTCGCCGACGTGGTGCTGCCGACGGCCACCATGGAGAAGTACGAAGGGCCGTCCTCGGCGTCCGACCAGTACATCGACGGCAAGGCGCTGCGACTCCCGGTGATGGATCCGCTGTTCGACAGCCGTGGGGAGATCGAGATCTACATCGACCTGTGCGAGAAGCTCGGCGTCCTCTACGGAGAAGACGGCTACATCGCGCAGATCAACAAGGCGTTGCCCCTCGAGGACGAGTTCGCCTTGCCCCTCGACGAGAAGCCCGACGTGCGCGACATCTTCGACCGGTGGTCCCGGATGGAGGGGCTCGAAGGCGGGATCGAGTACTTCGAGAAGAACGGTGTGTGGATCAAGGGAGAGGTCGCGGCGACCAAGCGCTACGGCTACGCCACGGATCCACCCTTCAAAGGGGCGCTGCATCGGCTCTACGGCGAGAGCCTGCTCGTCGCTCAACGCAAGCAGCAGGAGCTGGGCGCCGACGAGGTCTACTGGCGGGACTACACCGCGTTCCCGACCTGGCGGACACCGACGTTCGAGCAGTCGCCCGCCGAGTACGACCTGACCCTGATCTCGTACCACCTGGTCACCCACAAGCAGTCGAGAACGTCGATGATCCCGCTGCTCACCGAGCTCAGCGGCAAGCAGCGACTCGACATGAACCCCGAGACCGCCCGCAGACTCGGGGTCGGCGAGGGCGACGAGGTCGTCGTCGAATCCCACAACGCCCTCACGGGCGAGACGCGGCAACTCCGTACCGTCGTCGCCCTGTCGGAGGCGTTCCGGCCCGACGTCGTGGGCATGCCCCACCACTTCGGCGGGTGGAGTCCCGAGCGCAACAAGGGTCTCGGACCCTCGCCCAACGAGATCTTCTACACCGGTGAGGGCTACATGGTCTGTACGGCCGATCAGTCGTTCCACGTCAAGGTTCGAGTGCTGAAGGGATAACGCATGGCGAAATACGCGATGGCCATCAACCTCGATCGGTGCCAAGGGTGCCGGGCGTGCATGGAGGCCTGCAAGATCGAGAACAACACTCCCCAGGCGGTGTTCTGGATGTACGTGTTCAGGACCGAGACGGGGGAGTTCCCCGACACGAAGATGTCGTTCATGCCCCGGCCCTGCCAGCACTGCAACAACCCGCCGTGCGTCAAGGTGTGCCCCGTGGGCGCCCGGTTCCGTCGCGGCGACGGCATCGTCCTCACCGACGCCGATCGGTGTATCGGTTGCCGGTACTGCGAGGTGGCGTGCCCGTACGGCGTGAACTACTACAACTGGCGCACTCCGACCGAGGCGTTCGCCGCCTACGACGTCGATTTCACCGATCCGGAGGTCGAGGCGGTCACCGGCGGGGTGATCCCGCCGTACAAGAACCCGGACCTGGACCGACCCCAGGGCGACGAACAGCGCATGACCGCCGGCAGTGCCCATTCGGTCGGCGTGATGGAGAAGTGCACGTTCTGCGTGCACCGGGTCGAGAAGGGCCTGGAACCGGCATGCGCCGAGGTGTGCCCGGTCCATGCCATCCACTTCGGCGACGTGGAAGACCCCGAAGGGCCGTTGTCGACGTACCTGCGGGAGCGGGCAGGGTTCCAGCTGCTGGAGGAGCTGGGGACCGACCCGAGCGTGTACTACGTCGGGGGCGGTCCGCCGACCGCGGAGACCCGGGAGATCGAACGTCCCTTGACGGAGGTGCAGCGGTGACCACCGAGACCATGACGACAAAGAGAGAGCTCCCGCAAGGCATCGGCAGGCTGTCGACCGGATGGATCGCGTTCTTCGCGGCGATGGTGGCGGTCACCGTCGTCGGGCTGTACGCCTACTTCCAGCAGCTCGGCAACGGGCTCATCGTGACGGGCCTGCGCGACCTCGGGACGGGCGGAGGAGCGACGTGGGGTCTGTACGTCGCCTACTACGTCTACTTCATCGGTGTGAGCTTCGCCGGCATCACCGTGGCGGCGCTGATCCGGATCTTCAAGATCGAGAAGCTCGAGCCGGTCGCCCGGATGGGGGAGCTGCTGACCGTGGTCTCCCTCATCTTGGGGGCGCTGGCGATCCTGGCGGATCTGGAGCACCCGTGGCGAGCGATCGTGAACCTGTTCGAGTTCGGGCGACCTCAGTCGCCGTTCTTCGGCACGTTCTCGATGGTGATCGCGGGGTACCTGTTCGCCAGTCTCGTGTACCTGTACGTGACGAGCCGCCGAGACGCGGCGAGGCTGGCTTTGCAGCCGTCCCGGTTCCAGGGGCTGTACCGCTTCCTGGCGGCGGGCTACGAGGACACGCCCGAGCAACGGAGGATCGACCGGAGGGCCACGTTCTGGCTCGCCATCGCCATCCTGCCGCTGCTGGTGATCGCCCACTCCACGGTCGGGTTCGTGTTCGGTCTGCAGGTCGGCCGTCCCGGATGGTTCGGCTCGTTGCAGGCTCCCGGGTTCGTGGTGCTCGCCGGCGTCTCGGGGATCGGCAACCTGATCATGTTGGCGGCGATCGTCCGCTGGGCGACCAAGACCGAGAAGCGCATCACGGTCGACGCCTTCGCGTGGTTGGCGAAGCTCCTCCTGGGGCTGTTGCTCGTCTATCTGTACTTCACGGCCGTCGAGATCCTGACGATCACCTACCAGGCGAGCGCGGCCGAGCAGGTGCTCTCCGACGCGTTGCTCAAGGGCACGTACGCCTGGATCTTCTGGGGGGCGATCGTGTCGCTGGTCGCGGCGGCGGTGCTGCTGACCTGGAAGGCGCTGACGAGACGATGGACGATCGCGGCGGCGGTCGCGGCGGGGATCCTCGTCAACATCGGGGCGGTCGCCAAGCGCTACCTCATCGTGGTTCCGAGCCAGACCCACGGCCAGCTCCTTCCCTACCCCATCGGCTCGTACACGCCGAACTGGGTGGAGTTCGCCGTCGTGTTCGGTCTGTTCTCCCTCGGAGCGATCATGATCGGCGTGTTCATGAAGGTGTTCCCGATCGTTCCCTTGGAGGAGGCAGAGCAATGACCACCCGAGGTTGGATCACGACCGCCATCGCCGTCGTCGGCGTCGGCTTGATGGTCGTCAGCTACCTGTTCTGGACGACCCCCGCATGCAACACCACGGTGGCGTGCAGCAACCCGCGGGTGCCCTTCGCGGCCGGGATCTTCGTGCTGGGGGTGCTGATCGCCTTCTCGGCCGGCGCCTTCTACAGCGTCTACAAGGGCGGGAAGTGATCGACACCGGCCTCCCGGAGAGCCTCGAGGAACTGGCCCGGCTCCGGCAAGGCATGTACCGCGTCTTCGCGGCCGCGTTCCTGGAGCCGGAGCCGGACCGGATCCGCGACATCGTCGCCGGTACCGAGATGCTCGAGGCCATGGGGTTGCCGTACCTGGCCTTCTACCGGGAATGGAGCCGATGGAGAGATGCGGCGGTGGCCGCCGCCGGTGATCCGCGTGGGCTCCGGGTCGAGTACGTGCGCATGTTCGCGACCGGGATCGGGGGGGCGATCAGCCCTCCGACGGAGTCCTTCTACGGGGCCGATCCGATCCGTGGGGAGGTCGGCGAGGTCCTCGCCGAGCTCCGCGCCGCCTACGATCGGTACCGGCTGGCGCCGACCGATGCCGTCGCCGACACCCTCGACCACGTGTCCATCGAGCTGGAGGTGATGGCGGCGCTGTGCGCCAGGGAGGCGGACTCCCGATCGGCGGCGAACGATCGCCGTCTCGAACTGACGATCGGCCATCAGCGGGAGTTCCTCGACCGCCATCTGGGCGTCTGGCTCCCGCACTTCGTTGCCCGGATGTCGGCGGCCGAAACCGTGGCGTTCTACGCCGAGCTGGGGCCCGCCGTCGCGTCGTTCGTGCGGCATGACGCCGGGGTGGTGCGCTTCCTGGAGCGGTCCGTCATGGAGCCGTCCCGATGAGCCTCGTCGTCTGCGCCGATCACGACACGCCGATCCCGACGATCCCGGGGACCGAGGTGGTTGCCATCGCCGGTCTCTGCGGGGATCCCGGTTCCCTCGTCGCCGCCGAGCTCGCCGAGGTCGAGGCCGTGATGCTGCACGCCGGCGAGTTCGACCGCGGCTTCCTCCAGGGCGCCCTTCGCAAGCGCGGTGCCGATCCGCTCGGCGTACCGGTCGTCGAGCTGGCGGGACCCGCAACGGAACCCTGGCTGACCGTCGCGGCCGCAGGCGCCCTCGCTCGGCATCGGGCGTTCCCCGGCTCGGGGCCCGAGCACGCCAAGATGCGATGGCCCGAGCTGCTCTCGAGGCGTCGCCTGTTCGCCATGACCGTCCCGCAGTACATCGCGGCGCCGGCGATCGACCGGACGACCTGCGCGGCCGAGCGTGGATGCCGGTTGTGTGTCGATGCCTGTCCTTCGGGGGCTCTCCGCTGGGACGCAGGCCAGGTCTCCTACGACATGGACCTCTGCGTGGCGTGTGGGATCTGCACGACGACGTGTCCGACCGGGGCCACCACCAATCCGACCGCCACGACGGGGCAGGTCGCGGCACAGATCCGGGCGATCGTGGAGGCGTCGGACGTTCCGGTGGGCATCGAGTACCGCTGCCGCGATGCCGTGGCGGCGCCGCCGGTCGACGGGTGGTTCCCGGTGGAGGTCCCGTGCACGGGCATGTTGACCGTGGGATGGCTGCTGGCGCCACTCGTGCTCGGAGCGGGCGCCATCGGGGCCCCCTCGTGCACGGACATCGGATGCGAGCTCGGCAACGACCTGGTCCTCAAGGAACGACGCAAGGCGGCTGGTGCGATCTTGGACGAGCTGGGTTCGACCGCGGAGCGGCTCCATCGCCGGTCCCGTCCGATGGTCCCCGATCCGCTCGGATCCGGAGCGGGAGCGTTCGGGGAGTCGTGGGGAGATGCCGAGGCGTTCTTGGCGCTGGCCGATGCGCTGTCGGTCGACGATGCCGTCGTCGAGGCGGGCTCGGCGGGCGTCGTCGCCATCGATGCTGCGACGTGCACGGCGTGCGAGCAGTGCACGAGCGTGTGCCCGTCAACGGCGCTGCGTTCGGGCAGGATCGATGGCGAGATCGAGATCACGGTCGACCCGTTGCTCTGTGTCGGATGCGGTGCGTGCGTGGCCACGTGTCCCGAACGAGCGCATGGGGCGATCACCCTCGAGCGGTGTCTCGACGTGGCCGAACTCGTTCTCGGACGACGAACGGTCCGGTCCGCGACGACGGCCACCTGCGAGGTCTGTAGGGGTCCGATCGCTCCTTCGGCGATGCTGGAGCGTATCCGCTCGATGCTGGGGCCCGACCTCGCGGGCACGGTCGATCTGATCTCTCGCCGCTGCTTGAACTGCCGGTGACCGTGGCCGCGGGCCCGGGATCCTCGGCGATCACCCGTACAGGTGGCGGCGCGCCCACAGGGAGGCGTAGACGAGCGCGATGAGGGCGGGCACCTCGATGAGCGGCCCGACGACGGTGGCGAGCGCCTCTCCGGAGGCGATCCCGAAGACCCCGATGGCGACGGCGATGGCGAGCTCGAAGTTGTTGCCTGCGGCGGTGAACGCCATCGCCGTGGTGCGGTCGTAGGGGAACCCCATGCGCCAGCCGGCGAGGAACGACCCGCCCCACATGATCCCGAAGTAGGCGAGGAGCGGCAGGGCGATCCGGACGACGTCGAAGGGGCGGGCGGTGATCGTCTCGCCCTGGAGGGCGAACATGACGACGACGGTGAACAGCAGACCCCACAGGGCGATCGGCCCGATGCGAGGCAAGAACCGCGTCTCGTACCATTCGACGCCTCTGGTGCGCTCCCCCCACCGGCGGGTCAGGTAGCCGGCGACGAGCGGGATCCCGAGGAAGATCAGCACGGTCTTGGCGATCGCCCACATGGACACGTCGAGGGCGGCGCCACCTTCGAGACCGAGCCACACGGGGAGCGCCTGGAGGTAGAACCATCCCAGGACGGCGTAGGCGACGACCTGGAACACCGAGTTGATGGCGACGAGCACGGCCGCCATCTCGGCGCTCCCGCAGGCGAGGTCGTTCCAGATGAGCACCATCGCGATGCAGCGGGCCAACCCGACGATGATGAGGCCGGTCCGGTAGGCGGGCAGGTCGGGCAGAAGGATCCACGCCAGGGCGAACATGACGGCCGGTCCGACGACCCAGTTGAGGAGGAGCGACATCCCCATCATCTTCCGGTCGGCGGTGACCTCGCCGATCTCGTCGTACCGGACCTTGGCGAGGACCGGGTACATCATGGCGAGGAGCCCGAGGGCGATCGGGAGCGAGACGGTGTCGATCTTGATCGTGTCGAGGGCGTCGTTGAGGTCGGGGAAGGTGCGTCCCAGTCCGAGACCCGCCACCATGGCGAGCAGGATCCACAGCGGCAGGTAGCGGTCGAGTACGGACAGGCGGGTGGCGACCGACGTGTCCGGGGGCGCCGTCATCGGTCCGGGTTCGTAGGTTCGCGGGTCATGAGCCGGCCGCGACGAGCAGCTCTTTGAGCTCGGCGACCGAGGGGACCCGGCCGACGACCTTGACCTCGCCGTCGACGGCGAGCGCCGGGGTGGACATGACGCCGTAGGCCATGATGTCGGCGTAGTCGGTGACCTTGTCGATGGGCTGGTCGACGCCGAGTTGCTGGAGCGCCTCGGCGGTGGCTGCCTCGAGGGCGTTGCAGTTCTTGCATCCGGTCCCGAGCACTTCGATCTTCATCGTTGCTTCCTTCCTGTGGTCAGATGACGGCGTTGAACAGGTAGCCGACGGCGAGGATGCCGGTCCCGACGACGGCGACGAACGTGGCGAGGAGCTTCGGCTTGAGGACCCGGCGGAGGAGGATCATCTCGGGCAGCGACAGGGCGACGACCGCCATCATGAAGGCGAGCACGGTGCCCAGGGCGACGCCCTTGTCGGAGAGGGCCTGGACGAGGGGGATGATCCCCGCGGCGCCCGAGTACAACGGGATCCCGACGACGACCGCGATGGGTACGGCCAGGACGTTGCCCGATCCCGCCCAGCGGGCGAACAGGTCCTCCGGCGCCCAGCCATGGATGGCGGCACCGAGGGCGATGCCGACGAGCAGGTACGGCCAGATCTTGGCGATGATCGTCTTGACCTCCTGCCAGCCGAGGGCGAAACGGTCCTCCCAGGGCATGTCGGTGGACGGTTCGACGAGCTCGCCGCGGAGCTTGGTCTCGAAGACGAACGATTCGACCCACTTCTCGAGGCGGAGACGGCCGAGCACGTAGCCGGCGGCGACGGCGACGAGCAGGCCGAACACGACGTAGAGGGTGGCGATCCGCCATCCGAACATGCCGAAGATCAGGATGACGGCGACCTCGTTCACCATGGGGGAGGCGATGAGGAAGCTCAGCGTGACCCCGAGCGGGACGCCGGCGGCGACGAAGCCGATGAAGGCCGGAACCGCCGAGCACGAACAGAAGGGCGTGACGATCCCCAGGCCGGCGGCGGCGACGTTGCCGAGGCCTTCACGTCTGCCGCCGAGCAGGCTGCGGGTCCGTTCGATGGTGATGAAGCTGCGCAGGACCGTGACGATGAAGATGATCCCGCCGAGGAGCAGGAGGATCTTCGTGGTGTCGAACACGAAGAAGTGCACGGCCTCGCCGAGGCGGCTCTGGGGGTCGAGCCCGAAGACGTCGTAGACGATCCGGTCCCAGAACCGACCGTTGAGGGCGTAGCCGACGAACCAGGCGAAGGCGGCGGCGACGGCGAGGCCCCACAGGTGCGCCGGGCTGCGTCGGGTACCGGGCTCGGGGAGGAAGACGCTCACCGGAGCCCCTCCGGCAGCGCCGCGGCGATGCGGTTCCTGGCGTCGTCGGTGATGGCGTAGTCGATCCACTTGCCTCGCCGTTTGCCCTCGATGAGCCCGGCCTCCCGCAACACCTTGAGGTGGTAGGAGAGGAGGTTGGGGGCGAGGTCGAGCTGCTCCTGGAGGTGGCAGTTGCAGCGGATCTCCGGGGAGAGCAGGTCGAGGATGTCGAGCCGGTTGGGGTCGGCGAGGGCATGGAAGAGAGCGGCCCGTTCCTCCTTCGTCAACTGTTCAAGAGTCGTTGAAGTGTTCATGCGGGCAGGTTAGATCCCTGCTCAGAACGTGTCAAGGGATGTTGAACTGTGGGATGGTCCCAGATCGATGCCCCGGCACCTCGCGGACACGAGTTCCGGTCGCCCGCCGGTCCCGGCCCGCTGGAGCGCCCCCACCGTCTCCGGCCGCCCCGGAGCCGGGTAGGGTCGCATGATGTTCATCGACCCCACCCCTCAGGCCATCGAAGCGCTCATCGGCCGCGGCATCGCCGGACCCGTCGCCATGCTCAACCTCCTCCGGTTCCGCGAGGTCGCCGACTACGCCGCGAACCCCGAACTGGCACCCGACGAGCCCATCTCCGGTCGCGAGGCCTACGAGCGGTACGCAGCGCACGCCGGCCCGTTCCTGGCGGCCGTCGGTGGCACGGTCCGGTTCCTCGGCGAGGGCGGCCCGTACCTCATCGGTCCCTCCGAGGAACGCTGGGATCGGGCGATGCTCGTCCAGTACCCCGACGTGGCGTCGTTCCTGACGATGGTCGGGGACGAGGCCTACCGGGCCGGCGTCGGTCACCGCACGGCGGCGCTGATCGATTCGCGTCTGCTGCCGATCGAACCCGCGTCCTGACCGCATCGACGTCCGTCGATCGGTCGGAGGTGTAGCCTGGGTGCCATGGATGACGTCGCCACCTGCAGCCCGACGGCCTGCGGCTGCGGTCTGTCGATCGAGCCGATGGACGCCGCCGCCGCCGACGACCTGGCCACCGGCTACAAGGCCCTCGGCGACCCGCACCGGGTGAGCATCGTGCATCTCCTCGCCGAGGCCGCCGACGCGGTCTGCGTGGTCGACATCGAACGGCATGTGGACCTCAGCCAGTCGACGATCAGCTACCACCTCAAGAC
>JALVQZ010000145.1 GCA_027036355.1 Acidimicrobiia bacterium | reverse complement strand
ACGGTCGACACGACGAGGCCGCCGCCGTGTTCGCCGCCGTCGGCGACCTCGTCGTGTCGACCGTCGACGGCACGATCGGCCTCGATGCCCAGGTCTCCAACTGGGCTCTCGCTCCCGACGGCCGACTGGTCTACTTCGACGTCACGACACCGCTGCTCCGAAGGGCCGACGGCTCCGAAGCCCTCGACACGGACCTGTTCCTGGCGTCCCTCCCGGCGCCGCTGCGAGCCCCCGTACGGCGTTTCGCCCTCCCCGGGATCCTCGCCACGTACTACGACGTGCGCCGCGTCCTCCTCGACATCGTCGGCAATCTCGGCAAGGAACGCGTCGACGTGCTCGTTCCCGCCGCGGTCGCCGCCTTCGCCGAGGCCGTCGACGACCCGATCACCGCCGGAGAGGCTCGCCGCTACTACCGGGCCAACGCCATCTTGTGGGAGATGCTCCAGCGGCTGCGCCGTGCGGACCGCTGGGGGCATCGGCGGCGCGGCGCCGTGTACCCGTTCCTGCTCCCGCCGCGGATCGCACGCTGAAGGCGGCACGCCCGAGCGGAGTATGGTCAGCCCATGTGCGACACGATGGTCGTCGTTCACGCCGGCGGGGTCCTCTTCGCCAAGAACTCCGATCGCGACCCGAACGAGGCGCAGGTCCCTCAGTGGCACGCCAGGCGGCGCCCCACCGAGCCGACCGTCCGCTGCACCCACATCGAGATCCCGCAGGTCGCCGAGACGAACGCGGTGCTCATCTCCCGCCCCTTCTGGATGTGGGGCGCCGAGATGGGGACCAACGAGCACGGCGTGACGATCGGCAACGAGGCGGTGTTCACCGACCAGCCCTATGCAGCCACCGGACTCACCGGCATGGATCTGGTTCGTCTCGGCCTGGAACGCGCATCGACCGCGGAGGAGGCGGTCGGGGTCATCGTGGGACTCCTCGAGACCCACGGCCAAGGCGGCGGATGTGGGTTCGAGGATCCGACCTTCACCTACCACAACAGCTTCCTCGTCGCCGACCCGACCGAAGCCTGGGTGCTGGAGACGGCGGGGCGTCTGTGGGCCACCGAACGGATCGTCCGCGGGGTGCGGACGATCTCGAACGGGCTCACCATCCCCGGGTTCGCCGAGGCGCATCGAGACCGTCTACGGACCCGCTTCGCGGCGTGCGACATCCGCATCGCACTGACGAGCCGCCTCGCCTCCGGTGCACTCGGGGTCGCCGACATGTTGGCGGTCCTGCGAAGCCACGGCGCCCATCGGTGGCCCCGATACCACCTCCTGAACGGCACCCTCGACATCCCCTGCATGCATGGCGGCGGCATCGTCGCATCGTCGTCCAGCGTCGCCGGCTGGGTGTCCGCCCTCGGCGAGGCGCCGCGCCACTGGATCTCGGCGACCTCTGCCCAATGCCTGGCGCTCTTCAAGCCGGTTTCGGTCGACGACCCGGTGGATCTGGGCCCGATCCCGACCGGCGTCGCCGACGAACGCACCCTGTGGTGGCGCCATGAACGCCTCGCTCGAGCCACCATGCGCGACCCTGCACGGCTCGCCCCGCTGTTCTCCGACGAACGCGACCGGATCGAGGCTCGCTGGCTGAACGACCCGCCCCGGTCCGCCGAGGCGTTCGCCGAGGCCGACGAACACCTCGCCACGTGGTCGCACCGGATCGAGACCGCCGGACCGACCATCGACGTCCGTCCCGTCTGGGCCCGCCGGTACTGGTCCCGTCGCGATCGGCAGGCAGCTCTCAGCCGCTGACCGAACGAGCCGCTACAGTCGCCTTCTCGCTGGAGGTTGATGTGGTCGAGGAACTGTCCCTGTTTCTCGGAGGGGAATGGACGACCGGTTCGGGCGACGAGCGGTACGCGCTGGTCAGCCCGGTCACCGGCCAGCACGTCGCGGACGTCCCCATCCCATCGGCGGCCGACATCGACCGCGCCGTTGCCGCAGCCCGCGCCGCCCAGGACGAGTACCGCCACTGGTCGGCCTTCGAGCGGGCGGCGCTGCTGCATCGCATCGCCGAGGCCATCGAACCGATGGTGCCCGAGATCGCCCGGATCCAGACCCTCGAGCAGGGCAAGCCCTATCACGCCGAATCGCTCGACGACATCGCCGAAGCCAACGAGTACTTCATCAACGCCGCCGAGGACGTCAAGCGCCTTCGCGGTGATGTCATCCCCACCACCGATCGCAACAAGCGCATGTTCACGTTCCACCGACCCGTGGGCGTCTGGGCCGCCATCACGCCATGGAACTTCCCGGTCACCATCCCGCTCGAGTACCTGGGGCCCGGGTTGGCCACCGGCAACGCGGTCATCGTCAAGCCCCCACCGTTCACCGCGTGGGCGCTGCTGGAGCTCGCCAAGGCCTTCGACGAGGCGGGGGTCCCCAAGGGCCTCGTCTCGATCCTTCCCGGCGGACCCGACGTCGGCCGGCGGCTCGTGTCGCACGAAGGGATCGACGGGATCGGCTTCACCGGTTCCAGCGAGACGGGACGGAGGATCATCGCGGCGATGGGGATCAAGCGCTCGATCATGGAGATGTCCGGGAACGGACCGACGATCGTGGCCGACGACGCCGACATCGGCGCCGCCGCCCGCCTGGCGGTCTACGGGGCGTACTACAACGCGGGACAGGTGTGCTGCGCGACCGAGCGGGTGATCGTCGTCGATCCCGTCCACGACGCCTTCGTCGAAGCCGCCACCGCCGCCGCCGCCGAGGTCCGGCTCGGCGATCCGTTCGCCCCCGACACGACGATGGGACCCCTCAACAACGAAGCGACCGCCGCCAAGATGGATCGGCACCTCGCCGACGCCACCGAACGAGGCGCCGAGATCCTCGTCGGCGGAGGCCGCGCCGGCGGCTTCCCCACCGACCTGTACTACGACCTGACGATCGTCGATGGGGTGCCCGAGGACGCCGCGCTGGCCACCGAGGAGTCCTTCGGCCCGGTCCTGCCGATCATCGCCGCCCGCGACGACACCGACGCGGTCGCGATCGCCAACCGGACCCACCTCGGTCTGCAGGCCGCCGTGTTCACCTCCAGCCTCCGGCGTGCCTTCTGGTACGCCGACCACGTCCGTTCGGGCACGGTGGTGATCAACGACTCGACCGACTTCTGGGAGACCTTCCAGCCCTTCGGCGGAGCAGCGGGCACCGACACCGGCTGGGGACGAGGATCGATCGAGGAGTTCACCGACCTCCAGACGCTCGTGATCGACACGGAGAACGTGCGATGACCGTCGCCGTCGGCCTGCACGCGGTGACGAAGCGGTTCGGGGACGTCGTCGCCGTCGACGCCGTCGATCTGGAGATCGCCGACGGGGAGTTCTTCTCGCTCCTCGGTCCGTCCGGCTGCGGCAAGACGACGACCCTCCGGATGATCGCCGGCCTCGAGTTCCCCACCGAGGGGAGCATCCGCATCTTCGACGAGGAGGTGGCGCTCGCCCCGCCCAACAAGCGGCCCGTCAACACCGTCTTCCAGTCGTACGCCCTGTTCCCCCACATGACCGTCGCCGAGAACGTCGGCTTCGGGTTGGCCATGCGCAAGGTCCCCGACGCCGAGCTGCGCCGACGGGTCGGCGAAGCGATCGAGCTCGTCCGTCTCGGGGGCATGGAGAACCGAAGGCCGACCCAGCTCTCCGGGGGCCAACAGCAACGAGTGGCCCTCGCCAGGGCGCTCGTCAACCGTCCCAAGGTGCTCCTGCTCGACGAGCCCCTCGGCGCCCTCGACCTCAAGCTCCGCCAAGCCATGCAGGTCGAGCTCAAGGACATCCAACGCGAGGTCGGCATCACCTTCGTGTACGTGACCCACGATCAGGAAGAGGCGCTGACCATGTCCGATCGCATCGGCGTCATGGACGCCGGCCGCCTACTCCAGGTCGGCACCGCCGAGGACATCTACGAGCGACCTGCCAACCGGTTCGTCGCCGACTTCATCGGGGAGACGAACTTCCTCGACGGCGTCATCGTCGCCGAGGGCCACGTCGAGATCGGCGCCGCGCACACCGTTCGGGCCCGAACCGGCGCCCCGGTCGGAACGGCCGTGACCTTGATGCTCCGTCCCGAGAAGATCCAGCTCCACCATCCCGACGAGGTCGTCGACGGACGCAACCGGCTGGAAGGGACCGTCCGGCATCGTCTCTACTTCGGGGATTCGCTCTACTACGAGATCGAGCTGAAGTCGGGGGACACCATCGACGTCCGGGTCGAGAACGTTCCCTCCCTGCCCCGCTGGGATCCCGGTCAGCGGGTCGCGGTCAGCTTCCACCACGACGCCGCGGACGCGCTCACCGAATGACCACCACCGACGAACGCCCCACCCGAGTCGCCGACCCCGAGTTCGAGCGGAAGGCCGAACGAGCCGAAGCCCTCCGCGGCTTCCTCCAGGCGCTCCCGTCCTACGCGTACCTCGTGTTCTTCTTCGCCATCCCGCTGGTCATCGTCTTCGTGTTCTCCTTCGCCTCGCGATCGAGAACGGGAAGGCCCGTCCTGTCGGACTGGAACCTCGACTCGTACGCCAAGCTGTTCCAGCCCATCGTCGCCGAGATCGTCGCCCGTAGCCTCTGGCTGGCGCTCCTCAACACGGTCCTGTGCCTCGCCATCGGCTACCCGTTCGCCTACTGGCTGGCGACCCGCCGCTCGGCGCGGTACCGGGCGGTCCTGTTGGTGCTGGTCCTCATCCCGTTCTGGTCCAACTTCCTCGTCCGCACCTATGCCTGGCGGGTCCTGCTCGGCGAGAACGGCTTCGTCACCGAGATCGGCAGGGCCCTCGGGCTGTGGGACAAGCTGCTGTTCACCCAGCCGGCGGTGTTCATCGGCCTCCTGTACGGCTACCTGCCGTTCATGGTCCTGCCGCTCTACGCCGCCCTCGAACGGATGGACTGGAGCCTCGTCGAAGCCGCCAGGGACCTGTACGCGTCGGGGTGGGTGGCGTTCCGGAAGGTCACGCTGCCGCTGTCGAAGCCGGGCGTCATCGCCGGCTCGATCCTCGTGTTCATCCCGTCGCTCGGGGCCTACGTCACCCCCGACATCCTGGGAGGGGCCAAGACGACGCTGCTCGGGAACTACATCGTGCGCCAGTTCACCGCCGCCCGCAACTGGCCCTTCGGAGCCGCGCTCTCGTTCGTCGTCCTGGTCGTGATGCTCATCGCCACGATCATCTACTTCCGGACCGACGCGAGGACCATATGAACGTCCCCACCCATGCCGCCGCGTCCCGTAACGCCGACCGGGCCCTGTCGGTCCACGGCGTCGTCGTGTTCCTCTTCCTGTACGTGCCGATCCTCCTCCTCGTCGTCTTCTCCTTCTCCGACGCGTCGAACCTGAGCGTGTGGGGCGGATGGAGCCTGCGCTGGTACCGCAAGATGTTCACCAACGACCCGCTGCTGCGGTCCATGCGGAACTCGGTCGTCGTCGCCCTGGTGTCGACCGGCATCTCGACGGTGCTCGGCACCGCCGCCGCCCTGGCCCTGGAGCGCTACCGGAGGTGGCTCGGGAAACGGACGTTCGATGCCTTGCTGTACCTGCCGGTGATCATCCCCGACGTGACGATGGGCGTCATGTTGCTCATGTGGTTCACCACGATCAACTGGTCGCTCAGCCTGACCACGATCATCCTCTCGCACATCGCCTTCAACATCTCGTTCGTGGCGATCGTGGTCCGTGCCCGCCTCGCCAACCTCGACCCATCGCTGGAGGAAGCCGCCGCGGACCTGTACGCCGACCGGTGGCAGGCGTTCCGTCGCGTGACGCTGCCGCTCATCATGCCCGGCATCGTCGGCGGCGCCCTCCTCGCGCTGACCCTGTCGCTCGACGACGTCGTGATCACCAGCCTCGTCCAGGGTCCGGGGTCCACGACCCTGCCGGTCTTCGTCTTCGGGCTCATCAAGCGGCAGGTGACGCCGGAGATCAACGCGGTGTCCACCGTGATGCTGCTCGCCTCCATGGTGCTCGTCTTCGGGTCCCTGGCGTTCCAACGCGAACCGAGGGCGGGCGCGAACCCCGAGGCACCATGACCACCAGAGCCGAACGTACCGACACGACGGAACAGGAACCGACACACAGGAGGAGAAAGGCAACCATGCGAAGGATCAGATCGATGGGGATGCTCGCCCTGGCGGTGGCGCTCGTCGCCGCGGCGTGCAGCAGTGGGAACTCCGGAAGCGACCTCGAATCGGTCGCCCAAGGGTGCCAGGTCGACCAGGTCGACGGCGACCTGAGCCTCTACAACTGGAGCGAGTACATCGATCCCGACCTCGTCCAGGAGTTCCGGGACACCTACGGCGTCGACGTCGTCGAGACCTTCTACGAGTCGAACGAGGCGATGCTCGCCCAGATCGAGGCAGGCGGTGCGACGTACGACCTCGTCGTCCCCTCCGACTACATGGTCGACATCATGCGCCAGGAAGGCCTCCTCGTGAAGCTCAACAAGGACGCCATCCCGAACATGGCGAACCTCGACCCCAAGTTCACCGGCCTTCCGTTCGACCCCGACGGCGAGTACTCGGCCCCCTACCAGTGGGGCACCACGGGCATCGGCTTCAGCTACGACGTCGTCGACGATGCCGCCGACCTCACCTGGGGGCTGATCTTCGATCCGGAGATGAGCGCGCCGCTCACCGGCCGGATCTCGCTGCTCGACGACGAACGGGAGGTCTTCGCGGCGGCCTTGAAGTACCTCGGCTACTCGGTGAACACCACCGACCAGGCCCAGCTCGACGAAGCCACCGCCCTGCTCAAGGCGGCCAAGGACCGGGTCGCCACCTTCACGTCCGATTCGTTCGAGGACCTGCTCGTCTCCGGCGAGGTGGATCTCGCCCACGGCTGGAACGGCGACTTCTTCGCCGCGTTCGACGAAGCCGATGCATGGGAGGACTATGGGTACGGCATCCCGAAGGAAGGCGGCGTCGCCTGGGTCGACAACATGGCGATCCCGACGACGGCCGAGGCGGTGTGCACGGCGCACACGTTCATCAACTTCATCCTCGACGCCGAGAACGGTGCCCAGCTCTCGGAGTGGAACTACTACGCGAGCCCGAACGCCAAGGCCAACGAGCTGATCGACCCGGAGATCCTCTCCGATCCGGCGGTGTACCCGACGCCGGAGACCTTCGAGAAGCTCGAGTTCCTGGCCGACCTCGGGGACTTCGCCACCAACTACGCGGACGCCTTCACCGAGGTGAAGAGCTGACCGGCGTCCCCGTCGTCGAAGGGGCCACCCGTCGGGTGGCCCCTTCGCGTCGCCTCCCCCGGTAGGCTGCCGCCGATGCACGATCTGGTCGGAACATGGGAGCTCGTCGAGTGGACGTTCACGGTCGACGGCCTCCGCGAGGCGCGGCCGTTCGGGGGTGACCCGGTCGGTCTGCTCACCTACACCGAGGACGGATGGATGTGGGCGGCGCTGATGAAGCGACACCGCAAGCCGCTGCCGACCACGACCATCAGCGCGGCACCGGTGGTCGATCGAGCCGAGGCGGCCGCCGGCTACCTGTCGTACGCCGGCCGCTACACGCTCGTGGGCGACGAGGTGATCCACCACGTCGTGGTCTCCTTGATGCCGAACTGGGTCGGCGACGACCAGCGGCGCCACATCGAATGGGTCGACGGCCCCGGCGGCGTCCGCGATCTCGTGCTCAGCACCCCCGACACCGCCACCGACGGAGGGCGCAAGGCGGTGAACCGTCTCCGCTGGAGGAGAGCGTCCCGCTCGCCTGCGTGACCGGGCCTCCTACAGGTCGCGGAGGAACGCGATGACCCGGGCTCGGTCCTCGGCGTCGAGAGCGGCGAACCGGTCCCGGGCCCCGAGCGCCTCGCCGCCGTGCCACAGGATCGCCTCCTCGAGCGTCGCGGCCCGGCCGTCGTGGAGGTAGCCGGCGTACGGGTTCACCGCCTCGACCAGACCGATCCCCCACAGCGGAGCCGTCCGCCACTCGGCGCCGTCCGTGCCGCCGTCGGCGAGGCCGGGACCCATGTCATGGACGAGCAGGTCGGTGTAGGCGGCGATCCGGCCGTCCCCGATCCAGTCGCGCTCGGACGACACCTCGAGCGCAGGCCGGTGGCACGCACCACATCCGATGGCGTCGAACAGCGCCTCGCCGGCGATCACCTCGGGAGCGGCGGGATCTCGACGTTCGGGGACCGCCAGGGCCGACACGTAGAATGCGACGGCGGCGAGGCGATCGCCGGAGATCTCCGGATCGCCCCCGCCGGGGGCTCGGCGGCACGCCTCCTGCGGCCCGGGACAGTTCTCCACCCGGTGGAGGGGAGAGGTGATCCCCATGTCCCGCAGGTACGCCTCCGCCGTCTGGTCGAGCACCGTCGCCTTCTCGGCCTTCCACCCGAACCGTCCCACGCGCTCTCCGACCCGGATCGGTCGGCCACTGATGCCATCGCCGTCCCGATCGTCGGGATCGGCCCCATCGACGATCACCGCATCGGGCACGGCGGCGAGCAGGCCGAGACCGACGATGGCGGGCGCCATCCGCACCGAGCCGGACGCCTCCTCGATCTCGTCCCCGAAGGCGGCCGACGACACCGTCACCACCGGACGGCGGAGCACGACGATGCTCCCATCGGGATACCTGAACGGCTCGTCGACGACGTCGACCTCGAACCGGCCTTCGGCGGGGACGTCGTCGACGGCGCGATCCTGGATCTGGACGCCGTAGGCGGGCGATGGTCCGTCCACGAGCCGGTAAACGATCGGACCTCCCGCCGACGGGGCGTTGGCCTTCCCGTCGCGTACGTGACATCCGGCGCAGGCGGACGCCACGTACGTGGGCCCGAGGCCGTCACGTTCCGAGTCACGCCCGACGACGGCAGGCGTCCACGGTTCGGTGAAGAAGCGGTCCCCGATCCGGAACCGCGCCAGCTCCGGTCCCGACAACCCCGGGTCGGGCGTCGAGAACGCATGAGATGCGGCCACGTGGGCCGTGCGGACGTCGGCGCGCTGGTAGCCACCCGCCCTGGAGCAGGCGGAGACGACCAGGGCGACGACGACCAGCCACCACCACCATCGTCGGGAGATCATCGGCCCGATGGTACGCCCTCACGCATCCTGCGACCTCGGCTACGCTCCGACAGGAGGAGTTCATGGCCAGAGGCTCGACACCGGGAACGACGCTGCTCCCCGAACGTCCCCCACGGCGGCGGATCGGCGGACGCCGCATCCTCACGACCGTCCTCGGCGTCGTCATCGGTGCCGTCGCCGTCTTCTACGCAGGCGGAGGCTGGTACTACGCGAACCAGATCCGCGACGGAGCCCTCGTCCTCGGCCCTCCGGCGGTGACGCCCGCGGCCGTGGAGGTCGTCGGTGTCGATGAGGGCAGCATCACCCTGCGAACGGACCGCGACGGCGATGCCGCCCGCCCGGGCGTCCAGGGGGTGCGAGGTGACGGCGGGTACCTCCAGGTCGGACCGGTAGCGGAGGCGTCCGCCGACACCGTGACGCGTCCCGTCGTCGGGACCTGGGGGCCGCCGCCGCAGGCCGGGGACCTGGTGTCGGTCGATGGCTTCGCCTATCCCGACGATCCGGCGGCGGCGTTCGTCTACCCCTTCACCGAGATCACCTACGACAGCGACATCGGAGCGATGGACGCGTGGTACCTGCGCGGGAGCAGCGACCTGTGGATGATCTTCGTTCACGGACGCGGCGCGCCGAAGGCGGAGGCCCTCCGGATGTTGCCCATCGCGTTCGATCGCGGCTACCACGCGTTGGTGATCGGCTACCGGAACGATCCCGGTCTGCCCGAAGACCCCAGCGGCTACACGCAGTACGGACTGACCGAATGGGTGGACGTATCGAGCGCGGCCGCCTACGCCCGCGCCAACGGAGCTCGCCGCATCGTCGTGGTGGGCTACTCGATGGGCGGCGCCGCGGTGTTGCGGTACCTGCAGGAGTCACCCTTGAGGAACCAGACCGTCGCCGCCATCCTCGACTCCCCGGTGGTGGACCTCGAGGCGACGGTCGACCACAATGCCGACTCGACCCGGCTCCCCCTCCTCGGCACGGTGCCGCGTTCGCTGACCGCCGTGGCCAAGCAGCTCGTCTCGTGGCGGTTCGGGATCGACTGGGACGCGTACGACGTGACCGACCGATGGCAGGACCTGCACACTCCGATGCTCGTCTTCCACGGGACCAACGACGGTTCGGTCCCGATCGAACCGACCCGCCGGCTCGCCAATCTCCGCCCCGACCTGGTGAGCTTGATCGAAACCGACGCCGACCACGTCCAGAGCTGGAACCTCGACCCGGAGGGCTACCGGGCGACGATCGAGGCGTTCCTCGACGCCAACTCCTGACCCCGGGGCCACGACGGTCTCAGACGCCGGACGGCGGCCACGCCAGCCACAGGTCGGCGACGTTCGTTCCGGTGGGTCCGGTGAACAGCAGGTCACCGGTCGCGGCGAGGTAGCGATACGAGTCGTTGCGTTCCAGGTTCGCCGCGGCGTCGAGGCCGGCGGCCTCCCCTCTGGCGATGGTGCCGCCGTCGACGACGGCGCCGGCCGCGTCGGTGGGTCCGTCGATGCCGTCGGTGCCAGCAGCCAGGAACACGGCGTCGGTACCGGCGATGGCGAGGGCGGCGGCGAGGGCAGCCTCCTGGTTCCGGCCACCCCGACCGTTCCCCCTGACCGTGACCGTCGTCTCCCCGGCGTAGACACCGACGTCGCCGTCGACGGCAGCGGTCGCCGCCGCCGGTCCCGCTTCCCGGGCCTCCCCGGTCAGGGTCGTCGTCACGACGCGAGCGGAGGGTCCGGCCCGGGTGACGGCTTCGGCGGCGGCCCTGGCGGCCTTCGCGCCGTTCCCGACCAGATGGAGATGCTGGTGGGGGTGGGCGGTCTTCGGGGTCTCGGGAAGTGCACCGGCGACGCCGGCGCGGAGGTGATCGAGGACCGGGGAGGGAAGTCGTCGAGCGAGGTCGAAACGCTCGACGACCGCCAACGCGTCGGCGTAGGTCGTCGGATCGGGAACGGTGGGTCCCGAGGCGATCACGTCCAGGGGATCCCCGACGACGTCGGACAGGATCAGCGTCAGCAGCGTCGTGTGCGCAGCCGCCTCCGCCAGCCGGCCGCCCTTGATGGCCGACAGGTGCTTGCGGACCGTGTTGACCTGGACGATGTCGGCCCCCGCCCGGAGGAGCAGCTCGTTGGTGGCCACGAGATCGGCCAGGGTCAGCTCGCCGGCGGGAACCTCGACGAGAGCCGAACCGCCCCCCGACACGAGGCAGACCAGGAGGTGGTCCGGCCCGGTGGACCTGGCGAGCGAGAGGATCGCCTCGCCCCCCCGGACGCTCCCCTCGGTCGGTACGGGATGACCGCCCACGACGACCCGCCAGGGCCCATCCGACGGCCGCGGGGCGACGATCACCCCGTCGGAGGGAAGGCTGCCGATCGCCTGGGACAGGCCGGCAGCCATCGCCACCGACGCCTTCCCGAACGCGGCGACGGAGATCCTCGCCGGTCGTCCGACCACGGTCCGCCCGCATCGAACGGTCCCCCCGTCCACGGCGATCGCGCTTCGCACCGACCGGCGCGGCTCGACGGCGACGACGCCGGCGTTCCAGGCGTCGATGAGGATCTGACGGCGGTCCATGGAGACGAACCCTATACCGTGGTCCCGAACGCGCCGGAGCCCGCCGATCCCACGGCGGGCTCCGTCACGACGCCGGGCGCTCAGGCGCCCTGTTCGGCCTGCCGCTGCTCGATGAACGCCTGGCGCATCTGCTGCAGCTCGTCCTTGGTCAACTGACCGTCGTCCAGGTAGGCCGCCGCCGGACCGTCGGGGTCCCGCAGCGGATGACCCTCGGGCAGCTCGGCCAGTTCGTCGGCGGTGATCACACCGTCGGCGAGGAACTCCTTGACCTTGGGTCCCAACCCGCGGCGATGACCCGCCTGGGGGAACTGCTCCCTGAGCTGCTCCACCTTCGCCTTCATCGCGGCGGCGACGGCATCGGCCTGATCCTGGCTGATGGTCCCGTCGGCGACGAGGGCCGACAGCACCTCGGACAGCACGACGGCCGGTCGCGGCGGCGTGGTCTCCGTCGCCGTCTCGACCTCCTGGGCCACCGCCGGGGAGACGGCGAGAACCGCCGCCGTACCGGCCCCGCCGACGAGAACCCCGGCGGCCAACATGGATGCGATGATCCGCTTCATGATGTGCTCCTTTCTCGAGCATCGCGTGACCACAGCATCTCCAGGGCATGTCAGGGGCCTGTGAACGGCACCTGAGAAGCAGCTGAGAGGCGCGACGGGCCCGCCGGGTCACGTCGCCGTCGTAGCGAGGTCGAACCCGACCGCGGCGCCACCGTCGGGGACGTCGGAGACGAAGACCGAGCCGCCGTGGTCCTCGACGATCTGGCGGACGATCGACAGGCCGAGGCCCGAGCCGGGGAGACGACGGGCCTCGGCCGAGCGGTAGAAGCGATCGAACACCCGGGACCGGTCGGCGGGGGAGATCCCCGGGCCGCGGTCGACCACGGTGACCCGCGCCCCGTCGACGTCGATCACGATCGGAGCCTCCGCGGGACTCCACTTGTCGGCGTTGTCGAGGAGGTTGTCCAGGGCGCGGCGGAGCGCCGCCCTCCGACCCTCGATCACCTCCGCGGCCTCGGTTCGGACCGAGATCGCCCGGCCCGTGCGGCGGGACCATCGCTCGGCGGCCTCGGCGGCGAGCTCACCCAGGTCGATCGACTCGACGGGCTCGTCGGCGTACCGGTCCGACGCCACGTCGACGACCTCACCGACCAGGTTGGCCAGCTCGACCACCTCGGCCTCCAGGCTGGCCACGAGGGCGGCTCGTTCGTCGGCGGGGAGATCCTCGGCCTTCGCCAGCAGCTCGATGTTGGCTCGGAGCGCAGTGAGGGGCGTCTTGAGCTCGTGGCCGGCATCCCGCACCAGCCGCCGCTGCTGCTCCCGGGACGACTCGAGCGCCGACAGCATCGTGTTGAACGCCCTCGCCAACCGACCCAGCTCGTCTCCCCGATCGACCTCGATCCGCGCGTCGAGGTCCTGGGTGGCGGCGACGTGCTCGGCGGCGTCGGTCAGCTCGTCGATCGGCCGGAGCGTCGATCTCGCCACCCACAGACCCACGACCCCCGCACCGATCGTGCCGACGAGGCCGACGCCGGCGAGGACGAGCCCGAGGCCGGCGAGGGTGGCGTCGACCTCGTCGAGGGGCCGGGCGATCTGCACGATGCCCAGCGAGGGGATGTCGGCGGCGGCGATCCGCACGTGGATCCCGTCGATCCGCCGGTCGGAGATCACCGGAGCGCGCCCGACGGGCCCCGGCGGGGGAAGCGTCAGCTCCTGGTCGGGGGGAACGATCGACGAACCGTCGGGCAGGGTGAGCTGGTAGAACAACGTGTCGAAGCTGGGACGGCCCTCGGGCGGCCCGAAGAACGGCCGCGGAGCGAGCTGCTGACGGAACGACGGACGCAGGTCCCCCGACGCTCGAGCCACGATCTCGATCCGTTCGACGAGGCTGGCGTCGACCTCGGCGAGTAGCTCCTGGCGAGCGACGAAGTACGAGGCTCCGGCGACGGCGACGACCGCCACGGCCACCGCCACCGCGGACACCATCGCCAGCCGGCGGCGGATCGTCACGGCTCCCTCACCACGTACCCGACGCCGCGAACCGTCTGGATCAGTCGGGGGCGACCGCCGGCTTCGGTCTTGCGGCGGAGGTAGCCGATGTACACGTCGAGGGGATTCGACGTCGTCTCGAAGTCGATGCCCCAGATCTCCTCGTAGATCGTCGAGCGGTCGACGACGACGCCGGCGTTGCGCATCAGGATCTCGAGCAGGTCGAACTCGGTCTTGGTGAGCGCCACCTCCTCGCCGGCCCTGGAGACCCGACGCGCGGCGACGTCCATCTCGAGGTCGGCCACGGTGAGGGTCTCGGCGACGGTGCCCGTCGAGCGACGCAGCAGCGCCCGGATGCGGGCCAGGAGCTCCTCGAGAGCGAACGGCTTGGCGAGGTAGTCGTCCGCCCCGGCGTCGAGCCCGGCGACCCGGTCCGACACGTCGCCGAGGGCGGTCAGGACGAGGACGGGCAGGTCGTGCCCGCGGGCTCGCAGCAGCCGGCACGTCTCGAGGCCGTCGAGGATCGGCATCATCACGTCCAGCACGATCGCGTCGGGCTCGTCGCCCGCGACGGCGTCGAGCGCCTCGGCACCGTCGGCTGCGGTCG
>JALVQZ010000144.1 GCA_027036355.1 Acidimicrobiia bacterium | reverse complement strand
CGTCCCCCAACTCCCGCTGCACCAGGTCGGGTTCCGAGAGGCGCTGGGGCTCGTCCTGGCCGAACCGGTGGTCGCGCCCCACGACGTTCCACCGTTCCCGAACTCGGCGATGGACGGCTACGCGGTACGCCACGACGACGTCGCGGCGGCGCCCGCCGAGCTGACCGTCGTCGAGGAGGTCGGCGCCGGCCAGGTGCCGGAACGGGAGGTCGGACCCGGTGAGGCGATCAAGATCATGACGGGCGCACCGATGCCTCCGGGCGCCGACACGGTGGTCAAGGTCGAAGACACCGACATGCCTGACGCGGCGACCGTGCGGATCCTGGTCGCTCCCGTCCGCGGCGCGAACGTCCGTCCGGCCGGGGGCGACATGGAGGCCGGCGCCTCGGTGCTCGACGCCGGTGTGCGTCTCCGCCCGCCGCAGATCGCGCTGCTCGCCGCCGTCGGCGTCCAGCCCACCGTCCGCCGGCGGCCGGTGGTCGCCATCGTGTCGACCGGCGACGAGATCGTCCCGCCCGAGACCCCGACGCTGGCGCCGGGGAAGATCAGGGACACGAACCGGACGATGCTTCGGGGCGCCCTCGAGGACCTCGGCGTGACGATCATCGACCGGGGCATCGTCCCCGATGACGTCGAGCTCCTCACCCGGGTGTTGGGGCATGCCGCGCGCCAGGCCGACGTCGTGATCACCTCCGGCGGGGTGTCGATGGGCGAGTACGACGTCGTGAAGGCGGCGTTGTCGGGCACGATCGCCTTCAACAAGGTGGCGATGCAGCCGGGCAAGCCGTTCGCGTTCGGAGCGCTGGCGGAGACGCCGTTCTTCGGCCTGCCCGGCAACCCGGTGTCGGTGCTCGTGTCGTTCGAACAGTTCGTCCGCCCGGCGATCCTGCACATGATGGGCGCCGTCGAGTTGTTCCGTCCCCGCATCGTGGCGACCGCCGCCGAACCCATCTCGACCGACCCCGCCAAGACGGTGTTCGTTCGCGTCGAGGTCGCCTTCGACCGGGGATGGACCGCCCGACCTTCGGGTGGGCAGTCCTCGAACGTCCTGTCGGCGTTGGCCGCCGCCGATGGGTTCGCCGTCGTGCCCGTCGGCACCGCCGATGTGGCCCCCGGCGATCAGGTGGAGGTGGAGATGCTCTACTGGCCGGAGCGGCGAACCCGACGGGAGGCCCTCGGTGAGTGATCGTCTGACGCATCTCGACGAGCAAGGCCGGGCGCGGATGGTCGACGTGGGGGACAAGGAGGTGACCGAGCGCCGGGCGGTCGCCGAGGCGACCGTCGCGATGGCGCCCGCCACCAAGGCGCTCCTCGTCGCCGGGGACCTTCCCAAGGGTGACGCCTTCGCGGTCGCCAGGATCGCCGCGATCCAAGGGGCCAAACGGACCCCGGATCTGGTTCCGTTGTGCCATCCCCTGCCGGTGGATGCGATCGAGGTGGATGTCGAGGCCGTCGACGAGGGCGTCCGGATCCGCGTCTCGGTGGGGGTGCGGGCCCGCACCCCCACC
>JALVQZ010000143.1 GCA_027036355.1 Acidimicrobiia bacterium | reverse complement strand
AAGTAGACCAGTCGGCCGTCGGGAGCGAGAGCCCAGTTGGAGACCTGGGCATCGAGGCCGATCGTGCCGTCGACGGTCGACACGACGAGGTCGCCGACGGCGGCGAACACGGCGGCGGCCTCGTCGGGCGACGCTGCCGCCAGTCGCTCGGTGAGCAAGGTCCGGTGGCGGGGTTGCACCATGTAGACGGCGGTGCCGTGCTCGGTCTCGATCCGCCGCAGCTCGGTGTCCGCGACCTCGACGCCGCGGCGGCCCAGGGCCGCCACGTAGTCGTCGACGGCCGCGGCGTAGCGGATGAAATCCGTGTCGGACATGGGCGGGAGGCGTTTGGCGACACGGTCGTCGTCGAGTCGGAGCACCGCGGAGATCTCGCCGTAGCCGAGGACCTCGAAGGCCGCCGGTGCCCCGCGCAGGTGGGCCTCGACGGCTTCGTCGAGGACGCGGAGCCGGTCCTCCAGGGTCATCGGAACGTCCCGCGGACGATGGAGATCACCTCGTCGATCTCGGCGTCGTCGATCGTCAACGGCGGGAGGAACTGGAGTACGGAGGTGTCGTTGTTGGCGTACACCGCGAAGACGCCACGGTCGAAGAGGAGCTTGGCGGCGAGCATGCCTGCCTGAGGGGCGGGGAAGCTCATCCCCATCATCATGCCGAGCCTGCGCAGCTCGAACGGCAGATCGGCGAAGGCATCTGCGAACCGTCGCCCGACCAGTCGGACGCGATCGAGGAACCCGGGGGCCTCGATCACGTCGAGGACCGCCAGCGCGGCGGCGCATCCCGGCTCGGCTCCGCCGAAGGTGGAGATGTGGGCGAACGGGTGGTCGTCGAAGATCGAAAGGAGCTCGCTGGTCATCAACGTGGCGGTGATCGGGTAGATGCCGCCGCCGAGGCCCTTGCCGGTGACCACGACGTCGGGGGCGACATCCCAGTGCTCGACCGCCCAGATGGTGCCCGTCCGTCCCAGGCCCGTCTGTACCTCGTCGGCGATCAGCTTCGCTCCGGCGTCGCGGGTGATCGCTCGTACGGCCGGGAGGTATCCGGGATCCGGGATCGGCATCCCGAGGGTGGCGGGGACGGGTTCGACGATCACCGCCGCGGTCGATCCGTCGACGGCCGCGTCCATGGCGTCGACGTCGCCGAACGGGACCTGAACGAAGTCGCCCGATCCGGACAGGAACGGCTCCCGATATGCGGCGTCCCCGGCGGCGACCGCCAGGCCGGTATGTCCGTGGTAGCCGCCGAGCACCGAGACGACCCGGCGCCGGCCGGTGGCGGCACGACAGACCTTGATGGCCAGGTCGACGGCCTCGCCGCCCGACACCCCGAAGACGACCCCGGGAAGGGCGTCGCCGGTGGTGGCGGAGAGCCGTAGCGCCAACCGGGCCCGCAACGGCGAGATGAGATGGTGGTTCCCGATGTCCGCGGTCGCCAGAGCGTCGACGACGGCGTCCAGGACGGCACGATGGCGGTGCCCCAGGTTGAACACCCCGCCGTTGCGGGCCCGGTTGGCGCTACGG
>JALVQZ010000142.1 GCA_027036355.1 Acidimicrobiia bacterium | reverse complement strand
ATGGCGAGGGCCTCTTCGAACATCGACAGCGCCAGGGCGAGCCCTTGGGGTTCGTAGCCTTCGACGAGGAGGGCCCGTTCGAGGAGGCGGAGCAGTTCGGCGATCAGGGGCGGGTCGAGCTCGCCGGTGTCGTCGGGGGCGGCGTCGGCGACGAGGCGGTCGAACAGGGCGCCGGCGAGGGACTCGACCCGGAAGGACAAGCCCAGGGCTTCGAAGCGTTCCTCGCGGTAGCGTCCGTACATCGACGGGATGCCGGCGGCGATGTGTCGCTTGTGGTAGATGTCCTCGAAGATCTCGGTCGGTCGCGGGTCGAGGATGATGCCCTGGAGGGTCTCGAGGAAGCCGACGAGCCTGCTGAGGGCGGCGAGGTGGTTGCCGGCGGCGAGGTCGGCTTCGAGGGCGTCGACCTCAGCCGCGTGGATGTGGTGCGACGCCCGGAGACGGTCCATCAGGTCGGCGTGGTCGAGACGGTACTTGGCGGCGAGATGGTGGTGGAGTTCGAGCAGGAGCCCCACCTGTTCACGTTCGAGCGGGTCGGCGTCGGTGATCGCCTCGACGCGTTTCCACGCGTCGGCAGGGTCCAGGTCGAGGAGGGCGTCGATACCGCCGGCGTCGTCGGCGAGGTGGTGGAGGATGCGCCGGGCATCGACGTACCGGGTCGGATCGAGCCGGTCGAACACCTCGGGCGGTAGGTAGTCGCGGAGCGGTTCGGGATCGCCGGTGGCCCAGAACCGGACGACCTCGGTGACGGCGGACACGAGCACCGGCGTGGAGTCGACGTGGCTCTGCTTGCGCAGGAAGTGGCACAGCGGGTCCTTGCGTTCCCGGTTCTCGTCGAGGCGAGTCGAGACCCGCCGCAGGTCGCCTTCGGCGCCGATGTCGTTGAAGTAGACCGGGAAGAGGCGCAGGAGCTGACGGACCTTCTGGTAGACGGGTCCGATGTCGGCGCTCAGCAGTCGGGAGATGTCGCGCTGGAACAGGTCGGTGTCGGCGACGAAGACACCGCCGAGGCGAAGGTGGACGATGAGGGCGGCGAGGAGCCGCCGTGCCGAGCGGGGGTCGGTCTCGATGACGCCCAGGTAGGCGCGGATGTTGCGAAGGTGGTTGGGGTCGACCTTGGCACCCCATTCGGCGGTGAAGCCGGTGAATCCGGGCCGGTGGAAGTCGAGGCCGATGATCTCGTCGATGACCCGGTCGATGCCCTCACGGTGGCCGGTGGCGAGCATCGCCTGTCCGAGACGGAGGACGAGGTCGAGGGCGGCGGCGGGCGAGCCGGTCTCGGCGTCGTGGACGGTGGCGAACACCTCGCGAACGAACCGTTCGATGTGTTCGTCGTCGGCCGATGCGACGATGGTCCGACACGATCGGGCGATGGCCCACAGGGCCTGGTCGTGGACGGGTGCGGTGAGGTCTTCGGCGAGGAGCCGGCACATCCAGGTGGCGCGGTCCTGGAGGTTCTGCCATCGGTCGGCGTCGGGGTCGTCGAGGGTGTCGGCGGCGGTAAGGTGGGCTCGGACGACG
>JALVQZ010000141.1 GCA_027036355.1 Acidimicrobiia bacterium | reverse complement strand
CCGCGGCGACCGCGACGACGGTCGGTCCCTTCGCGGCCTGGCAGCTCGTCGCCGACGTCGGGGCGCCACGAAGTCCGACACGACCGAGAAGCCCACCGAAGCGATGGCGCCCAGCCCGACGCCGGCGACGAGCTGCCAGGCCGCGAAGGGACCGACCGTCGTCGCGGTCGCCGCGGCCAGCTCCGCCGTCGCCCACACGACGGTGCCCACCAGCAGCAGACGCTTGCGAGGCCACCGATCCCCGGCGTATCCCCACCCCACCGCCGTGACCGCCGCCACCAGCACCTGAGCGCCGGTGATGAACGCGATCGCCCGCTCGGACGTCCCCAGGCCGCCCTCCAAGGGCTTCACCATCGACGGCAGCAGGGCCAGCGCGGCGTTGTCGAGCGAAGCGAGCACCACGAACACGACCAGCGTGAACATCACGTGGCCCCGCGAACCCCACCAACCCGGACGCGTCCCGATCATGGGGCACATCCTGGCAGGCGGCTGAGCCGCAGAGGGATCCCTCGGTCAGTCGTCGTCGACGGCGGCGGCGGGCTCCTTCGTGGCCGACCCGCCACCGAAGGGCGCCCACCAGGCCATCACGAGACCGAACAGGACCCCGACGATCGGGAGGATCCACAGCGTCGAGCTCGCCAGCGGCACGACGCCGTACAGGAACAACGTCACGCCCGCGAACAGCCCGAACAGGAAACCCGACAGCACACCGAGCACGGGACGACCACGCATCAGGCGACACCTCGCTTCTTCACCCCGGCAGCCAACGTCCCGGCCGCGAACAGCGCCGTGCCGGCCGCGGCGCCGACCCCGAGCGGCCCGGGGCTCCCTTCGACCTGGAACGACGCCGCCACCACGCAGGTCTGACCGCCCTGCTCGTGGGTCGCCGTCACCTCCACCGGTCCGGTCCCGCGGGGAACGAAACCCGGCAACGTGTAGGCGTAGTCCCCCTCCGCCGAGGTCTTCGTCGATTCCCCACCCCAGGTCACGAAGGTCCAGTTCCCCAGCGGCAACGCCACCGTGATCCCGCCCTCGAAGGGCACAGGATCGCTCGTCTCGGGTTGGCCGGTCGACCCGGCGTACCGCACCGAGTCCTCCGGCAGGATCGTGACCGGATCGCTGAGGGGCTGCTTCTCGGTGACGGTCACCCCGGCGTTCTCGAAGGAGGCGCTCCCGGTGCATCCGCCCTGGAACACCTCCGCCCGAGCCGGCGGAGCGAACAACAGCACCAGCAGTGCGGTGGCGACGGCCGCCGTCGCGACCGGCACCGCTCGCGCTCGTACGAGGCTCGTCATGGGTTCACCCTCCCTTGTCGTTCGCCTCCACCCTACGCGGGGTCGCCGCGACCTGCACCGGTATCCTGGGCTCCATGGCCAACCCCGCGTGGACCCCCGACGACGACGTGATCGCCCGCGCCAACCTCACCGCGTTGATGCGCCGGCGAGGGATCTCCGACCTCCCCTCATTGCATCGGTGGTCGACGGACCATCGGCCCGAGTTCTGGGGGGCGGTGATCGACGAACTCGGCATCGTCTTCGACCGGACGCCGGAAACGATCCTCGGCTCGGACGACCCCGAACATCCCGACTGGCTGCCGGGCGCCCGGATGAACATCGTCGCCTCGGTCTTCGCCGCCGCAGACCCCGGCGCTCCCGCGGTCGTCCACCACCGCGGCGGGCGCACCGAGACCGTCACCTACGGGGAGCTCGAACGGCTCGTCGGCGACTTCGCCGCCGGGTTCTCCGCCGCCGGATGGTCCCCCGGGGACCGCGTCGCCATCGCCATGGAGATGAACCTCGAATCCGTCGTCGCCTATCTGGGGATCGTCGCCGCCGGCGGCGTCGTCGTCTCGATCGCCGATTCGTTCGCCCCCGACGAGATCCGGACCCGTCTCGACATCACCCGACCGGTCGGGATCGTCACCCAGGACGTCATCCATCGGGCCGGACGCACCTTGCCGATGTACCAGAAGATCCTCGACGCGGACGCCCCGACGGCGGTCGTCGTCGGAGACGGGGCCGAACGCCGCGTCGGTGACCGATCCTGGGACGCCTTCTGCGTCACCGGCGCAGGGGCGCCCGTCCCGCTCACCGTCCACCCCGGCGCCCACACCAACATCCTGTTCTCGTCGGGGACCACCGGGATCCCCAAGGCCATCCCCTGGACCCATACGACCCCGATCAAGGCCGCCATGGACGGGCGATACCACCAGGACATCCACCCCGGCGACGTCGTCGCCTGGCCCACCAACCTCGGCTGGATGATGGGTCCATGGCTCATCTACGCGTCGCTGCTCAACGGCGCCGCGTTCGCGCTGTACGACGATGCCCCCACCACCCGCGGGTTCTGCGAGTTCGTCGCCGAGGTCGGCGTGACGATGCTCGGGGTGGTCCCCAGCATCGTCACGACGTGGCGAACGAACGGCGCCCTCGACGGTGTCGACCTGTCGGCGGTCCGGGTGCTCTCGTCGACCGGGGAGGCCTCCAACCCCGACGACTACCGCTGGCTCATGGAACGCGCCGGCGCGCCGGTCATCGAGTACTGCGGTGGAACCGAGATCGGCGGCGCCTACATCTCGGCGACCGTCCTCGAGCCGGCGGTTCCGTCGACGTTCACGATGCCCACGCTCGGCCTCGACATCCGGATCCTCGACGAGGATGGACGGCCCGCAGACGAAGGAGAGGTGTTCCTCGTCCCACCGTCGATCGGGATGTCCACCGAGCTCCTCAACGGCGACCACCATCGCGTCTACTTCGCCGGCGTTCCCGCCGCCGACGTCCCGCTCCGCCGCCACGGCGACCGCATGCGGCGCCTCCCCGACGGACGGTACCGGGCCGAAGGGCGGATCGACGACACGATGAACCTCGGCGGCATCAAGGTCTCGTCGGCCGAGATCGAACGGGTCGTCTCCACCGTCGACGGCGTCGCCGAGGCTGCCGCGGTCGCCGTCGCCCCCGAGGGCGGAGGGCCCGACCAGCTCGTCGTGTTCGCCGTCCCCGACGGCGAGGCCGATCCCGACGTCCTCCGGGAACGGATGCAGCAGGCGATCCGTCGGGATCTCAACCCCCTGTTCAAGGTCGCCGCCGTCCACCTGATCGACGCGCTACCCCGGACCGCCTCGCACAAGGTGATGCGACGGGTGCTGCGGGACCGACTCTCCTCCCGATGATCACGATCGTGCAGAACGACCCCGTGGCGCCGGCCGGCCGGCTGGCCGACCTCCTCGAGCGGCGGGGAGTGCCGGCGCGGACCGTGGTCGCCGGCGCGGAGACGATGCCCGAGCTCGGTGAGGTCTCGGCGCTGGTGCTCCTCGGCGGAGCCATGGGCGCGTACGAGACCGACGAGTACCCCTTCCTCGTCGCCGAAGAACGCCTCGTCGCCGACGCCGTCGACGCCGGCGTGCCGGTCCTCGGGATCTGCCTCGGTAGCCAGATCATCGCCTCGGCCCTCGGCGGCACGGCCTATCCGGCGCCGAGCCCCGAGGCCGTCTTCGCTCCGGTGGAGCTCACCTCGCACGGACGCGTCGACCCCGTCGTCGGCACGCTCGACGGACGTGCCGTGCTCCGGGTGCACGCCGACACGTTCGATCCGCCCCCGAACGCGACGATCCTGGCCACCGGGGGCGGTTACCTGCAAGCGTTCCGGGCCGGATCGGCCTTGGCGGTCCAGCCTCACCCCGAGGTCACCCCGGCGATCTTCGCCACCTGGCGATCGGCGTCCTTCGACGATCTCCTCGCTCGGGCGGGAACCGACCGGGAGGAGCTCGAAGCGGCCCTGCAGGCCGCCGACGCCGCTGCCGGCGAGACCGCCGACATGTTCTTCGGGGCGTTCCTCGCCCCAGTGGCCTGATCGAGGGCGTCGCCGTCCGTCAGCGGGGCCGACCGACGTCGTCGATCCAGTCCTCCGGTTCGACGCCGAGGCCCTCGGCGATGCGGTTGATGTAGTTGAAGTAGGCGCAGATCTGGGTGGCGTCGTGGATGGCCCGGTCGCTCCAGCCGGCCCGGCGGAGCCGGGCGACGCGTTCGGCGGTATCGCCGGACGGGTCCCGCGTCAACGCCTCGGCGAAGACCAGCAGCGCCTCGGTGGCCGCATCGAGACCCGCCTCACGCCAGTCGTGGGCGAACCGGTCCACCATGTCCTGGTCGTCGACCTCCGACCGGAGGTCGTGAAGATGGGCGCGGGTTCAGTACACGCACTCGTTCACCCGAGAGGTGACCACGGCGATCATCTCCCGTTGGGCCCGCGACAGGGGCGACTCGCCGAACATGAGCGTCGAGTACAAGCGCATCGAGTCGCGCATGGCCGGGCCGTTCTGGCTCTGGATCGCCACGATGTTCCAGATCCGGCCGGCCCGCCGCATCGCGGCCTCGTACTCGCGGGCGGCGACGCCGGTGGCCTCCTCCGGAGGGATCTGCTCGATGTGGGGCATCTGGACAATATAGGCCCGAGGCGTCGCACCTAGGCTGAGGTGATGATCGTCGTCCGGGTCCTCGTCTTCGCGATCGGTCTGCTCCTCGTCGCCGGCGTGCTCATGTCCGCCCTCAAGACCCTGGTGCTGCCCAGGCCGTCGCGCTCGGTGTTGACCGCCACGGCCTTCCGCCTCGTGCTCGCCGCCGCCGAGCTCGCCGCCAGGACCCGGCGCACCTACGAGGAACAGGACCGGATCCGGGCCGTCGTCGGGCCCCTGGGGCTGATCCTGATCGTCTTCGTCTGGCTGGCGACCGTCCTCGGCGCGTTCGTGGCGCTGTTCTGGACCGTCGACCCGACCGCAGGGGTGGGTGCCGCCTACCACCTGAGCGGATCGTCGATCACCACCTTGGGCTTCGCTCCGGCCGACGGCGCGGTCGAACGGACCCTCGCCTTCGTCGAGGCCGGCCTCGGCCTGTTGCTGCTCACCTTGCTGATCACCTACCTGCCGTCCATCTACGGGGCGTTCTCGCGTCGGGAGATGCGGGTCGCGCTCCTGGCGGTTCGCG
>JALVQZ010000140.1 GCA_027036355.1 Acidimicrobiia bacterium | reverse complement strand
GGGCCGGTGGATCGGACCGACGCGGCCGCCGTCGAGCCCGATCCACCGGCCCCGTGGTGGGTCCGTGCCTGGCGGTTCGTGACCGGAGGCGACCTCGCCGACGATGGATGACCGGTCGGTCGTCGCGGCGCAGATCGGGCGCCGGCCCCGCTCCCGGATCGAGGTCGCAACCCGATGCTCCCTCGGTCTGCCCGTGGTGACCGTCGTGCCGCCGATCCTCGACGACCAGACGCCGTTCCCGACCACCTACTGGCTCGGTTGTCCGCTCGCGGTGCGGCGGATCAGCCGGTTGGAGAGCTCGGGGGCGATCGCCGAGCTCGACGAGCGCACCGCCGTCGACGCCGCGTTCGCCGCTCGCCTCGATGCCGCCAACGAACGCTACGCCCGCGACCGGGACGCGATGATCCCCGAGCACCACCGCGGCCCGGTGCCCACCGGGGGCGTCGCGGGGTCCCACGGCGGCGTCAAGTGCCTCCACGCGCACTACGCGGACCACGCGGCAGGGAACGACAACCCGGTGGGCGCCTGGGTGGCCGAGCGGATCGGCACGATCGCGTGCACGATCCCCTGCGTCGTCGACGTCGACGGGACGGTCGTCGCCAACCCCGCCTGGCGGGAACCGCGATGAGGGTCGCCGCCGTCGACATCGGAACCAACACCGTGCGGCTGTTGATCGCGGACACCGACGACGGAGGTCCCGCTCCGCGCGAGGTGCTCCGCCGATCGGCGATCACCGGCCTCGGCCGAGGCGTGGACGCGAGCGGTCGCTTCGCCCCGGGCCCGCTCGCCGCCACCCTCGAGACACTCGCGAGCTACCGAGCCTTGACCGCGGTCCACGAGGTCGAACGGATCCGGGCCGTCGCCACGTCGGCCAGCCGCGACGTCGCCGACCCCTCTGAGTTCCTCGATCGAGCCGAGGAGGCCCTCGGCGTCCGCCCCGAGATCATCGCCGGCGATGTCGAAGCGGCGTTGTCGTACCGCGGCGCGACCGTCGGGTCGCCGGTGTCGACACCGACGACGGTCCTCGACGTCGGCGGGGGCTCGACCGAGATCATCCACGGTACCCGCGAACCCATGTGGTCCCGGAGCGTCGACATCGGATCGGTCCGGCTCACGGACCGGCTCCTGGATGCCCTCCCCGCCGGGACGAGTCGGGTCGCCGCCGCCCGGGCCATGGCCGCCGAAGCCTTCGCCGCGGTGCGGACGCCGCCGGGGAACGGCGTCGGGGTCGGCGGCACGATCACGACGCTGGCGGCGATGGCGGCCCCCGATCTGCCCGTCGCCGGACGCCACATGACCGCCGAGACGGTCACCGGCGCCGTCGAGCGGCTCACCGACCTGTCCATCGACCGGATCGAGGCCATCGCCGGCGTTCCCGCCGGTCGGGCGCCGGTCATCCTCGGAGGCGCCATCGTCGTCGAAGCCGCCATGGCCGCCATCGGCGCGAGGTCCCTGGTCGTCTCGACCCGTGACCTCCTCGACGGGATCGCCCTCGACCTGTCCGACCGAGCCTGAGGCCGGTCAGTCCTCGTCGGCGGCCACCTTCGCGGCCAGATGCGACGGGAGCTCCTGATAGTGGTCGAAGGTCTCGGTGAACCGTCCCCAACCCTGGGTGATGGAGCGCAGGTCGATGGCGTAGGACATGATCTCGGCCGTCGGGACCAGCGCCGTGATCTTCTGCCGCCCGCCCGGTACCGCCTCGGTGCCCTGCACCTGACCTCGCCGTGACGACAGATCGCCCATCACGTCACCCTGGTAGTCGGCGGGGACGACCACCTCGATCTTCGACACCGGTTCGAGCACGATCGGTCCGGCCTTCTCCATGGCCGCCTTGAAGCCCAGCCGGCCCGCCATCTTGAAGCTCATCTCGGAGGAATCCACCGAGTGGTACTTGCCGTCGATGAGGCGTACCCGGACGTCGACGACCGGGAAGCCGTTCACGCCGCCGTCGGCCATGGTCTCGGCGATCCCCTTCTCGACCGCGGGGATGAACTGGCGCGGGATGGCTCCACCCTTGATCTCGTCGACGAACTCGAAGCCGGCGCCTCGGGGAAGGGGCTCGACGATGATCTGGGCCACCCCGAACTGGCCGTGACCGCCCGTCTGCTTCTTGTACTTGCCTTCGGCCTCCGCTCGGCGGGTGATCGACTCGCGGTAGGGCACCTTCACCGGTTCGGTGTCGACGTTCACGCCGAACTTCCTGGCCAGCTTCTCCAGCGTGATCGTGAGATGCGTGTCGCCCATGCCTCGCAGCAAGGTCTGATGGGTCTCGTCGTTGCGTTCCAGCGCCAGGGCGGGATCCTCCTCCAGGATGCGGCGCAGCGCGTTGGCGAGCTTGTCCTCGTCGGCTTGGGTGCGAGCCTTGAGGGCGACGGCGAGCACCGGCTCGGGTCGCTCCACGGGGGGCAGCTTGACCGGCTGGTTCTTCGGAGCGAGCGTGTCGCCCGTGCGGGTGTCGTTGAGCTTGGCCACCGCGACGATGTCGCCCGCCGGGGCGGCATCGACCAGCTCGGTCTCCTTCCCGAACATCGTCGCGATCTTGGCGAACCGCTCGTCCGCTCCCGACCGGGTGTTCGTCAGGGTCATCTCCGGCTTCAACGTCCCCGACCGGACCTTGAGGAGCGAGATCTGCCCGACATAGGGATCCGCCAAGGTCTTGAAGACGAACGCCAGCGGCTGGCCCGCAGGGTCCGGGGCGATCTCCACGGTCTGGTCGCCGGCCGTGGCCAGCACCGGCGGCCGGTCGAGGGGAGAAGGGCCGAGCTCGACGATGAAGTCCGCCAGCCGATCCACCGCGATGGGCCCGGTCGCCGAGCCGCACACCACCGGGAACACCTTGGCCTCCGCGATGCCGGCCGCCATCGCATGTTCGAGCTCCTCGACCGATGGGACGTCGCCCTCGAGGTACCGTTCCAGCAGCTCGTCGTCGGCGACGACGATGCCTTCGACCAGGTTGTCGTGGACCTCATGCTCGCGTTCGGCCATCTCCTCGGGGATCGGAGCCTCCTCGGCCGCCCCCGAGTCGTAGATGTAGGCCTTGTCGCGGAACAGGTCGGCCACCCCATGGAAGGCCGGTCCCTCGCCCACGGGCAGCTCGATGGGGGCGATCCCGGCGCCGAACCGGTCACGGAGCTGCTCGAGGGTGCGGTCGAAGGACGCCCGCTCCTTGTCGAGCTTGTTGATGAAGATCATGCGCGGGACGTCGTGTTCCTTGGCCACCTGCCAGGCGTACTCGGTCTGGACCTGAACACCTTCGACGGCGTCGACCACGAAGATCGCCAGGTCGGCGACTCGGAGCGCGGAGTGGACGTCGCCGACGAAGTCGGCGTAGCCGGGGACGTCGATGAGGTTGATCTTGTGCCCGCGCCACTCGAAGGGCGCCATGGCCAGCGACAGCGACATGCCCTTGGCGTGCTCCTCGGGGTCGAAGTCCGTCACGGTGGTGCCATCCTCGACCCTCCCCAGGCGGTCGATCGTCCCGGCGCGGAACAGCAACGCCTCGGCCAGCGTGGTCTTCCCCGACCCGGAATGTCCGACGAGCGCGACGTTGCGGATCTTCTCGGGCGGGAACACCTTCACTGCCTCTCCTCCATGGTCGGGTGACGGAAGGATACCGTCCGCAGCCAGGCCTCGTTCGGGCGGTACCCTGCACGGCGGGCCCGGGTGGCGTAACCGGCAGCCGCGGCGGACTTAAACTCCGCTGCCCTTCGGGGCGTGGGGGTTCGAATCCCTCCCCGGGCACCTCGCCGTCAGGGATCCGGCGTCCGCTGCGGCCCGTCCGGTGCGGTCCGGACGCCGGAACCCAACACGGCGGCGACGACGACCACCGCGGTCGTCCCGATGAGGGCCCCGCCGATCACGTCGCCCACCCAGTGGGCCTGCAGGTACGTCCGGGACCATCCCATCGCCGCGGTGTAGGCGATCGCCAGGACGACCCCGACGCGGCGTCCGAGCGTCCCCCGCCGGGTGAACACGATCACCGCAGCGACGCTCATCGCCGCCGCGTTGGTCGTGTGTCCGGACGGGAAGCTGGCCGTCACCGTCTCCACCAGGGACCCGGGTGGACGGGGGCGGTCGTACAGGTACTTGGCGGCGAGCGACACCGCCTCGGCGGCGACCACCGATCCCACCCACAGCCACAGATCGTCGATCCGCCGCCGCATCCACAGCCACAACGCCACCCCCACCCGGATCACCACCGACACGGCGACGCCACCGACGACATCGAGGAGACGGGCCAGCCCGATGGCCGCCTCCGACCGGGGGGGCCCGAACGACGCCCACCAGCGGTCGAGCGCGCCGATCGGCCCGCCGGGCCAGGCGAGCTCGACCGCCAGCCACAGCACCGTCGCGACGGCGAGACCCCACACGGACATGCGGTGGGCGGGTCGAAGGGCGGTCGCGGTGCTCATCCGGTCTCCCGGCTCGGCGAACCGGCAGGGTACCGGGCACGGCCGGCGGCCGGTTCAACTTTCGCGCCGTCCGTGCCGATAACCACCCAGTGTGGTCGGCAGTGCGTCGGCCTGGTGGACGTGAGGAGCGTGCTTGTTCGACGATCGGATGCGCAACCCAGGTGCCGCCCTTCCCGGAGACGGGTCCCCGGCGACACCGATGCCGGCGCGTCCCGTCGGCCGCTACGTCGTGGGCCTCGTCCTGATCGCGCTCATGGCGGCGGCCAGCACCGCCGTCACCTACCGGGCCCTGTCCCGCCAGCAGTCCGACGCAGCCGTCATCCAGCTCGCCGCCGAGCAAGGACGCACCGCGCGCCGGCTCGCCGCCGCCGTGGCCTCCCTCGACGGCGATGCCACCCCCACCGAGGTGGTGGAGATCCATCAGCTCAGGGACCGCCTCGTCGAAGATCAGCGGGCGCTCGCGCTCGGTGATCCGACCCGTGGCGTCCCGGCCCCCGACGGGACCGTGCGTCAGGCCCTCGACGCGGTCGAAGCGTCGTACCAGACGATCGTCGACGCCGCCGGCGCGGTCGTCGGCGCCCTCGACGAGGGACGCAGTCCCGCGCCGTCCGACGTCGACCGTCTCGTCGGCGCCGCCGGCCTGTTCGACGTCGGGATGGGATCGGTCGTCTTCCAGGCCCAGGTCGAAGCCGAGCGGCGGGTCGCCCGTCTCAAGCAGATCCAGTACCTGCTCTTCTCGGCGACGCTGCTCGTCCTCCTCCTCGAAGGGTTCTTCCTGTTCCGCCCGGCAGCGAAACGGCTGAGGGACCTCTGGGACGAGCGGGAGCGCAGCCGCTCGGGCCAGGAGCTCGATCCGGTCCGTCTGTCCTACCTCGCCCGATACGACCCGTTGACCGGCCTCATCAACCGGACCCTGTTCACCGACCGTCTCCAAGGTGCGGTCGCTCGCGCCCGACGGGACGGGGGTCTCGTCGCCGTCATGTTCCTCGACATCGACGACTTCAAGGACGTCAACGACCGGTACGGCCACGCCGCCGGCGACGCGCTCCTCCGCCAGATCGCCGAGCGTCTCGTCGGATCGGTCCGCGAGTCCGACACGGTCGCTCGCCTCGCCGGAGACGAGTTCACCGTCATCCTCGAAGGAGGTCACCGGGTGGAAGACGCCGGACGGGTCGCGACCAAGATCCTGGCCGCCCTCCGCCGTCCCTACCGTGTCGGCGAAGCCGAGGTGCAGGTCACCACCTCGATCGGGATCTCCATGTTCCCGGTCGACGGCGAGAACGCCGAGGAGCTGGTCAAGGCCGCCGACCTGGCCATGTACTCGGCGAAGGCGGCCGGCCGCAACACCTACCAGTACTTCACACGGGAACTCCGCCAACGCACGTCGGAGCGGTTGGCGCTCATCGACGGTCTCCGCCACGCCCTCGACGCCCACGAGAACCTCGACCTCGTCTACCTCCCCACCGTCGACCTCTCCACCGGCCGGGTCGTGTCGGTCGAGGCGCTCATGCGCTGGGAACATCCCGAACTCGGTCCGATCGCGCCCGCCCGGTTCGTCCCCCTCGCCGAGGAGACCGACCTCGTCCTGCCGATGGGCGAATGGGTCCTCGAACGCGCCTGCGACGACATGCGTCGCTGGCAATCTCTCGGCCTCAGCGGGTTCCGGGTGTCCACCAACGTCTCCCACCGGCAGTTCCGGCACGCCGACGTGTTCGCCTCGGTCGACCGCGCCCTCGGCCTCGCCGGGATGGATCCGAAGGGCCTCCAGCTCGAGCTCCCCGAATCGGCGCTCGCCGAGGACATGGATCGAGCCGTCCGCACCCTCGAGCGGCTCAGGGAGCGGGGCATCACCGCCCTCATCGACGACTTCGGGACCGGCGCCACGTCCCTCGGCAAGTTGCCGACCATGCCCATCGCCGGGGTCAAGATCGACCGGAGCTTCGTCGAGGCGCTGCCCGACCCCGAGGCCCTCGCCACCGTCTCGGCGATCATCGCCGTGGCCGGCACCTTGGAGATCGAGGTCGTCGCCGAAGGGGTCGAGACGGCCGCCCAGCGCGAGCTGCTCGCATCGCTCGGGTGCCGTCGGCTCCAGGGCTTCTCGGTCTCGCGCCCGCTGGCCGCCGCCGACGTGCCCGAGTTCATCCGCCGGTACAACTCGACCGAACACGGGCTCCCGGTGCGCTGATCGGGAGCGTCCCGTCTGGTCCCGGCAGCGGATCATCAACGCCGCCGGCCGACCATGGGCTCCCGGTGCGCCGATCGGGAGCGTCCCGTCCGGCCGGGCGGTACCGTACCGACCTCATCCCCGCAGATCTGGAGATCCCGTGCTGTCATGCCGCGACGTCGTCATCGAGATCGGCCCACGCCGTCTCGTCTCCGGCGCGTCGTTCGTCGTCGACGCGGGGGTCAAGAGCGGGCTCGTCGGCCCCAACGGCGCCGGCAAGACGACGCTGCTGCGGACCCTGGCCGGAGACCGCGATCCCGACGGCGGTGAGATCCTTCGCCGGGGATCGATCGGGTACCTGGCGCAGGACTCGATGATCGCGTCGGTCGACCCGTCCACCACGGCGTTGGAGCGGATCCTCACCGCCCGAGCGATCGGTTCGCTCGAACGGGAGATGGAGGAGGTCAGGGCGAGGATGGAGCGGACCGCCGGAACGCAGCGTGATCGGCTCATCCGGCGGTTCTCGCGGCTCGAGGACGAGTTCTCCGCCAAGGGCGGCTACCCGGCGAAGGCCGAGGCCAAGCGCTTCGCCGCGGGTCTCGGCATCGGGACGGACGAGCTCGACCAGCCCGTCGTCACCATGTCCGGCGGCCAGCGTCGCCGCGTCGAGCTGGCGAGGATCCTCTTCGCCGACACCGACGTCCTCCTCCTCGACGAACCGACCAACCACCTCGACCTCGACGCCCGGGACTGGCTGATCGCGTTCCTGGTCGACTACAAGGGGGGCCTGCTGATGGTGAGCCACGACCTTCCGCTCCTGGACGAGGCGATCACCACCATCTACGCCCTCGATCACGGCACGATCGAGACCTACCGGGGCAACTACACCCACTACCGGGTCGAGCGCCGTCGCCGTCGAGAGCAGCGGCGCAAGGAGCGCCGGCGCCAGGAGGCCGACATCGCCCGGTTGGAGGAGGGCATCCGCCGGTTCAAGGGATCGTCCGAGAAACTCGCCAAGCGGGCCCGGTCCTGGGAGACGCGGGTGCAGCGGATCCGCTCCGACCTCGTTCACGTCGATCGCCAAGGGAGGTCCGTGGCGGTGCGGTTCCCCGAACCGGCGGCGTCCGGGCGCACCCCGTTGCGGGCGACCGGCCTGGCCAAGGCCTACGGCGACACCATCGTGTTCGTCGACATCGACGTCGACCTGGACCGGGGCGAACGGATCGCGATCATGGGGCTCAACGGGGCCGGCAAGACCACCTTGCTGAAGATCCTCGCCGGTCAGGAGCAGCCCGATCTGGGGGAGGTGGTGCGAGGTCACAACGCGACGATCGGCTACTACGCCCAGGAGCACGAGTCGATCGTGGCGGGCCGCGGCGTCCTCGATCACCTCCGCGAGGTGAGCTCGCTGCCCGACCGCGAGCTCCGCGGCATCCTCGGCCACTTCCTCCTCGCCGACAAGATCGACCAGGACGCCGGGACGTTGTCGGGAGGCGAGAAGACCAAGCTGGCCCTCGCCCGGCTCGTCGTGGGAGGCCACAACGTCCTGATGCTCGACGAGCCGACCAACAACCTCGATCCCCAGGCCAAGGAGGCGCTGGTCGATTCACTCCACGCCTATGCGGGCACGCTGGTCCTGGTCTCCCACGACAAGGACTTCGTCGCGGCCGTGTCCCCGGACCGGGCGATCCTCATGCCCGACGGCGAGACCCGCTACTTCGACGAGGACATGCTGGAGCTGGTGGAGCTGTCCTGAGGTGCACGCGGCTCACCGGATCGGTTCGGTCCGGGAGTCGACGAGGAGCTCGCCGTCTTCGAGATGGATGGTCACCACGTCCCTGGTGGGATCGCCGGTGAAGGTCACCTCGATGGTGCCGTCGTCGGCGACGTCGGCGCCGACGACGTACCCGGGTGTGGGCGCCGCCCACAGCAGCGTGAGGGCGTCACTGCGCGAAGCGACGCTGATGCGGCCGCCGGTGACCCGCACGAGCAGCGCCGTGGAGCGATCCGCCGCCTCGACCACCGGGTCGAGGTCGGTGGGGGGCGGTGGCGATGCGGAAGCTCCTCCCGGCCGGGGCTCTCGATCGGCTCCGGTGCCGGCTGTGCCGTGGATCGGAGCGGGTTCGGGGGTTGAAACGATGCCGCCGGAGGCAAGGGGCTCGCTCGGCTCTGTTCCCGCTGTCGATCGCACGACGGGCAGCGCCGCGACCTCTGCCGCCGTGAGGGGTCGGAGGGGTCGGTCGAGGACCTGCCCTCCGGCTACCGCCACGGCACCCGAGGCGACGACCGCCGAGCCGACGGCTGCCAGTAACCAACCGGCGACCAGGAGGAGCCGCTGCCGCATCTGTCGCATCATGCGCGACGGCTCCTTTCGGTGTCTCCAAGGATTCGATAAGGAATTGCTAAGGATCGGATCCCGTGAGACAGTGGTGCGATGGTATCGGTGGTCATCGTCGAGGACGAACAGCGCATCCGCGAGCTCGTGGCGAGGGTACTCGCCGAGAAGGGGTACGAGGTTCGAGGGGCGTCGACGGCGCTCGACGGGCTCCAGACGATCGTCGGGTTCGCCCCGGACCTGGTCATCCTGGACATGGGGCTGCCCGATCTCGACGGCGCCGAGCTGCTCAAGATGATCCGGGCGGTCACCTCGGTGCCGGTCATCGTCGCCACGGCCCGCAGCGACGAGCGCGACGTCATCACCACGTTGGAGGCCGGCGCCGACGACTACCTCATCAAGCCCTTCTCGGTCGAGCAGCTCGTCGCCAGGGTCGGCGCCGTCCTGCGTCGCACGGCGCCGGCGCCGAGCCCCGGGCGGGTGCTGAGCGTCGGAGGTCTCGTGGTCGACCCGGTCTCCCGAGAGGCATCCGTCGACGGGCGGCCGCTCCGTCTCAGTCCCAAGGAGTTCGACCTGCTCGCCTACCTGGCCGGCCGGGCGGGCGAGGTGGTCACCAAACGCGAGATCCTCGCCGAGGTCTGGCGGGAGCCCTACGGCGGCTCGGAGAAGACCGTCGACGTGCACCTGTCGTGGCTTCGCCGCAAGCTGGGCGAATCGGCGGCGGACAGCCGCTACCTGCACACGGTCTTCGGGGTCGGGGTCAAGCTCACGGAGCCCCCGGCGTGAGACGCCGCATGGCGTGGCTGTCGCTCGCGGTCTCGTCGCTGGTGGTCGTCGCGTTCCTCATCCCCCTCGGCATCCTCGTCCGCAACCAGGCCCAGGACCGGGCGCTGTCGCGGGCCGAACGGGACGCGCAGTCGATCGCCGCCGCCCTCGCCGTCGCCGGATCGACCGAACCGGGGTCGACCGTCGATCCTGCCCTCGCCAGGGCCGTCCTCGCCGCCTTCGGAGAGCCGGAAGGCGAGTCGATCGTCTTCCCCGACGGCACCACCGTCGGCCGCCCGGTTCCCGACACCGCCAACGTGGAGGCAGCCCGCCGAGGCGCGGCGTTCACCGCGCTCGTCCCCGGCGGCGCCGAGGTCCTCGTCCCGGTGCTGCTTGCCGACGCCCCGCCGGAGGGAGACGCCGTGGTCGTGCGGAGCTTCGTGCCCGATCACGAGCTCCAGCGTGGGGTCGCCGTGGCGTGGGCGATGCTCGCGGGTCTCGGTGTCTTCCTCGTGCTCGTCGCCATCGTGGCGGCGGACCGGCTGGGCCGATCCATCGTGTCCCCGGTCACGGCGCTGTCGGAGGCGGCCCGAAAGCTCGGCGACGGCGACCTGGGAACCCGCGTGGATCCCGAGGGACCGACGGAGATCGCGGAGGTGGGCGAGGCGTTCAACCTGCTCGCGAAGCGCCTCCGCTCACTCCTCGAAGCCGAGCGGGAGTCCGTCGCGGACCTCTCCCATCGGCTCCGGACCCCGCTGACGACGCTGCGTCTCCAGGCAGAGACCCTCGGCGATCCGGCGGAAGCCGATGCGCTCCTCGCCGACATCGACCGCCTGGAGCAGGCCGTCGACGCCATGATCGCCGAGGCGCGGCGGCCCTCGACGGACCGCGAGGAGACCGGAGCCGATCTTGGCACCGTCGTTCGACACCGGGCCGCCTTCTGGCAGGTCCTGGCCGACGAACAGGGTCGACCCACCACGGTCGATGTACACGGCGGAAGCCATGTCGTCGACCTCACCGCCGCCGAGCTGGGCGCCCTCGTCGACACGCTCCTCGAGAACGTCTATACCCACACCCCGCCCGGCGCCGGCTATTCGGTGACGGTCCGGACCCGGGCCAAGGGCTTCCACGAGTTGATCATCGAGGACGACGGGCCCGGGTTCGGCGACCTGAAGGTCCTTCGCCGCGGGGTCAGCTCCCGAGGGGGGACCGGACTCGGGTTGGACATCGTGGCCAAGGCGGCCCGATCGACGGGCGGGGATCTCATCGTCGGGGCCTCGCCGACGGGCGGAGCGCGGGTCGTGGTCGTGCTCGGCCCCGGGGACGCCTGAGCCGGCGCCGGTCACGCCGCGGTGGCTGCGCGGCTCGCCCAGGTGCGGATCGAGGCGATCTCGGCCGGACGCGACACCGCCAGCGGCACCGTGGCCGCGGCTTCCTCCAGCACCATCGCGGCATCCACCGGGATCCCCTCGGCGGCGCTCCGGTAGACGGCCGACACCGCCAGCGCCTCGAGTTCGGCCCCGGAGAAGCCGTCGGTGGCGGCCACCACCGGCGTCAGGTCTCCGATCGTGGCCCCGCGCCGATCGAGGTGGGAGCGGAGGATCTGCTCCCGGACCTCGGGGCTCGGGAGGTCGAAGAAGAAGATCTCGTCGAAGCGACCCTTGCGCAGCAGTTCGGGGGGAAGACGGTCGATGGCGTTGGCGGTCGCCACCACGAACGTGTCCGACCGTCGTTCCTGGAGCCATCGCAGGAACGACCCGAGCGCCCGGCTCGCCGCTCCGCCGTCATGGTCGGACGTGCCGGCGAACCCCTTCTCGATCTCGTCGATCCACAGCACCGCCGGGGCCAACGCATCGGCGGTCCTCAGCGCGGCCGCCATCCGCCGCTCGCTCTCGCCCAGGTACCGGTCGAAGATCCGGGCCGGGTCGAGGAGCGCCAGGGGTCGGCCCATCTCGCCCGCCACGGCCTTGGCCATCGCGCTCTTCCCGCACCCCGGGACGCCGGTCAACAGCACGCCGCGGGGCGGATCGATCCCCTCGGCGTTCCGGGACGCCGCCCAGCGCATCGTCAACCAGCGTTTGAGACGGTCCGCGCCGAGGACCGTATCGAAGCCGGCTCCGTCGGCGTCCACCAGCTCCAGGACCCCGTCGTCGGCGAGCAGTTCGGCCCTCACGGCGACGAGATCGCGCACCGATACCCGGCCATGCTCGAGGACGATCCTGCTCAGGGAGCGCTCGACCTGTCCCGGCGTGAGGCCCCTGACCGCGTCGACGATCTCGTCGATGAGGCCCGGACCGAGGGGGAACTCGAAGCCGCGCCGGGCCAACCGATCGGTGGTCCGCACGACGAGGTCGGTCAGCTCGTCGCGGTCGGGCAGCGGTGGCTCCCATCGTTCGGCGTGCCCGGCGAGCTCGGGAGGCACCCGCAGGCCGGGACCCGCCAGGACGATGGTGGAGCGGCGATCGAGACGACGGGCCGTCTCCTTGATCCGGCGCACCGACACGGGATCCTCGAGGAACGGATGGACGTCGGCGAACACCGACAGCGTCGGGTCCGGTCGGTCGACCAGGAACGCCAGGGCCCGGCCCAGGTCCCTGGTGTCGTAGACGGCGTCGCCGCCGAAGGGCCCGAGACCCGTCGTCACGGACCACCGCCACAGATCCATCCCGGCTGCCGCCGCGGCCGGACCGAGCATGCGCATCAGACGGTCGTCGTCTCCCGTGGGGATCGCCAGCAACGGGAACCGCGACCGAACCAGGAGCTCCAGGTCGGACAGGGCCATGGTTCACCATCGGCAGCCTCGGGGCCGCGATGAAGCTCGGTGGCCGACGATGCGCGAGAATCGGCCCTCCCGGAAGCGAGAGGACGATGCCCGAAGCGAAGATCTCCATCGACGGCGCCCCTCCGGGCTATCCGATGGACTGGGTCGAAGATGCGGTGCTCAAGGACGGCACCGTCGTGCGGGTCCGGCCCATCCTCCCTTCGGACGCCGACGGCCTCCAGGACCTGGTCCACCGCATGTCGCGGCGCAGCATCTACTTCCGGTTCTTCCGGGTGAAGAAGGAACTGACGCCCGAAGAGCTCGAAGCGTTCACGAACCTCGACTACGACGACCGGATGGCCTTCGTGGCCATCAAGGACGGGAAGATCCTCGGGGTCAGTCGCTACACCCGGCTCGCGGACGACCCGTCGACCGCCGAGGTGGCCTTCGCGGTCGCCGACGCCGACCAGAACCGCGGGATCGGCACGATGCTGCTGACCCTCCTCACCGCCTACGCCAGGGAGCATGGGATCGAGGCGTTCCGCGCCTACGTGCTCGCCGACAACCGGGGCATGATGCGCGTCTTCCGCAACGCGGGGTTCACCATGCACCGCGAGCTCGAGGAAGGCGTCTACACCGTCGAGTTCCCGACCGAGGAGTCCGAAGCGGTCCTGGAGGCCGAGGCCGCCCACGAACGGCAGGCCGTGGTGGCTTCCCTCCTCCCGGTCTTCTACCCCAACTCGATCGCGGTGATCGGCGCCAGCCGCGATCCCGAGTCCATCGGTGGGCGCCTGTTCTCGAACCTCATCAACGGGGACTTCACCGGCCCCGTCTACCCGGTCAACCCCCGTACCAACGTCGTCCGGTCCGTCGCCGCCTTCGCCAGCGTCACCGACATCCCCGATCAGGTCGACCTGGCCTTCGTCGTGGTCCCGGCCCCGTACGTCCTCGACGTCGTCTCCGAATGCGCGCAGAAGGGCGTCCGTGGCCTGGTCGTCATCTCGGCAGGTTTCGGCGAGACCGGACCCGACGGCCGGCGGCTCGAGGCGCAGCTCCTCGAGGCGGTGCGTGAGGCCGGGATGCGCATGGTCGGCCCCAACTGCATGGGCATCATCAACACCGACCCCGCGGTCCGGCTCGACGGGCAGTTCGGTCCGATCGCCCCGCCCCGCGGCAACGTCGGGATCTCCAGTCAGTCGGGGGCGCTCGGCCTGGCGCTGCTCGACTACGCCAACGACCTCAACATCGGGATCTCGAACTTCGTGTCGGTCGGCAACTCCGCCGACGTGTCGGGCAACGACCTGCTCCTGTACTGGGAGGAGGACCCGGCCACCGACGTGATCCTCCTCTACCTCGAGTCCTTCGGGCAGGCCCGGCGGTTCGGGCGGCTCGCCCGCCGAGTGGCTCGGACCAAGCCGATCGTGGCGGTCAAGTCGGGCCGGACGGGTGCCGGAGCCAGGGCGGCGAGCAGCCACACCGGGTCGCTGGCCAGCAAGGACGTCGCCGTCGACGCCCTGTTCCATCAAGCCGGCGTCATCCGGGTCGACACCCTCGAGGGGCTCTTCGACGTCACCGCGCTCCTCGCCAACCAGCCCATCCCGGAGGGACGGCGGGTGGCGGTCGTCACCAACGGCGGCGGACCCGGCATCCTGGCCGTCGACGCGCTCGTGTCGCGGGGACTGGTCGTGCCCGAGCTGTCCAGCGAGCTCCAAGCGTCGCTGCGGGAGGTCCTGGCCGCGGACGCGGCGGTCGGGAACCCGATCGACATGATCGCCTCGGCGGGCCCCGAGCAGTACCGGCAGGTCCTCGATCGGCTGTTCCGGTCCGATGAGGTCGACACGATCATGGCGATCTTCATCCCTGCCTCACCGGCGGGCGTCGACGAGACGATCGCCGCCATCAGGGAGGTCGGTGAGACCCATTACGGGGCCAAGACCTTCCAGGTCGTCTACATGCACTCGGAAGGGGCACCCGTCGAGCTGTCGGGCCACCGAAGCCGGGTCCCCGC
>JALVQZ010000139.1 GCA_027036355.1 Acidimicrobiia bacterium | reverse complement strand
AACACCTTCACGGGGCGCCTCACCGAGGAGATGCTCGACTCCGTGTTCGCTCGCGCCGCCGAGCTCGCGCGCTGAGTTGGGGTGGGAGCCGAATCATGCCTTGACGGATGGTTCTCGAGTTGATACGTTCGGAATCGGAGGGTGGTTCGAGCAGCCTGGAAAGGGAGGAGGCATGCTCGTTGCCACCATTCGGCGCACCGCCGGCTTGCTCGAAGCCGGCAGGTTCGTTCCGATTCCACGGTCCCCGGTTCGACATCCACTCGCGTGGTATGTCGTCCCGTTGTTGGTGCTGCTGGCGTTGGGTCTCACGGTCTACCTGGGCGCGCTCGTCTTCTGCATGGTCCGAGGCATGCATCTGGTCACGATGGTGAAACTCGGCTCGGGCGGGTATTTCCTCATCGGGTGCGGGTAGCCGCGCGCAACGCCACTGAGAGGAGAGCGAGGAGCACATGCAAGCGTTGGCTATTCCCTACTATCGGGCGAGGTTGCGCCAGTGGATCACGTGGGCGCCGATCGCCGAGGAGCCCGACGACCGCGTGCATCCACTGGTGTGGTATGCGGTTGCGGCAATCGTCCTGTTCGCCTTGGGAGTCACCATTCTTCTCGGAGCGATCGTGTACTGTTCCCTGAAGGGGATGTACTTCGGGGCGTACTACTGGCAGAACCCATGGGTCGTCAAGGTAGGCTGTTGGAAGCCTTGACCAGAACCTGAGGAGGACCGTCGTGGAGCACCTTCTCGACGTTTCGCAGGTTTCGAAGCGTTTCGGTACGGTCCAGGCGCTTCACGACGTGTCCTTCACCGTGGAGCGCGGTGAGGTGCTCGGTCTGGTCGGTCCGAACGGATCGGGCAAGACCACACTGCTCCACTGCATCGTGGGACTCACCCGCCCGGACTCCGGGAGCATCCGGGTGGCCGGGGTCGATCACGGCTTGCCTCGGGCCAAGCGCCGACTGGGCTTCATGCCTGATGGGCTTCCTCGACCGGAGGTCCTGACCGGGTTCGAGCTCGTCGAGTTGACGTCCGCACTCCATGGTCGTCGACTCGATCCCGGATGGCTGGAAGAGATGGCCCGGCAGCTCGACCTCGACAGCCGCCGGCTCGATCATCCGTTGGGCACCCTGTCACACGGGATGGGACGCAAGATCGATCTGCTCGCCGCCTTGGCCACGGAGCCGGACCTGCTCGTGCTCGACGAACCATCGAGCGGGCTCGATCCCCTCGTCTCGTCGCGCCTGGAGAGCCTGGTCGGCACCTGGCCCCGCAACGATCGCGGGGTCTTGCTCTCGACTCATGACCTCGGTCTCGCGCAGCGTCTGTGCGATCGGGTCGTCGTCTTGTCGAGGGGGCGAATCGTCGCCGCCGCCACGGTCGACGGGGTCGTTGCGATTGCCGGTGCGTCGGACCTGAGAGCGGCCTTTGTCTCCTTGACGGGAGCCTGATGGACGATCTCCCGGCCACCGCTCGAGCTCCGTCCGGTTCCTGGCGTCGGCTCGTCAGCCGAGGCGCGCGAGGGCTGTGGATCGGTGTGTTCGCGGTCGCCTTCGTCGTGGTCGGGGGAGTGGGTCTGGCCCTGTTCCGTGCGCTGGCATCGGGCGAATCCCTGAGTTGGGGCTGGCTCGGGCTCGAGATCGTGGTGGCCGAGGATGGAGCGTTCGAGATGACGATGCGTCTGGCGTCGCTCATACGGCTACTCCTCGCGGGGGCGTCGCTCGGTGCCGCCGCAGGAGTCGCCGCGACTTGGATGCAACGTGGGCGTGGGGAACCGTCCGAATGAGGGTCTGGGTGACGGCGTGGCGCGTGTCGTATCGACGCTTGCGTGTGGCGCTTGGTCGTGTCGGTGCCCTCGCCGTGCTCGGAGCGATCCCTCTGGCTGCCACCGGGCTGTGGGTCTACCTCTGGGCGCCGTTACGAGGGTTCTTCGAACCACTCCGGGACGACCCTGCCATGGTAGCGACGATCTCGACGAGCCTGCTGGCCTCGTTCCTGATGGTGGCGGTCGTCGTCCGGGTCGGCGTATTGGCCTTCGACGTGATCGGGAGGGAGCTGCGTCTTCTCTTGGGGCTGGCGCCGCTGGGCCGTCTCCGGCGGGCGATCGTGGCCGTCGTGCCCGAGTTCGCTGTCGGGGCCGCCATCTCTGTCGGATTCGGGGGCACCGCACTGGTCGTCTTCGCTTCGATGGTTCGGGACTTCCCCGTCGTCGAGGCACTGCTGTGGATGGTGGCGATCGTGGTTTGGGTTGGAGCGGTGTCGGCGCTCGTCGAAGAGGTCGGGGTTCGGTTGACGGCCTCGATGTTCACGTCCCGGGCGGTTGCGTCGGTCGTGTTGTTGGGAACGGCGCTGGCTCTCGTCTTCCGGCTCGCGGAGATCCTCGTCCAAGGCCGTCTGCTGCCTTCGTGGATGGCAGGGCTTCCGGCCCTGCCGACACCTGCGGCCCTCGTCCTCGGAGGGATGACGATCGGGAGCGGGCTCGTGGTGTGGCTGGCCGCCGCCTCATTGACGAGTCGATCGGTCCTCGAGGTCGGGTTGGGCCCGAGACGACGCCGACCCCTGAACGTCTCCTCGGCGTCCATCGCCGTTGCGGTCGATGGCGTGCGCGCGCTTCTGCGTGAGCCCGCCAACCGAGCAGCGGCGCTCGCATTCGCGGTGTTGCTCGTGGCGCTCGTGCAGTTCGCGGGCCTGATCGGCCTCGGCCTCACCCTCCAGCTCGTCGTGTGGGCCGCCGTGGTTGGCAGTGGGGTCGTTGTCCTGTCGAACTTCGGGGGCTTTCTCGAGATCCGCTGGATCGTCGCTGTCTCGCCGTTCGACGAATCGGCTGCGCTTCGCCGATGGAGCTGGGCGCGAAGCGCGGCAGGCATGCTGGTGGTCGTCGTGATCGCCGCATGGGCGTTGTGGCTGTTCGGCGATCCGGCTCCTGGGGTCTCACCGTCGCCGGCATCGATCGCGGCCGGGTGGATGGTCGTGACGGGAGCGGCGGCGGTGGCGGGCCGGCTCGTCCCGTATCGGAAGAGCGATCTCATGACCATGGCTGCCACCGCGGCGCTGGCCTCGGTGGCATCCCTCGCCGTGGGTGGAGCGACGGCCTGGCTCATCGAGCGCCTCGGCCCGCTACCGGGTCTTGCCGTCGCCGGCGCATGGACGGTCTGGGCTTGGTCCATGGGGTCGAGGTCGGCGACAGCGGCATGAGTGGTGTGATAACGGCATCGAGTCTGCGGGGACTGGCGGCGGAACTCTTCGCAGCTCAGGCTCCGGTGGTCGGATCCCTGATCCTGAGCTCGGTTCTGGCTTCTCTGGCCCTCGACGGCGGCTTCGTTGCCGGCGTCTTGGGATTGGGCTGCGGGTTGATCGTGGGTTCGGCCGTTCACGAGATCGGTCATGCGGTGTTCTATTGGAGAACATGCGGTGACGAGAGCAGCGTCCGCGTCGGTCATCGCTGGGGATTGGCGATGTGGGTGGAGTTCCCGGATTCGACGAACACGAGGCTCGTGGCTCTGGGAGGTCCGCTGATCCCGGCGGCGCTCGGCGTGATGGTCGGAGCCTTGGGACTCTGGCTCGGTGTCCCATGGCTCGTCGCCTTCGCCGTCGGACTCGTGTTCCATCTCGCGGGGCTCCTCCCCGGCTCGCGTGACGGTGATCGGATCTGGGGGCTCTCCCTCGACGATTGACCGTGCTGTCGCGTTGGTTCGGTAGGTCAGGACGGAGTGGGGGCGGACGTCACGAAGAGGCGATGGCGGATCCGGGCGCTCTCGAGGAACGGATACGGGTTCACCGGCTCCCCATCGAAGCGGATCTCGAAATGCACGTGGGAGACGGTGTGCTCGGCGTTGCCGGAGTCGCCCACGTACGCGATGACCTGCCCGGCCTCCACCCGGCTGCCGATCTCGATCCCCGGCGCGTACGCCGCCGCGGGACCGCCCTCGCCGTCGTCGGTGCCGGGAGTGTCGTTGTTCAGGTGCAGGTACACCGACGACCAGCCGCCGGGATGGGTGACCTCGATCATCCATCCCGACAGTCGATGCCACTTCATCCGGGTGACGACCCCGTCGGCCACGGCCGCGACCGGTGCTCCCTTCGGGGCGTGGATGTCGGTGCCCTTGTGGCGTCGCCCTCCGGATCGACGTGCCCCCCAACTATCGACGTAGCGGAAGCTCGTCGTCTTGATCGGGAAGGAAGGCAGCAACAAGGTGGTGGTCGCCCGTGGACCCGCGTCGGCGGGCCGGACGGCGGCGTTGGCGGCCGGGGCGGACACGAGCGTGATCGTCGCCACGAGCGCGGCCAGCACGGTTCTGAACATGGGTGAGGACTCCTCGATCGTGGGGGAGTGTCCGGTCGAGAGCCGGAACGCTAGCTCGGCGGTCACCGTACCGAGCGACCATGGACGGGGCTACGGATAGGAGGAGCCGAATCGGTAAGCTCCCGGGGCCGCCGACGAGGGAACATCCCGTGCCTGGATTCGACAGATCGACGATGGAACGCATGCTCGAGTCCGACCCGGACTGGATGCGCAGGCGTCGAACCGAAGCCTACGAACGGTTCGCCGCTTCGTCGATGCCCTCCGAACGCGAGGAGCTGTGGCGGTACGTCGAGATCGACTTCGATCTCCCCGAATTCACCCTCGCCGACGGACCCGGCGTGGCCGTCGGCTCCGACGAGGTCGCGGCCGCGATCGGACCGCCGGCGTCGATCCAGATCGTCGACGGGTTCGCCGTCGACGGAGGATCGAGCGCACCGGGCTGTTCGATCGGGTCGTTGCGGGCCGCCGCCGTCGAGCAGGCGTCCCGGGTCGCCGCGACCTACCAGCGGGCCGGGATCCACGCCGACGACCGGTTCGCTCTCGCCCACGACGCCTTCGGCGGTGACGGTGCGTTCGTCGGCATCGACGCCGGGGCGCTCCCCGGCGGTCCCATCTACGTGGACGTCCAGACCAGTGCGGCCGGCCTGGCGTCCTTCCCCGCGATCGTCATCGACGCAGGAGACGGATCCGAGGCCTCCG
>JALVQZ010000138.1 GCA_027036355.1 Acidimicrobiia bacterium | reverse complement strand
CCGACGAGGATGGCGTCGTAGCCGGCCTCCGCCATCCGGCGGGCGCCGTCGAGGTCGGACACCCCGGACTCCGCGACCTTCACGAGGGCGGATGGGAGCGCCCTGGCGACGCGCTCGGCGACGGCGAGGTCGGTGACGAACGTGCGGAGATCGCGGTTGTTGACGCCGACGATCCGGGCCCCGGCCTCGACGGCGATGCCGGCCTCCCGTTCGTCGTGGGCCTCGACCAGCGCCTCGACGCCGGCTTCGTCGCCGGCCGCGAGCAGGTCCACGAGCTGCGCGGGTTCGAGGAGAGCGACGATCAGCAGCACCGCGTCGGCTCCGGCGGCCCGCGCCTCGAAGATCTGGGCCGCATCGAAGATGAAGTCCTTCCGGAGCACCGGACGGTCGATCGCGCCGCGGACCGCCCGCAGGTCGTCGAGGGATCCGTCGAAGAAGTCGGGTTCGGTGAGGACCGACACCCCGGCTGCGCCCCCCTCCATGTAGCGGATCGCCTGGCTTGCGGCGTCGAGCCGCTCGGCGAGCGGTCCCGCCGACGGCGAACGCCGCTTGACCTCGGCGATCACCGACAGGCCCGGTTCGCGCAGGGCCGTGACCAGCGACCGGGGTTCCGGGGCCGCGGCCGCGTCGCGACGGAGACGCTCGAGCGACCCGGCGGCCCGTTCCGCTCGCCGCTTGGAGGCGTCGACGATGGGTTGGAGCATCGGCCGATGGTAGGACGCTGCGATGGGCTCCGACGCCTCCTCAGCGTCGTTGCCGGGCCCGGAGATACGCGACCAGGCTGTCGATCTGGTCGTCGTCGAGGCGACGGAACGACGGCATCGCCCCGGGCCCGATCTCGATGACGCCGCGGATCTGCTCGTCGGTCAGCGCGGTCGCGGCGTTCGATCCGGGCCCGATGGCGGGTCCGATCCCGCCCTCCAGATCCGGTCCATGACACCGTGCGCAGGTGACCCCGTACAGGTCGGCTCCGTACCGGCCCTGGGCCGGGTCGGCGCATGCCGACAGGATCACGGCGACGAGGAGAACGACGGTGGGGAGGAGCGGTCGCATGCCGACGGCGAGGCTAGAGGGGCGCCTGTCGGTAGGGGGCCATGCCGGATCGGCGACGGGCCGGGATCGTCGGTCGGGTTCCTCAGGCGGTCGGGATGGTCACGCCGACCGACGTTCCTCGACCCGGTGCGCTGTCGACCGAGATCGAACCCCCCATGGCGTCGACGAGCTCCTTGACGATCGACAGCCCCAGACCCGAGCCCTCGGGACGGACGGGGCGGTACCGCTGAGCGACGTAGAGCCGATCGAAGACCCGGGGAAGATCCTCCGGGTCGATGCCCGGTCCACTGTCGGTCACCGTCAGGGCCACGCCGGCGGTGGTCGGCGCGAGACCCACGGTCACCGTGCCGCCCTCGGGGGTGTAGCGCATCGCGTTGTCGAGGAGGTTGGCGAGGATCTGGCCGATCCGATCCGGATCGACCACGACCTCGCCCACGTCTGTGAGGTCGAGCACGAGCCGGATCCGGGCGGCGTCGATCCGCCCCCGGTACGTCTCGGCGATCTCCTTGACGTGGGCCGCCAGGTCGACGCGTTCGGGCCGGAGGGTGAACTCCCTGGCTTCCAGCCGGGCCAGCAGCATCAGGTCCTCGACGAGCCGGCTGAGCCGATCGGTCTGGGTGTGCAGCACGGTGGCGACTCGCTCGAGGTCCTCGTCGGAGACATCACCGGCATCGAGAGCTTCGGCGTAGCCGCGGATCGCCGTCAGCGGGGTCCGCAGATCGTGACCGACGCTCATGAGGAAGTCACGTTCCCGGCGGCGCGCCTGTTCGAGCTGGTCGGCCATCTCGTTGAAGGCCTCGGAGACCTCGGTGATCTCGTCGTCCCCGTCGATCGGCGCTCGAGCGGACAGGTCGCCGGCGGCGATCCGTCGCGAGGCGGTCTCCAGTCCCCGCAGTCGACGTCCGGTCACCGTCGAGAACCACACGCCGAAGCCGATCACCAGCGCCGCGCCCACACCGAGGGCGAGGAGCAGGGACCGCGTCACGAAGCGGACGGGCAGCAGCGGTTCACTCCGTCCGATGGCGACGATCAGCTCCGCGTCCGACGCCAGCGCGATCCTCCGAACGGTGACCAGCATGGGGGTGCCGTCGACGTCGAGGCGGAGGGCGCTGCGCTCGTCGACGCCGGCGGGGATCCTGGTGAGGAGCTGCGGGTCCGCCACGAGAGCCGTGGTCCGGCCGTTGGGGAGCTGGATCGCCGCCTCGACGATGTCGTGGCCGCCGACGATCCTCGCGGTGCGAAGCACACGGGCGACCTGTTCCCTCAGCTTCGGGATCCTCCTCAGCGCTCCCGAGCCGGGGCTCAGGTCCAGGTCGCCCAGCTCCTCCTCGATGAACGTGGCCGTCGCCTCGGCCTGGCGGAAGAGCTCGTCCTGGGCCTGGTCTCGGACGGATCGTTGGACGACCGCGATCGTCGCGACGCCGATCGCCAGGGTCACCAACGCCACCACCAGCGCCCCGAGGAGGATCTTGCGTTGCATCAGTCGCCGAGCCGGTAACCGACGCCCCACACGGTCTCGATCGGGATCCCTTCGAGCTTCTTGCGGAGCTGCCGGATGTGGACGTCGACGGTGCGTGTCTCGCCGAAGTAGTCGTACCCCCACACGGCTTCGAGGATCTGGTTCCGGGACAGGACGAGACCGCGGTGCTCGGCGAGGTACCACAGGAGGTCGAACTCGCGTGCCGTCGGGCGGATCACCTCGCCCGACGGGGTGACGACCTCGCGACGTCCGCTGTCGATCGTGAAACCACCGAGCTCGATGACCTTGGGAACGATGGGCCGTTCCTCGCTGCGGCGGAGCACGGCCTTGACCCTGGCGACGAGCTCGCGCGGCGAGAACGGTTTCGTCACGTAATCGTCGGCGCCGATCTCGAGACCGACGATCTTGTCGATCTCGGAATCCCTGGCCGTGAGCATGATGACCGGGACGTCGGAGGTCGACCTGATCCGCCGGCACACCTCGATGCCGTCGATCCCGGGAAGCCCGATGTCGAGGAGCACCACCCTCGGGTCGCGTTCGTCGAGCCGTTGCAGTCCATCCTCTCCCGAGGCGGCATGGACGAGACGGAACCCGTCCTTCTCCAGGTACATGCGGAGCAGATCCGCGATGTCGGGCTCGTCTTCGATCAGCAGGATCGTTCCCTTGCCGGTCATGGTCTCCTCGTACGTTCTGCACACAGTATCGGCACGATCTGTTCGAGGACTGTAAGGGAGACCGAAAGAGGTTCCGGCGGTCCGATCAACGCATCGGCAACGCGACGATCATCCCCGTCCGGGACCCGCCGGGTCCCTGCAACGTCACCTCGGTTCCCGGACCGGCGTCCACGCGGACCAGGGCCATCCCGATCGCTCCCCGTTCGGGCGAGACCGCGCTGGACGTGACGACGCCGAGGTCGCGCTCGGGACCCTGGACCGTCGCGCCGGCGGCGATCGGCGTCCGCTCGGCGGCGACGATCCCTCGCAACGCCCGGTTGACGTGACCTCGGGTCTCGATCCGGGAGACCAGCTCCTGACCGAGGTAGCAGCCCTTCGTGAACGAGACGGCGCCGGTCACGAGACCGGTCTCGTGAGGGATCGACCCTTCGTCGACGTCCACGCCACTGACCGGTTCCCCGTCCTCGATCCGGACCGCCGCGTAGGCGCCGGGGTCGACCCGCGGAACGTCGGGCCGCGTCCCCACCACGAGGACCCGGCGAGCTCCGGGATGCACCCCCGGGATGTCGACGACGAAACGGTCGCCTTCGTCCCGCCACCGGGCGGGCGCCACGTCGCAGATGTCGGCGATCGCGGGGCCGCACAAGAGCGTGCTCGTCCCGTCGATGGGGACGATCCTGGCGTCGACCCGGAAGCGGAACCGTTCGAGGATCTCGACCATGTCGTCCGCGGCGGCGGCATCGGTGATCGCGACGATGCGTTCGTCGCCCACCGCGACCCGAAGGTGGGCGACGAGCCGTCCCTTGGGGGTGAGCAGGAGCGAGCGCAGGACCGTCCCTGGCGGCGCCGAGGCGATGTCGGCGGAGAGGACCCCGTGCAGGAACCGGCGGGCGTCGGGACCGACGATCGATACCGCTCGATACACGTCGTCGACGGCACCGACCGACTCCCGCAACCGGTGGTAGTCCTCGGCGATCGATGCCATCACTCGGCCTCGATCCCGCGCACCGCAGCGAGCACCGCCGCGGCCTTGGCGAGGCACTCCTCGTACTCCTTGGCGGGGTCCGAGTCGTAGACGACTCCCGCCCCGGCCTGGACCCAGGCCGTGCCACCGGAGGCGACGAGCGTTCGCAGGGCGATGGCGGTGTCCAGGTTGCCGGAGAAGTCGACGTACCCGACCGCGCCCGCGTACGGACCCCTGGCGGTCGGTTCGATCTCGTCGATGATCTCCATCGCCCGGACCTTCGGGGCACCCGACACGGTGCCGTGGGGGAACGTCGAACGGAGGACCTCGACCGGACCGACGCCTGGCCGGAGCCGTCCCGAGATCCCCGAGACGATGTGCATCACGTGGGAGTAGCGCTCGATGACCATCAGCTCGTCGACGGCGACCGACCCGAACTCGCACACCCGACCGAGGTCGTTGCGGGCCAGGTCGATCAACATGACGTGCTCGGCCCGTTCCTTCGGATCGGCGAGCAGCTCGGCCTCGAGACGCAGGTCCTCGTCCGGGGTGGCGCCGCGGGGCCGCGTCCCGGCGATCGGGCGGGAGTAGACGACGCCGTCGCGGATCCTGGTCATGAGCTCGGGGGACGAGCCGGCGATCGCCAGTTCGCCGTGACGGATGAAGAACATGAACGGCGACGGGTTGACGAGCCGCAAGCCCCGGTAGGTCGTGAAGGGGTCGCCCGGGTGATCGACCTCGAGCCGGAGGGACGGGACGATCTGGAACGCGTCGCCCGCCGCGATGTGCCCGATGGCCTTCTCGACGCCCGCTTCGAACTCGTCGCGGGTCATGTTCGCTCGCACCGCCGGCCGATCGGTGAACCCCGGCCGGGACCGCACCGTGTAGGACCGGGGAGCCCCGAGCCTCGCCGCGTCGGCGCGTAGCGCCGCGACGGCCCGGTCGTAGCGCCCAGCCGGATCGCCACCGACGGGGACGTTGCGGATCAGCACCACCGCGTCCCGGAGACGGTCGAAGGCGGCGATCGCCCCGACGAACAACCACAACATGTCCGGGAGGTCACGGTCGTCGGGAGGACGGTTGGGGAGGTGCTCGATGGCCCGCACCATGTCGTATCCCAGATAGCCGACCGCGCCGGTATGCAACGGAGGAACGAACGGTCCGAGGCCGGCGACGACCGGGTCCGGGGTGGTCATCTCGTCGACGAGCCGCTCGAGCGCATCGAGCGGGGCGATCGCGGGATCCAGCTCCGGGCCGTCGCCGTGGACGACGGTGCGGTCGCCGCGGCCTTCGAGGACGAACATGGGGTCCCAACCGACGAAGGACCACCGGGCCCAGCGCTCACCGCCTTCGACGGACTCGAGCAGGAAACCGTCGCCGTCACCGACGAGCTTCTCGAACACCGCCACCGGGGTCTCTCGGTCGGCGAGCAGTTCCATCGCCACCGGAACGATCCGGTACGTCTCGGCGAGAGCGACGAACTCGTCTCTGGTCAGGGACACCTGCATCGCGGGAACGATAGGCCGACGCGACCGGGAAGCTCCCGGGGACCCGCCCTCAGACCGACGCGAAGCGATCGAGCCCGAGTCGCAACATGAGCTCGGAGAAGAAACTCGACAAGGCACTGATCTGCCCGGTCACGAGGAGCACCCCGAACACCGACAGCGACAACCCCGACACCACCGTGATGGGGACGAGGCGCTTCTTGACCCAATCGAACGCGGAGAAGGCCTTGGCCAGCGCCAAGGACGTCACGAGGAAGGGGATCCCGAGACCGATCGAGTAGAACAACAGGACGATCATGCCCTGCCCGACGGTGTCCGAGCTGGCGCCCAGGGTCAGGGCGGTGGCGAGGAACGGTCCGATGCAAGGCGTCCAGCCGAAGGCGAACGCCATGCCCATGAGCGGCGGGGCGAACGCCCCGAAGCGGCGGGCCTTGTGCATCTCGAAGCGACGTTCCCGCATGACCGGGAGAAGGAACGACGGGGTCCACACCGCGGTGACGGCGATGAAGATCCCCATGAAGATGACGATCCACCCGGCGATCTGGGTGAACACCGTCTGTTGCAGGAACCGAGACAGGCTCGTCGCCGTCGCCCCGAGGGCCACGAACACGATCGAGAACCCGGCGATGAACAAGGCGGTGGAGCCGACCACCCTGCTCATGGATACGTCGCCGTCGGACAGTTCCTTCATCGAGTATCCAGACATCAACGACACGTAGCCGGGGATGAGGGGCAGGACACACGGCGAGATGAACGAAGCCGCGCCGGCGAAGACGGCGGCGATCAGTATCGCTGGATCCACAGGTCCCTCCGGTCCGGACGATCGTTACGACACGACAACGGTAACGGCGGTCCGAGTGTTCCCGGGTTTCCGCCTCGGCTGGGGGTATGCTCACGGACCGCCGATGCCGCTCCCCTCCCTCTTCCGACCCGTCGTCCCCCTGCAGGTCTCCGACCGCCGGATCCTGTTCCTGATGGGTATCGTCGGCTTCGTCGTCGGCTACGGCGGCGCCCAGATGGCCCATACGCTGCCCTACGCCAGGCTCACGCTGGACCTGACCGAAGGCCAGATGAGCCTCGTGTTCGCCATCGTGCGGGCCGTGTCGCTGGTCGGTTTGGTCTTCTCGATGCTGGCGGACCGGTCGGGACGGCGACGGCCGCTGCTGATGGCGTACCTGCTGCTGGTCACCGCCAGTCTGGCGACGGCGTTCGTTCCGACGACCGCCGTCTACGTGGTCGCCCAGTCCCTCGTGCGCCTGTCGGTCGTGGCCGTGGCCAGTCTCGGAGTGGTCCTCCTCGCCGAGGAGCTGACGGCTCCCGTCCGGGCCTACGGGATCGGCGTGTACGGGTTGGCCGGATCGCTCGGGGTCGGCACCGGCCTCCTCCTGCTTCCGATCGCCGAGCAGTCCCCCGAGGCCTGGCGGGTCCTGTTCGCCCTCACCGGCCTCGGGCTGTTGCTGTTCCCGATGCTCAATCGGTTCCTCCCCGAGTCGCGAGCGTTCCGGCCGGGCAAGCCCATCCCGTTCGTCAAGGCCCTGGGGATGGGACTCGGCAAGCACTTCTGGCCCATGGCGGCGATCGGGTTCTTCGTCGCCGCGTTCTCATCGCCGGCGTTCGACTTCGTGCTCGAACGGCTCATCAACGATCTCGGCTGGGATGCCGGAGCGGCGCGGTTCCTGCTGATCGTGTTCTCCGGTGTCGGCACCGTCGGGCTCGTCGTCGGCGGGCGCCTCGCCGACCGCGCGGGACGGCGGGTCGCGACCGCGACCGCCCTCGGGATCGGATTGGCGGGCGGCGTGGCGTTCTATCTGTTGGATTCCGGCTGGTTCCTGGCCCCGGCCATCTTCCTCGCCACCCTCGGCGCCACCATGTTGACCCCGTCCTTCGGCGCCCAACGCGCCGAGCTGTTCCCCACCCGGGTGAGAGCCACCGCGGGAGCGTGGATCACCAACGTCTCGGTGCTCGGGAGCATCTTCGGGTTCATCGTCGGGGGGATCCTCATCGACCGCATCGGGCTGCCTGCGACCGTCGTCGTCCTCGGCGTCGGCGTCGCCGTCTCGATCTTCCTGGCGCTCGCGCTCCCCGAGACCCGTGGGATCGATCTCGTCAGGAGGCGAGGGGGCCGTGCACGTGCCACCACGCCAGGAACACCGCCCGCACCACCATCATCGCCACGATCGCCCACCACACCCCCGCCAAGCCCAGCCCCAGGGGAATGACGAGGGCGAGCAGACCGACGGCGACGATCCCGGCAGCGACCGTCCCGACCGCCAGGAACCCGTAGGCCTCCGCACCGATGGCGACACCGTCCCACACGAAGACGAGCCCGTTGAGGGGCTGCATCAGCGCCAGGAACCCGTAGATGGCCGCGAAGGCGCTCAGCACGCCGGCGTCGGTCGTGAACCATCCTCCCAACCACGGACGCACCGCCAACAACGCGACGGTCAGGACGGTCCCGGCCGCACCGCCGAACAGGAGGAGCCGGTCGGCGATCGACTTCGCTTCGGACCGTGCACCTTCGCCGAGCGCCTTGGCGACCATCGCCTGGCCCGCGATGGCGAGAGCGTCGAGGGACAGGGCGAGGAAGAGCCAGAGCTGCATGGCGATCTGATGGGCCGCGACGGCGGCGGTGCCCACCCTCGCCGCGACCGCGGTCGCGATCGTGAGGGTCGCCAGCAACGCGCCGGTCCGAACGACCAGTGCCCGCCCCGCCCCCCACAGCGGCGCCAGGGCGTCACGACCGGGCCAGACCCACCGGATCGACAGCACCTCCGAGCGGACCATGAGCAGAAGGAACCAGGCGGCGCCGAACACCTGCGCGACCGCGGTGGCGACCGCGGCGCCGACGACCCCCATGCCGAGCCCGAAGATGAGCAACGGGTCGGCCAGGACGTTGACGAGGTTGAAGCCGGCCGTCACGACCATGGGGGTGCGGGTGTCCTGGGCGCCCCGGAACGCGCCGTGACCCACCATCGCCACCATCACGGCGGGAAGGGCGACCGCCCGGATGCGGAGGTACGACACGGCGGCGTCGATCACCTCAGGCCCGGCCCCCAGGGTCCGCAGGATCCAGACGGCGGCGCCGGCCACCGCCACGGCAACGACGGTCCCCGCCCCGACGCCGACGATCAACGCGCCGAGGACGAAACGCCCCGCCCGTCGACGGTTCCCTGCCGCCAAGGCCGCCGCGACGTACGGAGTGACGCCGTACTCGAGGAAGTTGAAGAGCGCGAACGAGATCGCGAACACCGCACCGGCCAGGGCGACCGCCGCGAGCGCCTCCGCTCCGAGCCTGCCGACGAACGCCGTGTCGACCAACGAGACGAGGGGATCGACCGCCAGCGCCCCGAGAGCCGGAACGGCGAGGCGGAGGATCTCCCGATCGTGACGACGGGTGGAGGGACCCCTCGCCGTCACTCCGGTGGTGGTGTCTTGTCCGGGTACGGGCAGAGGTCCGCCAGCGGACAGACGTAGCAGCGCGGCTTGCGGGCGTCGCAGTACTCGCGACCGAAGCGGATGAAACGCATGGAGATCCCCGCCCAGGTCTCCCGCGGGAACAACGCCTTGAGGTCCCGTTCGATCTTGACGGGATCGGACGATGCGGTCAGCCCCAGGCGGTTCGCGACCCGCTTGACGTGGGTGTCCACGGCGATGGCGGGCTGGTGGAACGCCTCGGCGAGGACCACGCTGGCGGTCTTCCGGCCGACGCCGGGCAGCGTGACGAGCTCATCGAGATCGGCCGGAACCTCACCGTCGAAACGTTCGACGAGCGCCCGCGCCAGGCCGATGATCGACTTCGTCTTCTGCCGGTAGTACCCGGTCGAGTAGACGACCTTCTCGACCTCCTCGGGGTCGGCATGGGCGAGATCCTCCGGTGTCGGCCAGCGTGCGAACAGCACCGGGGTCACCTTGTTGACGTTCTCGTCGGTCGTCTGCGCGGACAGCACGGTGGCGACGAGCAACTGCCACGGGTCGCGATAGTGCAATGCGGTGTGGGCTTCGGGGTAGAGCGTCTCGAGACGACGCAGGATCTCGGCCGCCCGGAGGCGAACGTCTTGGGGAGGCACGGCGGCGAGGTCGGACATCGGCGGCATGGTACCGGGTACGATGTCCCCGTGGACCTCCCCGAGCTCATCGCCGATCGCGCCAGGGTCGAAGGGGAACTCATCATGGTCGACGAGTTCCTCAACCATCGGGTCGAGCCTGCGGTCATCCGCAGCGCCGGTCGCGACCTCGCCGCCCGCTTCGTGGCGGACCTCCCCGACGTCATCCTGACCGCCGAGGCCTCCGGCATCCCTCCGGCGCTGGCGACCGCCTTCGAGCTCGATGTGCCGGTGATCTACGCCAAGAAGTACCTCGGCACGGGCGACCGCTACTCGTTCGCCCGGGAGGTCGTGTCGCCCACCAAGGGCGTCGAGTACCGGGTGGAGGTCGCCCGTCACGTGATCCCGCCGGGCTCGCGGGTGCTCATCATCGACGACTTCCTGTCGGGCGGCCGCACCGCAGAAGCCCTGGGCGAGATCGTCATCGAGTCCGGCGGCGAGGTGGTCGGCTACGGCTTCGTGATCGAGAAGGCCTACGCAGGGGGTCGCGACCGTCTCGCCCGACACGGTTGGCGGATCGAGTCGATCGCCACGGTCCGTTCGGTCGACGACGGCATCGCCCACATCGAGGCGACATGACCCGTCCGCCGGAGATGGTGGCGCGCATCGAACGTCTCAAGGGCGGCTACGAAGGCTGTTTCGGCTGCGGTGCCGAGAACCCCATCGGCCTCGGACTGGCCGACTTCACCCCCACCGACGACGGCAGGGTCCAAGCGACGTTCCGGCCGCGTCCCGATCACCGGGGCTTCGACGGCGTGCTGCATGGGGGGATCGTGGCGGCGGCCCTCGACGAGACGCTGGCGTGGACGGCGATGCTGCACGAGGAGGTGCTGGTGTTGACCGCCAAGCTCGAGCTCAAGTACCGACGACCCGCCCCGATGGACGAGGTCCTCTCGTTGGAGGGAACGTTGCTGGAGCGCCGCGGCAGCCGCTTGGTGATGTCGGCCCGGATGACGTCGTCGGAGGGAGTGGTCGCCGAGGCTCACGGCCTGTTCCTGGTCGCCAGGGACGTCACGACCGGCGCCGGAGCCTGACGGTGCATCCCGCTCGCCTCCTCATCGTCGCCGGCGCAGCGCTCGCGGCGGCGTCGCTCGGTACGGCCTATCTGGTCGTGCCGACGAGCGCGAGGATCGACGGCGTCGAGGGAGCCGCGTGGCCGGCGGCGGTCCTGGTCGTCGGGATCGCCTTGGCGGTGGTCACCGGCGACCGCCGGGAAGGACTCGTGTCGTGGGCGGCGCTGCTGGTGTCGATCCTCGCCGCGGTGGCGACCATCTTCGCCGCCCAGAAGGTGGTCGACGCCTATGCCGCCGCCGGCGACCTGACCGCCGTCGGGATCCCGGCCAGTCCCGGCGCCGGCCCGTGGCTGTTGCTGGCCGGCACGGTCACCGTCCTGATCGGAGCCGCCTTCGGTCTGAGCCGCCGCCTCGGCTGAGGCTCAGGCGACCCCGAATCGGATCACGACGAGCAGCCCGATCGCCACGTAGCCGATCCCGGCGACGACCTGCCAGAACGCCCGCGGGTTGGCCTCGGGCCGAAGACCACGCCGGAGCCGCTCGTACGGATCGGGCGCCTCGCGGCGAGCTCCGACGTCGCTGCCGGCGCCGTCACCGTCGTCGAACCTCCGGGCTCCGAACATCGCTCCCACGGCTCCCATCCCGAGGCTGGTGTATCCCCCACCGGTCGCTCCCCCGGCGAGGAGGAACACGACCCCCAGCAGGATGATCGTGTAGCCGATGCCGTCGGCGACCGAGGCGGTCGACACGGCCGAGATCACCCCTCCGACGACGGCGGCGGCGACCAGGCCGATGCCGAACACCACGACATAGTCGGGAAGCCGCTCCCGCAGCGGTACGGGCTCCGAGGTCGTCGCGTCGTCGGACATGATCGACACGGTACCGGTCCGCGGTGGGGAGCGCGACGGGACCGCCCGAAGGCGCCGCCTGATAGCGTGCGCCGTCATGTCCCGTCGATCCGCGCATCTCGGTCTGGCGCTCGCCGCGTTCCTGTTCGGGGCGAGCTTCGTCGTGATCAAGGGCGCCATCGCCACCTTGCCGCCGTTCGCCTTCGTCGGCTGGCGGTTCCTGCTCGGAGCGCTGCTGCTCTTCGCCATCTCGTTGCCCCGCGATCGAGCCGTGTGGCGCGACGGCATGATCGCCGGCATGTTCCTCTTCCTGGGGTACGCCGCCCAGACCTCGGGATTGGCGTCCACGACCGCGTCGAACTCGGGGTTGATCACCGGCCTGTACGTGGTGTTCACACCGCTGCTGGCGGCCGCCCTGCGACGCACCACACCGCCGATGGCCACCATCGCCGGAGCGATGCTGTCGATGGTCGGGCTGGCGCTGCTGACCGTGGGCGAAGGGTTCCGGTTGCTCCCCGGCGACGCGCTGACCGTCCTGTGCGCGATCGCGTTCGCGGCCCACATCGTGACGCTCTCCCGGTACGCCCACCGTCACGGCGTCGTCGAGTTCACCGGCGTGCAGCTCTTCGTCACCGCCATCGCCGCCTCGGTCACGTCCGTCTTCGTGGAGGGGTTCCCGTTGCCGCCACGCGAGGTCGTCGGCGCCTTGGTGCTCACCGGGTTCGTCATCAGCGGCGGAGCGTTCCTCCTGCAGGTGGGTGCCCAGACGGTGATCGGTCCGAGCCGGACCGCCATCGTGCTGGGGCTCGAACCGGTCTTCGCGGCGGCGACCGCCGCCGTGGTCCTCGGCGAGCGGCTCGACGGGCGAGGATGGCTCGGGGCGACGGCAATCATGATCGGCATCTACGTCGTGTTGACCTTCACGCCGCCCGAGTTGGAGGACCTCACCTCGGCGGAGGCGATCAGCGAGGCGCACTGACCCTGCCGCCGCGACGTTCCACGGAGCGCAGCACCCGGAGGGTGACGGCCAGGGCGCCTCCGACGACGAAGAGGGCCAGGGTCAACAGCCCGAACAGCTCGGGGCCGGTGAAGTACCCGTTGGAGCATGCCGCCAGCCCGCCCGGACAGAGACCCAGACCGGTTCCCCCCGAGGTGAGATCGACCAGGACGAGGATCGGCACGATCACGACCGCGCCGGCGACGGTGGCCAGGAACCCGGCCAACACCCGGAGGAAGACGACCATGGAGCGAGGTTACCGGCGGCGCGGACATGACGGCGTTCACGTTTCGTCCGGCGTCGCCGGCGCTGCTACGGTGGCCCACGATCCTGTGATCCCGCACCGATGACCTCTGCCGCCGCACCGACGACGCCCCCGACGTACCATCCCGAGGAGTTCACCTCCGAGGAACGGCTCGTCTTGGAGCGGTTCTTCACGAACGTCGACGGGCCCGTCTTCGCCCTCGTGAACCTCCCCGAGGTGGTCAAGGGCGCGCTCTTCGCCCGGTACAGTCGTTCCCCCAAATCGCTGCGGCGCTTGTTCCTCGACGAGTTCTACGACCGTCCCGAGATCGGCATCGGCGCCGTCGCCGACCATCTCGAAGGCGACGACCCCGCGGTGCGGCTGAGCCGCGCGGAGGACCTGTACGAACGGGTGTTCACCCAGTACGGCGACGACTCGGTCGCCCAACTCGGGGGTGCACACCTCGCGTGCGAGCAGGCATCCAACGTGTTGACCAAGGTCCTCGAATGGGGCCGACTGGCCTCCTACCTCGAGCAGTCGACCCGGTACATCTTCTACGACACCACCCTCGGGGGCCGGTACCGCTATCACATCCCCGCGGAGATCGCCGCCTCCGAGCTGGCCGACGACTACGTGACCGCGATGGATTCGCTGTTCGACACCTACACCTCGTTGATGACCAGGATCGTTCCTTACTACGAGACGATGCATCCGCAGGAGGAGGGCGATTCGTCGTTCGTGTGGCGATCGACGATCCGGGCCAGGGCGTGTGACGACCTGCGTGGCTTGCTGCCGGCAGCCACCACGTCGAACGTCGGCATCTTCGCCTCGGGGCAGGCCTACGAGATGCTGCTGATCCGGATGCGCGCCCATCCCCTGGCCGAGGTCCGGGCCTATGCCGACCTGATCCTGACCGAGCTGCGCAAGGTGATCCCGGCGTTCATGCGGCGCGTCGACGTCCCCGATCGGGGCGGAGCCTGGAGCGAGTACCTGCACGCCACGGCCACGGCCGTCCAGGAGATCGCCTCCGCCATCGACGCCGAACCCGAACCTCGGCCCGAGGTGACCCTGGTCGAGTGGGATCCCGATGCCGAGGACAAGATCGCCGCGGCCGCCCTCTACTCGGTGACCAACCTCCCCGACGATCAGCTCATGAGGATCGTCGCCGGGATGCCCCCCGAAGACAAGCAGCGGCTCCTCGAGGCGTACGTCGGCGATCGCCGGAACCGACGCCACAAGCCGGGGCGGGCGATGGAACGCTCCGCGTACCGCTTCGACATCCTCTGCGACTACGGGATCTTCCGCGACCTCCAGCGGCACCGGATGCTCACCTTGGAGTGGCAACGTCTGTCCACCGACCACGGGTACGTGACGCCTGCGGCGATCGACGACATCGAGGGCCGCGAGGTCTGGGACGAGGCGATGGCGACGGCGGCAGACCTGTACCGGAAGGTCGTCGACGCCCTCGGAACCGACGTCGCCCAGTACGTCGTGCCCTTCGCCTACCGGATCAGGTTCTCCATGCAGATGAACGTCCGGGAGGCGTTCCATCTCCTCGAGCTGCGCACCCAGGAGGGCGGCCATCCCGACTACCGGCGGGTCTGTCAGCAGATGCATCGGGAGATCGCCGAGACGGCCGGACACCGGATCCTGGCCGGAGCGATGCGCTTCGTCGATCACCGCGACCACGCCCTGGGGCGCCTGGCGACCGAACGCCGCGCCGCCGCGAAACGAGCGGCGTTGGGTATCGACGACCCCGAGGACGACGGATCTGCCGGACGCTAGGTCCCGGTCCCCGTTCCCTGCTCGGAACCGGGTGCCAGGGGGATGCGGAGGACCAGGTTGCCGTCCTCGACGGACCACGAGGCGCTGCCCACCAGCGAGTAGTCGAGGTGGTCGAGCCTGGCCTGCTCGATGAAGACCTTACGGGCCTCGCCTTCCAGGGGTGGGATACCTCGCTCTTCCACCGCCTTCGCTCGGTCCCGGAACCGCTGTAGGAACTCGTCCACGTCGAGTTTGGCCACGTCGTCCTCCGCTGAGCCGCTGATGGCCGCAGCGTACTCGTCTCCCGGGCGAGGTACGCTCCGCGGGTGTTCGACAAGCGGCTGCTCATCGTCTCGGGCAAGGGCGGGGTCGGCAAGTCGGCCGTCGCGGGCGCCATCGCCATCGAAGCAGCTCGCCGCGGGCTCCAGGTCCTCGCCATGGGGCTCACCGACCCGGTCGGGATCGCCGGACACCTGGCGGCCCCCCATGCCGGCTACGAGCCTCTCCAGGTTCGTCCCGGCATCTCCTTGGTCGTCATCGACCGTGCCCGGGCCCTCGACGAGTACCTGAAGCTCCAGCTCCGCGTGCCCAAGATGGCACCGACCGGCCAGCTCACCAGAGCCCTCAACCTCCTGGTCGACACCGCCCCGGGGGTACGCGAGATCATCTCGATCGGCAAGCCCGTCTACGAGGTCTGGAAGGACCGCTGGGATCTGGTCGTCGTCGACGCCCCGGCCCTCGGCCAGCTCCGCTCGTACCTTCGGGCGCCCGAGACGATCGCCGGTCTCGTCCCCGCCGGAGCGGTCCGGGAGCAAGCGGCGTCGATCGGTCGTACGCTCGCCGATCCCGCCATCGCCGGCCTGGTGCTCGTCACCACTCCCGCCGAGCTGCCCGTCGTCGAGACCCTCGAGTCGCTCCACGACCTCGACGCCGACGCGCCGATCGAGGTCTCCCGGATCGTCGCCAACCGGGTGCTCGAACCCCTCGACGTCGACCGGGACCGGCTGGCGGAGGTCCCCGACGGCCCTGCCCGCGCCGCGGCGCTCCTGCACCTCGACATGGTGGAGGACCAGCGTCGATGGCTGGCCCGTCTCCCCGAGGGGATCAGGCTGCCGTTCCTCTTCGGGACGCTCACCCCCGAAGAGGTCGCTGCTCGGCTCTCCGAGGAGCTGGGAGCCGAACGATGACGTCGCACCGGACCCGGACCATCGTCGTCACCGGCGCAGGCGGCGTCGGCAAGACCACCCTGTCGGCGGCGATGGCGATCGTCGCGGCCGAGGAAGGCGCACGAGCGCTCGTGCTCACCGTCGACCCTGCCCGGCGGCTGGCCGATGCGCTCGGGGTCGGGCTGTTGGGGAACGAGCCGGTCGAGGTCACGGACCATCCGGGCCTGTGGGCGGCCATGTTGGACGTCACCGCGTCGTGGGAGAGCGTCATCCATCACTACGCGGAGCCCGACGTCGCCGATCGCCTGCTGGACAACCCGTTCTTCCGAGCGATCGCCGACCGCTTCCCTGCCGCCCAGGCGTTCGCCGCGAGCGAGGAGATGGCCCAGCTCATCGAATCCGGGGCCTGGGACGTGCTGATCGTCGACACGCCTCCGTCGGGCGGCGGTATCGACTTCTTCCTCGCTCCACGACGGACCGGCGATCTCGTCGGCGGCAAGCTGCTGCTGTGGCTCACCGGTGCCCGCCTCCCCGCTCGACGAGCCCTCTACCGCATCACCGCCCGACCGATGCTGCGCCTCGCCGACACCGTCCTGGGCGGCCCGCTCCTCGAGGAGATCGCCGAGTTCCTGCTCGACCTGCGCACGATGTACGACGGTCTGCGGACGCGGGCCCGCACGATCGAGCGGCACCTCAGGCGCGCCACGACGATCGTCGTCACCACGTCGGATCCGACCCCGTTGCGGGAAGCCCGCCGGTTCTTCGAGGAGCTGACCGGAGTCGAGGTGGTGCCCGAGCTGGTCCTCTTCAACCGCGCGCTCCCCACCGAATGGGTGACCGCGGCGGACCGTCCGATCCGAGGTGTCCCCGACGCGGAGCTCCGCTCGGCGCTGAAGACGAACCTTCGACGGTGGGGGGCGGAGGCGGCCCGCCAGCAGGCGGCCCGACGGGAGTTCTCGAACCGCTATCGCGTCGATCCGACCACCGTGCCGTGGCTGCCCACGCCACCGGCGACGATGGTGGAGCTCGGCGCCCTCGTTCGCCACAGCGAGCGTCTCGTCGACCTCGTGCGTCGTGGGACCTGACGGCCGCTACGCTGCGCGCCGATGCCCGAACGCCGCACCATCCTCATCCACGTGAGTGGCCCCGACCGGCCCGGCATCACCTCCGGGTTGCTGTCGATCCTCGCCGGCCAGGAGGCGCGGGTGCTCGACATGGAACAGTTCGTCGTGATGGGGCGTCTCACCCTCGACGTCGTCGTCTCCATCGACAAGGAACGGGCCGCGTTCCGGGACCTCCTCTTCTTCGGATGGGAACAGGACATCGAGATCGAGTTCGAGGCGACCAGCCCTCCGACCCCCGAGGTCGTTCCGCTCGGCCGCCATGCCGTGACGGTCATCGCCGCGCACCTCCCTCCGTCCGCCCTGGCCGCCATCGCGGAGGCGATCGCCGCCGCCCAGGGCAACATCGAGCGGATCCGGCGGCTGTCGGGCGAGCCGGTGATCAGCTACGAGCTGATCGTCGCCGGCGCCGACGATCAGGATCTCCGCCGCCGCCTCGGCGCCGCGGCCACGTCCCACGGCGTCGACGTGGCGGTCCAGCGCGAAGCGCTCGAACGCCGGGCGAAACGCCTGGTGGTCATCGACGTGGATTCGACGCTCATCCGCGACGAGGTCATCGACCTACTCGCCGAGGAGGCGGGCAAGGTCGAAGAGGTGGCCGATCTGACGCGGCGGGCGATGGCCGGCGAGCTGGACTTCACCACCGCCCTCCAGCGGCGGGTCGCGCTGCTGGAGGGTCTCGACGCCGAGGCGATCGAACGGGTGGTGGGCCGCCTGCGCCTGACGCCCGGAGCACGCCGGTTCGTCCGCACCCTCCGCAGGCTCGGCTTCTCGACGGCGATCGTCAGCGGCGGGTTCCGCCGGATCACCGACACCCTCCGCGACCGCCTCGGGTTCGATCACGCCTTCGCCAACGAGCTCGAGATCGTGGATGGCCGGCTGACGGGCCGGCTCTGTGGGGACATCGTCGACCGGCGCCGCAAGGCCGAGCTGCTGATCCATGTCGCGGAGGTGGAGAACGTCCCCCTCGAGCAGACCGTCGCCATCGGCGACGGTGCGAACGACCTCGACATGCTCGCGGTGGCCGGACTGGGGATCGCGTTCAACGCGAAGCGGTCGGTCACCGAGGCCGCCGACACCGCGGTGAGCGTCCCCTACCTGGACGCCATCTTGTTCCTGCTCGGGATCGGCGCCGACGAGATCGACGAGGACCGTCCGTCCGGCACGGGTCCCTAACGGACCGCGGAAGGACCGAGGAGCTCGCGCAGCTCCGCGAACAGGGCGCTGCGCGGTTCGACGCGATGATCGTCTCCGAGCTTGAGCACCTTCTCCCCGCCGGCGGAGGTCATGTGAAGGAACACCGGCACCGACCCTGGATGGTTGGCGAGGACCTCCTTGAGCCGGCCGACCATGTCCTTCGAGAGCCGGTTGGCCGGCACGGTCAGTTCGACCCGTTCGGTGGCCGACAGCTCGGGCTCGCGGGCGGACTGGGCGATGAACTTGACGTCGTCACCTCGATGGTCGACCCGGCCGGTCAGGACGAGCACGGCGTCCTCCCGGATCAACGGACCGTGCTCGGCGACGGTTCGGGGGAAGCACACCACCTCGACGCTCCCCTGCAGATCCTCGAAGGTGAAGAAGTACATCGGGTCACCGGCCTTGGTGTACCGGCGGGTGATCGAACCGACGATCCCACCGATCGACACCTTGTCGCCGTCGGCGCGTTCCCACAGGCCCGGGATCGTGGTCGTGCACATCGTCGCCAGTGCCCGTTCGACGCCCAGGAGCGGGTGATCCGACACGTACAGCCCCAGCATCTCCTTCTCGAACCCGAGCTTGGTCTTCTTGTCCCATTCGGCGTCGGCGATCTCGATGGCGACCTGTTCGATACCCGAGTCGGCGCCACCGAACAAGCTGAACTGGCCCATCTCCTCGGCCCGGCGGCGGGCGATGGTGGCGTCGAGCATGGCCACGGAGGCGTCGAGCAGCCCCTTGCGTGGATGACCCAGCGAGTCGAACGCCCCCGCCTTGATGAGCGACTCGATGGTGCGCTTGTTGAGGACGTTCACGTCGACGCGATCGACGAAGTCCTGGAAGCTCGTGAACGGTCCGTTCTTGTCGCGCTCTTGGGTGATGAGCTCCACGACGGCCTCTCCCACGTTGCGGACCGCCGACAACCCGAACGTGATCGTCCCGTCCGCGGCGGTGAAGTCCGACTCGGAGCGATTGACGTCGGGAACCAGCACGGGGATCCCCATGATCCGGCACTCGTGGAGGTAGACGGCGGTCTTGTCCTTGTCGCGTTTCACGGCCGTCAGCAGTGCCGCCATGTACTCGGCCGGGTAGTGGGCCTTGAGCCAGGCCGTCTGGTACGCGACGTACGCGTACGCGGCCGAATGCGACCGGTTGAAGCCGTACCCGGCGAAATGCTCGATGAAGCCGAACAGCTCCTTGCCCAGCGACTCCGGGTGGCCGTTGGCGACGCACCCGGCGACGAACTTGGCCTCTTGGGCCTGCATCACGGCGGGGATCTTCTTGCCCATGGCCTTGCGGAGCGCGTCGGCCTCGACCATCGAGAACCCGGCCATCTTCTGGGCCACCTGCATGACCTGTTCCTGGTACACCATGATCCCGAAGGTGTCGGCGAGGATGTCCTCGAGATCGGGATGAGGGAACGTCACCTCGGCCTTCCCGTTCTTGCGGTCGGCGTACTCGAGGTGCATCCCCGCGCCGAGGGGCCCCGGCCGGTACAGGGCGTTGAGGGCGATGAGGTGCTCGAAGCGGTCGGGCCGGAGGTTGCGCATGAGCGCCCGCATGGGACCGCCCTCGAACTGGAAGACACCCATCGAGTCTCCCGCCTGGAGCATCGCGAACACCTCGGGATCGTCGAGCGGGATGGAGTCGATGTCGATCCGTTCGCCGGTCGAACGTTCGATGAGCTCGAGGGCACGTTCGATCGTCGCCAGGTTCCGCAGGCCGAGGAAGTCCATCTTGAGGAGCCCGAGGGACTCGACGCCGTGCATCTCGTATTGGGTGACGACCTCGGCGTCCTCGCCCTTGCGCTGGATCGGAACGATGTCGGTCAGCGGCACCGGCGAGATGACCACCGCGGCGGCGTGGATGGAGTCCTGGCGCCGGAGACCCTCGAGGCCGCGCGCCGTGTCGACGACCTCCCGGACGGCCGGGTCGGAGGCGTACATCTCCCGCAAGCCGGCCGCCGCCTGGTAGTGATCCTTGACGACGCCGTCGGCGTTCGGGTCCGGTTCCGTGAGGCACTGGTCGAGGGTGGCCTCCTTGCCGAGGATCGACGGGGGCATCTGCTTGGCGACGCGGTCACCGAGGCTGTAGGGATGGCCGAGCACCCGGGCGGCGTCTCGGATGGCTTGCTTGCCCTTGATCGTCGAGAACGTGATGATCTGCGCGACGTGATCCGAGCCGTACTTGGTGGCGCAGTACTCGATCATCTCGCCCCGGAACCGCTCGTCGAAGTCCATGTCGATGTCGGGCATCTCCCGCCGACCGGGGTTGAGGAACCGCTCGAAGATGAGCCCGAACTCCATCGGGTCGATCTTGGTGATGCCGAGGCAGTACGCCACGATGGATCCGGCCGCGGAGCCTCGACCCGGACCGGTCCGGATGCCTTGCTCGGCGGCGTGCCTGATGAGGTCCCACACGATGAGGAAGTAGGCCGAGAAGCCCATCTCCGCGATCACCCGGAGCTCGTAGTCGATGCGTTCCCTGGTCGCGGCGTCGACGGTTCCGTAGCGTTCCCTTGCGCCGGCCTCGACGAGGTGGGCCAGGTACGAGTCCTCGTCGAAGCCCTCGGGCACCGGGAACTGCGGGAGGAGGATGTTCCCGAACTCGATCGTGAGGTCCGCCCGTTCGGCGATCAGCAAGGTGTTATCGGTGGCCCCCGGGTACTCGTCGGAGGGGAACAGGGCCCGCATCTCGGCCGCCGACTTGAGGTAGAACTCCTGAGAGTCGAAGCGGAACCGGTCGGGGTCGGAGCGATTGGATCCCGTCTGGATGCACAGGAGCGCGTCGTGGGCATCGGCTTCGTGGGCGTAGGTGTAGTGGCTGTCGTTGGCCGCCAGCAACGGGGCGCCCACGTCCCTGGCGACCTGGAGCAGGTCGGGCATGATCCGCCGCTGCGCGGCGATGCCATGGTCCTGGATCTCGATGAAGAAGTTCTCTCTCCCGAAGATGTCCTGGTACATGCCCGCGGCGGCCACCGCGGCGGCGTAGTCGCGCGTCTGGGCGGTGTTGCCCTCTTCGTTCGTGGCGTCGGGACCGAGGAGCTGGGGGACGTGTCCGCCGAGGCAGCCCGACGTGGCGACGATGCCTTCGGCGTGTTCGGAGAGGAGCTCGGCATCCATCCGGGGCTTGTAGTAGAACCCCTCGAGGTAGGCCCGGGACGCCAGCTTCATGAGGTTGCGGTAGCCCGTCTCGTTCATGGCGAGCAGGGTCATGTGGTAGCGAACGTCCTGGCGTCGGGGCGGTCGATCGAACCTGGACCCGGGGGTCACGTACGCCTCGATCCCGACGATCGGCTTGATCCCGGCGGCGGTCGCGGCCTTGGTGAAGTCGACCACGCCGTACAGCACCCCATGGTCGGTGATGGCCACCGCGGGCTGACCGTCGGCGGCCGCAGCCGCGACGACGTCCTTGACCCTGGCCGCACCATCGAGCATCGAGAACTCGGAGTGCACATGGAGATGCGCGAAGCGGTCGCTCATCGAAGTCCTCCCATGTGAACTACACCCATGTAAGCACGCCTCGACGCGGTCTGCCAGAGCGCGAATCCCCGCCGTCGACGGCCCGATCGGCCCGCCCGCGGCGCAGGTATCCTCCGCCCACGGCACCACGAGGAGGCACATCCCCCATGCGCATCGGCATCCTCACCGGCGGCGGTGACGTCCCCGGACTCAACGCCGGCATCAAGGCGGTCGTCAACCGGGTCGCCCACGAAGGCCACGAGGTCGTCGGCATCCGCCGTGGGTGGCAAGGGCTCGTCTCGATCGATCTCGACGACCCGGAGAGCATCGAGCGCAACACCCTGCACCTCGATCCCGCCGTCGTCCGGACCATCGACCGGACCGGCGGCACCTTCCTGCACACGAGCCGCACCAATCCGGCCAGGATGCGTCCCGGCGAAGTGCCCGACTTCCTCCGCGGCCGGGTCGAAGGGGACGGCCCGTTCGACCTGACCGACCACGTCCTGGCCGTCGTCGAGGCCCTCGGCATCGACGTCCTGATCCCCATCGGCGGCGACGACACCCTCTCGTACGGCCTCCGCCTGCACGAAGAGGGCGTGGCGGTCATCGCCATCCCCAAGACGATGGACAACGACGTCCACGGCACGGACTACTGCATCGGGTTCTCCACCGCCGTGACCCGCGGCGTCGGCTACATCCACGACCTCAGGACCAGCACCGGGAGTCACGAACGGATCGCCATCGTCGAGCTCTTCGGACGCTACAGCGGAGAGACGTCCCTGATCACGGCCTACCTCGCCGGGGTCGATCGGGCCGTCATCTCCGAGGTCCCGTTCGACATCGACGCCCTCGCCGAGATGCTCCTGGCCGACAAAGCGGCCAATCCGAGCAACTACGCGATGATGACCATCTCGGAGGGCGCTCGGATGACCGAGGGCGAGATGATCCTGTCCGGTGAAGCCGACGCCTACGGGCACCGCAAGCTGGGCGGGATCGGGGCGCTCACCGGGGCTCTCCTCAAGGAGCGGACGGGTCAGGGCATCATCTACCAGCAGCTCGGCTACCTCCTCCGCTCCGGTCGCCCCGATTCCCTGGACCTCATGGTGGCGACCAACTACGCGGTCATGGCCGCCGACCTGGCCCTCGACGGATCCTCGGGGAGGATGGTGGCGCTCCGATCGGGCACCTACACCGCCGTCCCGATCTCCGTCACCGGCGAGGGGGTCAAGCGGGTCGACGTCGGCGAGCTGTACGACGTCGCCACCTACCGTCCGAAGGTCCGGCACGTGACGGGCAAACCGATGTTCCTCTACTGACGAGCCTCCCGAAAGGAACCCCCATGAGCGTGATCGGCATCCTCACCGCCGGCGGTGACTGCCCGGGTCTGAACGCGGTCATCCGCGGGGTCGTGACCCGCGCCACCGAGGTCCACGACGCCGAGGTCGTCGGCATCCTCAACGGCTGGGAAGGGCTCATGCGCGGCGAGACCCGTCCCCTCGAACGCGACGACGTCCGCGGCATCTTGGGGCGGGGCGGGACCATCCTCGGAACCTCTCGTATGGACCCCTACGTCCACGGTGACGGCTACGCGAGCTGCGAACCGACGATCCGCCAGAACGGCATCGACTCGCTCGTCGTCGTCGGCGGGGATGGGACACTGCACTCCGCGTTGCGTCTCGCCGACGAAGGGAACCTCCCGATCGTCGGAGTGCCCAAGACGATCGACAACGACATCAACGGCACCGACGTGTGTTTCGGCTTCGACACGGCGGTCCAGGTGGCGAGCGACGCGATCGACCGGCTCGTGACCACGGCCGAGTCGCACAACCGGGTCATGGTGGTCGAGGTCATGGGCCGGACCAAGGGCTGGATCGCCACCTACGCGGGGATCGCCGGCGGCGCCGACGCGATCCTCATCCCGGAGGTGCCGTACGACCTCGACGACATCGTCGACATCCTCAAGGCCCGTCACCGCCGCGGCGTGCGCTACTCGATCGTGGTCGTCGCCGAAGGCGTCCCCCCGCCGCCGGGCTACGAGCCGCTCAAGCATCGAACCGACGCCTTCGGGTTCGAGCGTCTCGGCGGGGTCAGCTACCAGATCTCCGACGCGATCGAGGACCGAACCGGGTTCGAGACGCGGGTCACGGTCCTCGGTCACATCCAACGCGGCGGAAGCCCCACCGCCTTCGATCGCGTGCTCGCCACGCGCCTCGGAGTCGCCGCCGCCGACTACGCCGTCGAGGGACGCTCCAAGGTCATGGCCGCCCTGCGAGGCGACGAGATCGTCCCCATCCCGCTGGAGGAGGCCTGCGCCGAGACGCGCGGGGTCCCGTTCGACCGGTACGAAGCGGCGCGTACGTTCTTCGGCTAGGGGCCGGACACGACCGGACGGTCACCGGGTGCCGAGCGGCGGCCGTTTCGGCGCCTTGGCCTTCTTGCCGCCGCGCGTGGAAGCCGAACGCTCGTCCGCCTCCCCGTCGGCTCGCCGAGCGGCCGCGTCGGCTGCGGCGTCGTGGAGTTCCCCCAGGGCCAGACCCAACGTCGCCGCGAACTCCGTCAGGTCGGGCATCAGGTCGTAGTCGCCGTTCAGTCCCCAGAAGAGCCCACCGGCGTAGCTGAAGAGGGCGATACCGACCCCATGACCCTCCCACAGAGGGACGAGCGGGTAGGTGGCCTCGAGCCGGGAACCGAGCAGGTACAACGGGAACTGCGGACCGGGAACGTTGGTGACGGTCATGTTGAACGGTCGCGCGTTGGCCGCCAGACGGGCTCCGAGAGACACCAACGTCAACGGGGCGCCGGCCGACATCCGCACGATCGTCGCCGCCCCGAGCGCCTGATCGGTGGCCTTGAGCCGCTCCGTCTCGGCCTGGATGATCTCCATCCGCCGCACCGGATCGGCCTCACCGACCGGGAGCGGCACCAGCCACATGGCCACCTGATTGCCCAGGGTCCCTCCTCCGGAGGACGAGCGCACGCTGACGGGAGCCATCACCCGGAACTCCATCCCGGCCAGGGCCTCCTCCGACACCCCGCGATGCTCCAGCAGGAACCGACGGACCCCTCCGGCCACGGTGGCGAGCACCACATCGTTGACGGTGCCGCCGAGGAGGTTCTTGATCGTCTTGACCTCCGACAGCTCCGACCGCAGCCAGTCGAAGCGTCGGTTCGGTCCGACCTGCCCGTTCAGCGGCGAAGCGTCCGCCGGCACCAACCAGCCCGAGGTGAGGGATGCCCCGACGGCCCGCAAGCGGTGTGCGACATCGCCGACGACCGATCCGATGTCGCCGGGGATCTCTCTGATGTGCGTGGCGCTCGCCAGGACCCGGCTGATCCGTCGAGATGCTTCCTTGACCAGCAGCTCGGTACCGTTCGGCGCGGGCCTCGGCTCCCACGGCGGGGGCGGCTCGATCTCGTCGGTCGGAGCGGGAGCCAGCAGGACGGCCATCAGGTCGACGCCGGCCACCCCGTCGAGCATGCAGTGATGGGTCTTGGAGATCAACGCGAACCCGCCGTCGGTGAGTCCTTCGACGACGGTGATCTCCCACAACGGCTTGGCCCGGTCGAGCTGTTGGGACATGATCCGGCCCGCCAGCTGCTTGAGCTGCTCCTCGCTGCCGGGGTGCGGCAGCGCGATGTGGCGAACGTGATAGTCGAGGTTGAAGTGCTCGTCGTCGACCCACACCGGATGCTGCTCGAGCGGTACCCAGGCCAGACGTTGCCGGTAGCGGGGGATGAGATGCAGACGCGAGGCGATGTGCGAACGCACCTTGGCGAAGTCGACGCCGCCGTCTTCGCTCAGGGGTCCGGCCTCGAAGATCGTCACGGCCCCCACATGCATGTGGGTCGTGCGGGACTCGAGGGCCAGGAACGAGGCATCGAGCGGCGACAAGCGATCGTAGTAGGTCGACATCGCTCGGAATCTACTCGTCCGTCGCCGCCACGTCGGGGCCGGGGAGACGACCGGCTTCCGGCGCTCCCAGCTCCTCGAGCGCAGCCTGCAGGTCCTCCGGGAGGGGCGAACGCACCTCGACGGGCTCACCGGTCGCCGGATGTGGGAACACCAGAGCGTACGCATGGAGGAAGGTGCGGCCCGGATCGCCCGCACCGGGCTTGCCGTAGGTGCGGTCGCCGACGATGGGATGGCCGATGGCCTGCATGTGGACACGGATCTGATGGGTGCGACCGGTGTCGAGCGTGACGTCCAACAAGGTCCGCGGCGGTTCGGTCCATGTGGCGAGACGCCGGTAGTGGGTCCGCGCCTCCCTTCCGTCGGACCGGACCGCCATCCGGGTCGGACGACGAGGGTCCCTCCCGACGGGCGCCTCGATGGTCCCCGCCGCCGCCTCGATGAGACCGTGCACGAGCGTCAGGTACGAGCGGGACACCTCCCGTCGTCGCAGGGCCTCTTGGAGGAGATCGAACGCGGCGGGGGTGCGAGCGACCATCAGCAAGCCCGAGGTGTCCTTGTCGATGCGATGCACGATGCCCCACCGGCGCCCTTCTCCCAGCTCGCCGAGCTCCGGGTACCGGGCCAGGAGGCCGTTCACCAAGGTCGCTTCGGTGACACCGGCTCCCGGATGGACGACCAACCCCGGCGGCTTGTCCACGACGATCACGTCGTCGTCGGCGTACGCCACCGTGAACTCGACGCCGGCGTCGGGGGTCGGGCCGGAAGGCTCGGAAGGCAGACGCACGTCGATCTCGGTGCCTGCCGCCAGTCGCTCCGAGGCCTTCACGGTCCCGCCGTCGACGGTGACCGCGCCGGTGTCGACGAGCGCCCGCGCCTGGGACCGGCTCACACCCGCCAGACGCGACACGATGCGGTCCACGCGGTCGCCCGCCAGGTCCTCGGGGACCGACCAGCGGCTCATCGGCGGACGAAGGCGTGCCAGAGGAGCAGCACCACACCGATCGTGATCGCCGTATCCGCCGCGTTGAACGTGGGGAAGAACGACAGGTAGATCCAGTCGACCACCCGCCCGTCGAGGAAGCCCGGTCCGCGGAACGCCCGGTCCGCGAGGTTCCCGAGGGCCCCGCCCAGGACGAGCCCCAGCGAGATGGCCTCCATCCGATGTCCCGCGTCGCCGAGGACCACGAAGATCATGATCACCACGCCGATCGCCACCAGGCCGAGGATCGGACCCGATCCGGTGAACGTCGAGAAGGCGGCTCCGGAGTTGCGAGCGAGACGGAACTGGAACAGGTCGCCGATCAACGGGATCGGGCCGTCGGCGAGCGCCACGAGCGCCCAGGTCTTGGTGAGCTGATCGACGATGAGGACGATCGCGGCGATGGCCAGCGCGATCGTCCGTTCACTCAGCGCCGATCCGCGGCCTCCACGACCGTCGTCGCGTACGGAAGCGCCTCCAGCCTCGCCAGCGGGATCGGTTTCCCTGTCACTTCGCATATCCCGTACACGCCTTCGTCCATGCGCCGTTGCGCGTGCTTGACCTTCTCCAGGAGCTCTCTCGTGTTCTGCTCGATCGACAGATCCATCTCCAGCTCGAAGGCGAGGGAGCCACCTTCGGCGCTCTCGGGATCCGCCGCATGCTCCGACGCCGCTTCGGACAACCGGACCTGCTCGCGCTGTTCCTCGATCTGCGCGAGGAGCGACTCGAGGCGGGCTCGTTCGTCCTCGAGGCGTTTCGCGAGCCGATCGAGCGTCGACTTCGCCAACTTCCTGGCCATCGCTCCTCCCAGGGTCGGAGCGAGGAGGATAGTGGGCCGCCACGCCTTCCGAAGCACCCAACGACCGCCCTCACCCGCCGGCCAGCAAGACCCGACGGACCTCGTCGGCGGCGACGTCGCCGACGAAGAAGCGTTTGCGGCGACTCGACGCACCGCTGCGCAGCTCCACTCGGCGACTCCCCAGCGTCTTGGCGAGTTGCCTGACGACGGCCCGGTTGGCTCTGCCTCCTTCCGGAGGCGCGGCGACGCGGATGCGCACGGCGCCGTCGTGGAGTCCCGTCACCTCCGTCCGCGACGCACCGGGCACGACCCAGACGGTGACGATCACCCCGCCGTCGACCACCTCGATCGGATCCATGTCCCGGAGTGTGGGACCGCGACGGCGTTCTCGCAAGCCGCCCCGATGCGGCCGCGGGACGGCTAACCTCCCCGTCACGGCGCCGACGGAGACGCGCCGCCTCGGGACCCCGGGTTCCAGCGAGCCGGAGACGGTGGAAGTCCGGCACCACGGGCGAGGTGGACATCACTCCCGAGCCGCGGGAAGAACCCGGCCCCGGCCGGGCGTAGAACCCGCCGGGCCCTCCTCCGACATGGAGCAACGAGCGGCCGGCGCGAGCCGGCAAGCCGGGTGGTACCGCGGGAGGCCCCCGTCCCGGCGCAACCGCAGGACGCGCCCGGAGGCCAACCGAGATGACCGACCCCACCACCGACTTCCCTCAGGTTCCCGCCACCGTGGATCTCCCCGCACTGGACGCCCGCATCCTGGCGTTCTGGAAGGAGGTCGCCGCCTTCGAGACGTCGGTGACGATGCGGCCTCCGGAACGCGAGTACACCTTCTACGACGGTCCCCCCTTCGCCACCGGAAGTCCCCACTACGGGCACATCCTGCAGGGCATCATCAAGGACATCGTGCCCCGCTACTGGACGATGCGCGGCTTCCGCGTCGAGCGCCGCTTCGGGTGGGACACCCATGGCCTCCCCGTGGAGATGGAGGTCGAGAAGCTCCTCGGCGTCTCCGGCCCGCGGGACATCCAGGAACTCGGGATCGCTCGCTTCAACCAGGCCTGCCGGGAGATGGTCGAGCACACCACCGGCGAGTGGGAGACGATCACCGAGAGGATCGGCCGCTGGGTCGACTTCGACAACGACTACAAGACCATGGACGTCGAGTTCATGGAGTCGGTGTGGTGGGTCTTCCGGCGGCTGTGGGACAAGGGCCTCATCTACCAGGACTTCAAGGTCCTGCCCTACTCGTGGGGGGCGACGACGCCGCTGTCCAACTTCGAGGCGAACCTCGACTACCGGGAGGTGGAGGATCCGGCGATCGTCGTCCGCCTTCCCGTGTTGCGGAGTCACGGGCCCGTCGAGCAGGGTGACGACCTCCTGATCTGGACCACGACGCCGTGGACGCTCCCGGGCAACCTCGCCGTCGCCGCCGGGGAGGACATCGAGTACGGCCGGGTCGTCCACCCGCTCGGGGGACGACCCGGGAGCTACTGGATCGCCGTCGAACGGATCGAGGCGATCTTCGGCGAGCCCGTCGAACCCGACCGGAGAGCCTTCGGTCGGGATCTCGTCGGCGTCGAGTACGACCCGCCGTTCGACTACTTCGAGGAGGAACGCGACCGCGGCGCCTTCCGCGTGATCGTCTCGGACGACGTCACCGTCGAGGAGGGCACGGGCCTCGTGCACATGGCTCCGGCCTATGGCGAGGCGGACTTCTTCGCCCTCCAGGCGGCCGGCCTCGACGTGCTGGTCGACCCGGTCGACGCCGAAGCCCGCTTCACCGACGACGTCCCCGACGTCGCCGGCATGAACGTCAAGGAGGCCGACCCGATCCTGATGGATCTGCTCGAGAAGAAGGGCCGGCTCCTGATCAAGGGCACCATCCGCCACTCGTACCCGTTCTGCTGGCGCACCGCCACGCCGCTCATCTACAAGGCGATCCCCACGTGGTTCGTCGCGGTGGAGCGCTTCCGCGACGAGATGGTGGCCAACAACCGGACGATCCACTGGGTGCCCGAGCACATCGGTTCGAAGCGCTTCGGCAACTGGCTGGAGAACGCCAGGGACTGGGCGATCAGCCGCAACCGGTACTGGGGAAGCTGCATCCCGGTGTGGCAGTGCGACCGCTGTGGCCACCAGGAGGCCATGGGATCCCGGGCCGAGCTGCAGGAACGCTCGGGCGTCTGGCTCGACGACCTGCACCGGGAGTTCGTCGACGAGGTCACGTATCGATGCAGCGAATGCGCCGACGGCACGATGCGACGGGTCCCCGAGGTGCTCGACTGCTGGTTCGAGTCGGGGGCGATGCCCTACGCCCAGATCCACTACCCCTTCGAGAACGAGGAGCGCTTCGCGCGCCGGTTCCCCGCCGACTTCATCGCCGAAGGCCTCGACCAGACGCGAGGGTGGTTCTACACGCTCCTGGTCCTGGCGACCGCCATCTCGGAGCAGGCTCCGTTCCAGAACTGCATCGTGACGGGGCTCATCCTCGCCGAGGACGGGCGCAAGATGTCCAAGTCGCTCAAGAACTACCCCGATCCGAGCACGGTCCTCGACGAGTTCGGCGCCGACGCGCTGCGGGCCTACCTGATCAACTCGCCGATCGTGCGCGGCGAGCCGCTTCGATTCTCCGAGGCGGGAGTCCGCGACGTGGTGCGCACCGTGCTCCTGCCTTTGTGGAACGCGTACTCGTTCTTCACCACCTACGCGCAGGCCGACGCGATCACGATGGCCGACATCGAGTCCGCGCCCCCGCTCGCCGAACGCCCCGAGATCGACCGGTGGATCGTCTCGGTCCTCCAGAGCCTCATCGCCGACGTCAACCGCGAGATGGAGGACTACCGCCTCGATCGTGTCGTCCCGCCCGTCATCGGGTTCGTCGGGCATCTCACCAACTGGTACATCCGCCGGTCCCGACGGCGCTTCTGGAGCCGTCGCGGCGGCGACGACCGGACGAAGCTCGCCGCGTTCGCCACGTTGTACGAGGTCCTGACGACCTTCGCCGCCGTCGCCGCCCCGGTGCTGCCGTTCGTCACCGAACGGCTCTACCAGGACCTGGTCCGCAGCGTCGATCCCGAAGCCCCGGTCAGCGTCCACCACCTCGACTATCCCATCGCCGAGGGATCGGTCATCGACCGCGACCTCGAGCAGGCGATGGCCATCGTTCGCACGGTGGTCAACCTGGGCCGCGGGCTTCGGAAACGAACGGACCTCCGCGTCCGCCAGCCGCTCCGTTCACTGACCGTCGCCACCCGGGATCCCGAGGTGATGGCCGCGGTCGAGAGCCACACGGACCTCATCGCCGACGAGCTCAACGTCAAGGACGTCCAGGTCGCGGTCGACGAGCGATCGTTCGTCGACCTCACCGCCAAGGCCAACTTCAAGGTCCTCGGACCACGACTCGGCAAGGAGACCAAACGCGTCGCCGGCGCGATCGAGGCGCTCGACACCGACGAGCTCGAAGCGATCCTGGCCGGCGGAACCGTCACCTGCGACGGTGTCGAGATCGGCGCCGACGACATCGTGGTGACCCGGGTTCCCCGTCCCGGCCTGGCGGTGGCCAGCGAAGGGCCGCTGTCGGTGGCACTCGACACGACCATCGACGACGACCTGCGGCTGGAGGGGATCGCTCGGGACCTCATCAACCGCATCCAGGCCCTCCGTAAGGATCAGGGCCTGGCGGTCACCGACCGGGTGACGGTGCGGTGGAACTCCGAAGATCGCGAGATCGTCGAGGCGTTCGGCCGGTTCGGTGACCTGATCGCCGAGGAGGTCCTCGCCGAGCGCATCGAACGAGACGCCGCCGCGACCGAACCGGTCATCGCGATGGATGGTCGCCGGGTGGTCCTGGTGGTGCGGAGGCCCGCTATCCGAGCAGACCGATGACGAGCCAGATGATCAAGATGAGGATCATCGGCGACAGATCGAGCGCCGCCCCTCCGATCCGGATCGGTGGGAGCACCCGGCGGATGGGACGAAGGACGGGCTCGAAGATCCGGCCGAGGAAGTCGTAGGCCCTGCGCACCGGATGACCCCACGGGATCCGTCCGAACACGACGACGTATCCCAACACGATCCAAGCGAACAGGGCGAGCAGAACGAGGTTGAGGAGCCCGCGGAGGAGGTTCATCGCGCTCAGCCGGCCCGGGTGCCGTAGAGACCGAGTTGGGAGAGCCGTTCCTGCTCTTGGGGGCTGAGCGTCACACCGTGGGGGGTCACGAGGACCACGCCCTTGGCGATCTTGCCCATCTTCCCGTCCAGGGCATAGGTGAGCCCCGACGTGAAGTCCACGATCCGGCGCACCATCTCCGGCTCGGTCGAGCGAAGGTCGAGGACCACGGCCTTCCCGGCGCGGATGTCGTCGGCGAGCACCTGCGCGTCGGAGAAGTTGCGGGCGACGATGACGTGCGCCTCGGGCTCGGCGACCGGGTACCGGTCCCTGGTCGGCGCCGTCTCGTGGACGTAGAGGCCCGCTTCGGCGTGTTCGGGGTACGGCGACACCCGACGGCGGCTCTGGCCCGGCGGCTCGACACGACGGCCGGCGACGACCCCGGGCGGCCGCACCCGCGACGCCACGGACTGCTGCGGCGGCGCCATGGGAACGGGCTGTTGGGAGACGACCGTCTCCTGTGGCGGCGGCATCGGCGTCACCTGCGCCTGGGCAGCCTCGTCCTCGTCGACGAGGCCGAGGTAGAACAGCGTCTTCTGCCACATCGATGCCATCGGCTCACCTCACGTCGTTTCCCGTCGCGGCTCGGTGGCCGCCCGTTCCCCAAAGATAGCCCGTCCCACGCGAACGATGGTCGCACCGCACTCGACGGCCACCTCGAAATCGTCGCTCATCCCCATCGAGAGCTCGATGGGTCCGGGCAGTTCCTCGCGCAAGGCGTCACCGAGCTCGGCGAGGCGCTCGAACCACGGACGGGAGTCCTCCGGGGTCCTGGGCCGCGGCGGGATGGCCATGAGGCCACGCAGATCGAGCCCGAGGTCGATGACGGCGGCCGCCGTCGCGAGCACGTCGGCGGGGGCGACCCCGTGCTTCTGCGGCTCTTCGGCCAGGTTCACCTCGAGGAGCACCGGAGGCACGTCGGGAAGGCGCCGAGCGAGGGCTTCGGCCAGACGGAGCCGGTCGAGCGACTCGATCATGGCGACCCCGGCGAGAACGTGCCGTATCGCGCGGCGTTGGAGATGCCCGATGAGGTGCCATGCCAGGTCGCGGTCGAGCCGGGCGATGCGGCCTGCGAGCTGGTCGGGCCGGTTCTCCCCGAAGAGCCGCTGCCCCGCGGCTCGAGCCGCCAGGACGTCTTCGTCCGGCACGCCCTTGCTGACCGCGACGAGGGTCACGTCGTCGGGGGAACGCCCCGAGCGGCGCGCCGCCGCCGCGATCGAGGTCCGGACCTCGTCGAGTCGCTCGGCGATCGTCCTCACGGCAGCCACCCGACCGCGACCTGCCGATGAACGAGGTCCCCGCCCCGGTACGACCGGAGCTCGGGGTCGGTCCGTGTGCAGCGCCCCGACGTCCAGACGTCGAGCCCGGCGAGCTGGTCGGCGGCGGCCGCCGCGAGGTCGATGCTCGTCGTCCCCCAACTCGTGGTCGAAACGAACCCGGGGAACCGCTCGGCGACCTCGGGACCCACCTCGTAGCAACACGGACCGATCCCGGGACCGATGGCCGCACGCAGTGGGCGATCGCCGAGGTCGGCCATCGCGGAGAGGACCGCAGGGATGATCCCCATGGCGAGCCCCCGCCATCCGGCATGGGCGACACCGATGCTTCCCTCCCCCTCGATGACGATGGGGAGGCAGTCGGCGGTCGCCACCACCAGGGGGAGGCCGCGGCTGGTGGTGACGATGCCGTCGGCGTCACCGAGCAGCCCCGGCGCGGTCGCTTCGATCACCGTTGCGCCGTGAACCTGATGCAGGTAGGCCCAGTCGCTGCCGATGCCCAGTTCCGTCGCCACCGCGCGTCGAGCTGCGGGATCGTGTCTGGCGTCGTCGACGGCGAGGGTCTCGAACGCCGCCGCCCGGAAGCCGGGCGGGCGGATCATCCTTGGACGAACCCCGGGATCTCGAGGTCGTCTCGCTCCTCGGTGGTGTCCTCGTCGTCGGTGAACAACGACGGACGCGGTCGAGCCGTCGGCGAACCGGTGACGCCCGAGGTGGACCGCCGGTCCCGATCGAACCCGGCGGCGATGACGGTGACGCGCATCTCGTCACCGAGCGTGTCGTCGATGACGGCCCCGAAGATGATGTTCGCGTCGGCGTCGGAGTGGTCGGCGATCAACGTGGCGGCGGTGTTCAGTTCCTGCAAGGTCATGTCGGAGGGGCCGGCGAGCGACAGCAACACGCCGCGGGCGCCCTCCATGGACGTCTCCAGCAGCGGACTGGAGATGGCCTTCTCCGCGGCTTGTTCGGCGCGCGAATCGCCGGTTGCGTGACCGATGCCCATGACCGCGGAGCCCGCTTCGGCCATGACGGTCTTGACGTCGGCGAAGTCGACGTTGATGAGCCCGGGCGTGGTGATGAGGTCGGTGATGCCCTTGACGCCGGCGGTGAGGACCTCGTCGGCCATCCGGAACGCCTCGGTGACCGGCATGTTGGTGTCGGCGACCTCGAGGAGGCGCTCGTTGGGGATGATGATGAGGGTGTCGACGGCGGCCTTGAGGGCTTGGATCCCCTGCTCGGCCTGGACGGAACGCCGGCGACCTTCGAAGCCGAAGGGTCGGGTGACGACCCCGACCGTCAGCGCTCCGGCGGAGCGGGCGATCTCGGCGACGACGGGAGCGGCGCCCGTGCCCGTGCCTCCGCCTTCGCCGGCGGTGATGAACACCATGTCGGCGCCCTTGAGGGCGTCCTCGATCTCGTCGCGATGCTCGTCGGCCGCTTCCCGTCCCACCTCGGGGTTGGCGCCGGCGCCGAGCCCGCGGGTGGCGTCGCGGCCGATGTCGAGCTTCATGTCGGCGTCCGACATCAACAGGGCCTGGGCATCGGTGTTGATGGCGATGAACTCGACACCGCCGACGCCGGACTCGATCATCCGGTTGACGGCGTTGACCCCGCCGCCGCCGACCCCCACCACCTTGATCACGGCGAGGTAGGTGTGCGGCGCTCTGTTGGTATCGGTCGTCATCTGCATCCCTCCGGCACGGTTCCTCAAGGTTAACCCGAAACTTCACCCTTTGCGGGACCCGGGAGCTCACCTTCAAGTTCAGGTTGAGCTCGCACGGCGGGGCGGGTGGGGGCGATGAGATCGATCACCGCGCCGGTCGGGGCGTCCGTCTCGAGCATCGCGAGGAGCACCGCGGCCTTCGTCTCCATGTCGATGCCGTGCCCGAGCCGGACGCGGTGGCCCGGCACCGTGGCCCACAGGATCTCCCCTTCCGCCTCGACCCTGGTGACCGCGGCCAGGTCCGGCGGGAGGGCATCGACGAACCTCAGGGCTCCGATGATGCGCCGGTCGGAGAGACGCTCGCCGGCTCGCGTCGTCGCCGGTTCGATGGCGACGACCGGCATCGGAGTGTCGCCCGCGGGCTCGAGGACGGTCCCGTCCTCGGCCACCACCACGGCAGCCCCGTCAGGTCCCACCTGCGCCACCGCCCGATGCTCGACGACGGTGATGGACACGGCCCCCGGCCACGACACCGCGACCTCGGCGGTGGCGATCCACGGCTCGGACAGGAGCCTGGCCTCGAGGGCACGGCCGTCGACGTCGATCGTCGGGACGCCGGGACGGACGCCGGCTTCGGCCGCGATCGTCACCGGATCGGTGACCGACATCCCCACCGCGGTGACCTCCCTGATCGACAGGTAGGGCGAGCGCAGGAACCAGGCGGCGAGGGCGACGACGCCCGCGATCGCCAACAGCGTGAGGATGCGTCGCAGCCGACGCGCGGCGCGGTCCTCGGTGACCAGGCGCCGCCGGCGGGCGATCCGCTCGTCCATCGTTCTCATGGGTGGACCTCCGTGTCTCCGAACTCGCCGACGAACCGGATCTCCGGTTCGAGGACGATGCCGGTCGCTTCCTCGACCTTCATCCGCACCGCGCGGACGAGCTCCCAGATGTCGCGGGCGGTCGCCTCGGGCCCGGCGACGAAGAAGTTCGCATGCATCTCCGACACCGCCACGTCGCCGCGACGGTAGCCCTTCAACCCCAGCCGGTCGATGATCTCCCCGGCAGAGGCCCCTGGCGGGTTCTTGAACACGCTCCCGGCGTTGAGGGTCCCCCCCGGTTGGTGTTCCTTCCGCCACCGGGTGATGTCACGCAACCGACCCTCGAGCGCCGGCGGATCGCCCGGCTCGGTGCGGAACGAAGCTCGCAACACCATGTGGCGATCGGTGAGCCCGGAGCGACGGTACCCGAACTCGAGTTCGGCCGGGGTCCGTTCGTCGATGCGCCGGGTGACGAGGTCGAGCACCGTGGCGGCCAGGAGAACGGCGGCGGTGTCGCTGCCGTGACCTCCCGCGTTCATCCGGATGGCGCCCCCTACCGAGCCGGGGATGCCGACGTAGAACTCGAGACCGGCTCGGCCGGCCGCCGCGGCCGTGCGGGCGACCTTCGGGAGCGGGGCCGCCCCTCCGGCCACGACCTCGCCCTCGTCGCCGACGAACACGTCGAGGAACTCGCCGGTCGGCCGGATGACCAGGCCGGCGAACCCGGTATCCGAGAACACGAGGTTGCTCCCGCGGCCGAGAACGAGGACGGGCAGATCGGCCGGCACGGCGTCGAGAACGTCGTTCAGGTCGGCGATCGTCGCCGGCTCGGCCCAGAACGCGGCGGGTCCGCCGACCTTGTAGGTCGTGTGACCCGCGAGGGGAACGTCGCGGCGGACCGCGGGATGGTCGATCGATCCGGTCATCGCTGCTCCAATCCCAATGCCACCCGATCGGCGATCGATCCGACGTCCCCGGCTCCGAGGAGCAACAGGACGTCGCCAGGCTGGAGGCCGGCGACGACGAGATCCACCACGTCGCCGAGCCTCGGCACGTACCTGACCTGGCCTCCTGCGGCGGCAACGGCATCGGCCACGATCTTGCCGGTGACCCCCGGGATCGGGTGCTCCCCCGCCGGGTACACGTCGGTGACGATGGTCTCGTGGACCTCCGACAGGGGACGTCCGAACTCCGGTCCGAGATCGGCGGTGCGGGTGTACCGGTGCGGCTGGAACACCGCCCAGACCCGGCCCCGCGCCCCGGTGATGGCGGCTTGGACCGTCGCCGCGATCTCGGTGGGATGGTGGGCGTAGTCCTCGACCACGATCACCCCGCCGACCTTCGCCCGCACCTCCCAGCGGCGCCGGACGCCGTCGAACGCCGCCATCGACGCCGCCGCGGCCGGCACGTCGTAGCCCATCTCGCCCAGCAGGGCGAGGACACCGGCTGCGTTGCGAGCGACGTGCATGCCCGGTCGGGGCACCTCGACGACGATGCCGTCGCCGGAGCCGCCCGCGCGGTGCCGGAGTCCGAAGCGAACGCCGAGACCGGCCGGAGCGACGTCGACGATGCGCCAGGTCGCGTCCGGGCGGGTTCCGTACGACACGACGGGAACACGCTGATCGAGACGACGCACGCCAGGATCGTCGATGCAGGCGACGACCGGGCCCGAGACGTCGGCCGCGACCTGAGCGAACGCATCCTCCAGCGCGGTGACGCTTCCGTAGTGGTCGAGATGGTCGGGCTCGACGTTGGTGACCATCATGCCGGACAGATGGAGATGCCGGAACGTTCCGAAGGCCTCATCTGCCTCGAGGACGAACAGATCGTCACTCCCGCGATGGGCGCCCGTGTTGAGGGCCACGAGCTCACCGCCGACGATGAACGACGGGTCGTGCCCCATCCCCCGAAGGGCGGTGACCATGAGCGCCGTGCTCGTCGTCTTGCCATGGGTGCCGGCGAGACCCACCGTCGGGAACCGGGCGGTGAGCGCGCCGAGAAGACGAGGCCTGCGCCACACCGGGACGCCTGCATCGGCCGCCGCCCGCAGCTCCGGGTCCCGATCCGGGACGGCCGACGACGCCACGACGACGTCCCACGATGTGGCCCGATCCGGTCGATGGCCGACCCAGGCCTCGACCCCGACGTCCGCGAGGAGCTCCAAGGTCCGACCTGGCTTCAGGTCCGAGCCCGAGACGCGGTACCCGAGTTGGGCGAGGATCTTCGCCACGCCCGACATGCCGGCTCCTCCGACGCCGACGACGTGGATGACCGATCCGGTGGGCGGGAGCGTGAGCTCAGCCACCGGCGGCCTCCACGAGAGCGGCGGCGACCCCGCGGGCGGCGTCGGGTCCGGGGGGCGATGGAAGAACGGTGGGGGGGCGAGGAACTGGTGGAGGAACTGGGGGAGACCTCGGCCCAGGTGGACCTGGTGGCTGCGGACCTC
>JALVQZ010000137.1 GCA_027036355.1 Acidimicrobiia bacterium | reverse complement strand
GCTATCGGGTCACCGTCACCGCCGCCGACGACCTCGGCGATGCGGCCGGTCTCGTCGGCGGCGGTGACGGTGACCCGATAGCCCTGGCCGAGGCAGAGCGGGTCGAACGTCACGGTGTGTGTCGTCGAGAGGGAGGCCGACGAGTAACTCTCGACCGGTCCGAGCGAGCACACGTCGTCGGAAGGCGAGGCGGCGCCGATCGTCGCTTGGAGGGTGACGGGACGATCGGCGACGAAGCTGAGCGTTGCCCGCGCTCCGCCGGCCGGGTGGCCGTCGACGAGCCGATAGTCGGTCGTCGACGGCGACTCGAGGATCCTCCGGCAGCGGGGGAGGGCTGTCGGTGAACGGCGATGGGGATCCGACGCTCCAGGTTGCAGCGCGGGATCCGGCACTCGGGTCGTAGGTGAGTTCGATGACCGCGTCCCCCGCCGGGACGGAGCCGCTCAGGCAGCCAGAGCCGAAGCCCGGCCGGCAGTCCCCGCCGACGGCGATCTCCGGCAGGGCAACCATGGCCAGCTCGTTGAGGCGCAGCCGGCAGGGAGTGGCGTCGCAGGACAGGTTCGTCCGGATGGAGACCGTCCCCGAGGCGGTCGTTCCATCGGATCTCTGGACGGTCATGTCGATACGGATCCCGCGACGGTCGATGTCGTTCAGACGTCGGTCGACCGTGCAGACCCTCTTCGGTGGAGCGAGCGTCTGCCGCGCTCCCGCTCGGTCGCGCGCCACTCCCGCGGGATCCGTGAGGTCATAGACGACGCTCCTACCCCCGCATGCGGAGAAGCCCAGGAACACCCGATCGGCGTCGCCGACGAGGTTCGTGAGTCGCTGCACGGTGATCGTCGGGCGATAGGCCTCGGGCGTGCTCACGGCGACGGTCTCCACCTCGGTGACGGTGGTCGGGTCGAAGGCCGGTCCTGCATCGAGCCAGTAGATGCACACGACGTAGTCGGTGCCCTCCTCGAGGTCGAGGCGCTCGACGACGGAGATCGAGTAGTCCGGGAAGTACGGATACGACGGATCGTCGAGCACCTCGGGATCGATCGGGCGCTCCGAGACGGTCGCCGCTCGCACCGTTCCCGCGCCCCTCGGGATCGAGCGCTCGGCGCCTGCGATCTCGCACGAGGCCGGATCGTTCCCGGGTCGGGCGACGACGGCGAGCTGCTGTTCGGCGGTGCGCGTCGTGCCGACGAAGAGCTGGCCGATGCCGAGCGGCAGGACGGTGGTGGGGCGACGCCGCGAACCGGGAGCGGAGCCGTCGGATCCTGGCACGGTGAACGGCACCAGCCGCCGGAAGTTGGTCGCGGTGACCGTCGGGTCCTCCTTGGCGGCGTAGGTGAACCGTGCCTCGTAGTCGTCGCGGGGTGCGAGCTCCTCGAGGACGAAACACGTGTCGATCCACGACGCGGGGTCGCGATCCGACGCGGTGTCGTCCGCGAACCACCTCGCCCAGCGAGCATCCGCGGCATCGGACGTGGTCGTGGTGAACGTGGTCCACGGAACCGCACCCCGCTCGGGACGCCACTCGCGCGTCCGGTACTCCACGGTGATGATCGCCGGGCGGTTCGTGGCGACGCCGAAATAGGCGGTGCCCTCGCGGGCCTCGCGGGCGGGGCATTCCGGCAACGAGAGACCTTCACCGCTGCCGGGGACGGGAGGGTCGGATTCGGCCATGCCAGCGAGCGGAGGAAGGGTCCTGATCGCGAGGATCGTTCCCGAGACGCCCTCGGGGCAGCCCGTACCGCCTTCGGTGCAGGTGTCGACGGCCCGCTCCTCGGGAAGCGGCACACCGCCTGGTGTGGGAAGACCGGCCTCGGCCGGAGAGGAACCGCCGCCGGGGGTTTCCCCGATGCCGGAGGTCGATGGCGCCGTCGCCGCCGTCCCGACCGTGGTCGATCCCGCCGGGGCGGCGGTGGCCGGAGCTGCCGTGGTCGAGTCGCCCGACGGCGAGCCGTCACCGCCCGAGGACGCAGTTCCGTCACCCGCGTCGGCGGTGCCGGGAGCTTCGAGGACCTTCCCGGCGGGATCGAGCGGGATCTCCGATCCCGCCGCGGTCACCCGAGATGCGTATGTGTCTTCGGCCAGTGCCACGATGGCATCGTCCACGTCGCCCATGTACGGAGCCGGAACGACGACCGGGATCCCCTTCTCTGCGACCTGCTCCGGCGGCGACGTCGAGGTCGTCGTCTGCGCCGCGGGCGTGGCGGTGTCGCCGGCGAGGCCCCGGACCGTCCAGTAACCGGCGAGGGCGGCCGCGGCGAAGACGCCGATGCCGACGATGATGGTGATGAGGCGTCGTTCCATGCTCTTCCTATCCGAGACACTCACCGATCTCGGTCACGGTGACCGACACCGTCGTCGAGGCGGTGTTCCCTGCGGCGTCCGAGGCGGTGATGGTGATCGAGACCGGGTGGTCGTAGGGGGCTACGCTGGCCGGGTCCCAGGCACCGGCGGCATACGGTCCGAACGTCGTGCCGTAGGTGGTGCCGGATGCGGACATCGTCACGTTCTGGTTGCCGGACGGGTGGATCCACGAAGCCGTGACCGACGTCACACCGACGTCGTCGGTGACGATCGCCGAGAGCGTCGCCTGGCGAGGGGTTCCCGGGGGACACGAGATGCCGAGTCCGTCCTGTTCCCAGATGTGGCCCGGTGAAGCCTGCTCTTGGGCGATGGTCGGCGGCGTCGTGTCGGGAGCCTGGGTGGTGGTCGTGGTCGTGGTCGACGGGGGCAACGTGGACGTCGTGGTCGTCGGCGGCTCGGTCGTCGTGGTGGAGGTGGTCGTCGGCGGCACGGTGGACGTCGTGGTGGAGGCGGCGGTCGTCGACGGGGTTCCCGTCGTCGAAGCGGAACCGTCCACCGTCAGGATCCCGGCATCCTCGCAGTCCTCGTCGGGAAGATCCGAGATGTCCGCGTCGGGCGTGACGTAGGCCGTGTTCACGAAGACCCGTTCGCCGGCGTTGCGGACGTTGCGCACGGCCAGCCACTCGCCGGACCGGCCCGTGATCAGGATCCGGTCGCCCCGGAACATGGTCCCCGTCTCGGCTCTGCCCGGGCAGGCGTAGACCGGCACGGAATCGACCCGCACCGCGGCGCCGGCGGTCGACACGGGAGCCGAACCGCCTCCGAAGAGCCCCCACGCGGCACCGACCAGCATGCCGCCCACCGCGGCCAATCCGAGCACCAACGGCATGCTCAGCCCGCCACCGCCGGCTCCTCCTCCGCCTCCGCTCGTCGACATGCGAGCGATCAGCTCGTCGGCGAGGCCGGGCGGGGTCTCCGCCGGTGGGATCGCGTCATGCAAGAGGTCCCTGATCCGGTCGTCGATGTTCACGACCCACCTCGATCCTCGAGACCCAGCCGCTTGGCCAGGGTGCCGCGAGCCCGGTGGAGCTGGGTCTTGACGGTGCCGTCGGAGATGCCCATGGCGTCGGCGATGTCGGCGACCGGGGCGTCCAGGTAGTAGAACATCAGGACGATCGCACGCTGACGTTCCGGGAGCTCGTCGACGGCGGCTCGGACGTCGGTCGCTCGCGCCAGGCGGTCGATCGGGTCCGTTGGCGGGGCGGCGGAGTGTCGGGTGACGCGCTTCTCGGTCCGTCGGCGGCGCTGCGTCTGACGCACCTCGTTGATGGCGACGACGGTCACCCACGCCGCCAGCCGGTCCGGTTCGTGTCCGCCCCGGATGACCTCGAGGAGGGCGCTCTGCACGCCGTCGTCGGCGGCGTCCGGCTCGCCCGTGGCGGCGGCGACGGCAGCCACGACCTTGCCGTAGTCGCGTGCCACGAACCGCCTGATCGTTTCCGACTGGTCCGTCAAAGCGACCCCGATCGAAGATCCTTGTTCATCGGGACGTGTCGTGCCGGGATTGAGCGCGATCATGCCTCTCGATGCATGGCGGCATCCGATCGGTTGACAACGACGTTGCCAGATCCGCGGGGGCGCGCTCCGGGTCGGGGTCGACGAGGCCTCCCCCGGGGCATACTCAGGGGCTCGCGGGCCCTCGGTCGCCAGGTCCGCGCTTCCGGCGCCGGGTCGGGCCGGCCCTTTGGAGGAGTGGGCCGGTAGGCTGCCGGCTCGCCGAGACGACGGAGGACTCCGAGATGCGCACGGGAACGACCAGAGGGATCTGGCTGGGGACGCTGGTGGCCGTGGCGATCTCGGCGTGCTCCAGCGTGGGTTCGACCTCGACGACGGCGCCGGACGTGTCCGCCGCTCCGGCGGACTGGACGACCTACGCCGGCGACGCGTTCTCGATCGCGTACCCGAACGACTGGGAGGTGTTCTCCATCGACGAGACCCTGGTCGACGAGGTGGTGGGGGACGCCGGGGACTTCCGAGGTGGGATCCTCATGGCGGCCGGCCTCCCCGGCGGGGACGGCAGCTACAGCCCGAACGTCAACGTGGTCGTCGAACCCGCTCCCGTGGGCGGCGACCTGGATCGCTACGTCGAGCTGAGCCGGCGGGGCATCGAGTCGTTGTTCTCCAGCTACGAGATCAGCCGAAGCGACCGGACGACCATCGGCGGACGGGATGCGGTCGTCGTGACCGGATCGTACGACCTGTCGGAGCTCTCCCCGGGGACCGAAGGCCGCTGGTGGGTGATCCAGACCGTCGCCTTGGCCGGCGACACGGGATGGACCGTCAGCTGCGGTGCGAGCGGACCCGACGAGGCTTCGGTCGCCGGGGCGATGGAGCTGTGCCGGACCGTCACGGCCTCGTTCCGGATCGCCGGCCCCTGAGGAGCGTCGCCGGCGGAAACGGCGCGGGCACAAACGCTCATGCCCGATAGCCTGATGCCGACACGATGATCATGGAGGAGCTCCGATGATCTCGACGCGGGCCGTCTTCCGTCTCGTCGCGGTGGTCGCGACCGTCGTCGCCGCGACGATGGCGCCGGTCGTTCCGTCCACGGCGGCGGCCGGCGATGCGCCGGTCCTCACCCAGGACGATCGGATCGTCGACCTCCCTCCCGTCGCGAGGGTCCTGCGCCCCGACGGGATCTCGGTGGACGCATCGGCCGACCCGTTCCTCGAGGACCCCAACGGCGTCGTTCCCCTGGCGTCGTTCATGGAGCGGTACTCCCTCGACCAGGACGTCTGGGAGGTGTGGCGCTGTGACGTCCCGGGGAACGTCCTGACGTTGAGCCACGCCGAGATCCTCGACATCCTCGCCGGGGTCACGACCTTCTATCAGGGGCTCTCCAACGGCCGCTATGCGCCGGTGTTCGTCAGCGCCGGCGACGTCGGCGCCGATTCCTCCGATGACTGCCGGCAAGCCGTCGCTGCGGCTTCGCGGCATCGGGCCGATGCCGAGGGGGCGTTCATCGTCACCGACGACGGACTCGCCGGTTTCGGCGGACCCGGCTTCGAGTGCTCGGACAGCGCGCGGTGCTCGTCCATCCCGTCGACCTATCCCGGCAACGCCCGGTCGGTCGTCGTCGGCGGCAGCGTCCTGCAGGACTTCCCCTCCGTGGCTGCCCACGAGCTCGGCCACGCCCTCCACTGGCCCCATTCGTCGTCGGGCGGGTCGAACGACTACGACAACTACTCGGACCTGATGAGCGGCAACCGGAAGGCCAACAAGTCGACGAATCCCCGGCCCTATGCCACCTTGGGGATCAACCGGTACCGATCCGGGTGGATCGATCCCGCCGACCTGATCGTGCACACCTCCGGTGACCGCACCCTCGAGCTCGTGCCCTACGACCGGGCCGGCACGCAGGTCGTCGTCATCCCGATCGACCTCCCCACCCGGTTCGTCACCCTCGACGCTCGCCGGTCGAGGGGTGTCGACGCCATCCCACCCAACGGCACGACCGGCGTCGACTGGGAGGGGATCGAGGTCCACACCGTGGACCAGTCGTGCTCGTCGGGGTTCTGGTCGCTGTGCGGTGGGCTCGGGGCCACCCAGACCCAGCTCCCCGCCGATCCGGAGGGCGACGCCCACGTGCTCCAGCCCGGGGAGTCCGCCACGATCGAAGGCTTCACGATCACCGTCACCGCAGCGACCGCCGACGGCTACGTCGTCGAGATCGACGATCCCGCGGTCGGGAACGAACCGGTCGGCACGCCGCCGTGTCCCTCCGGGGTCACCTGCGACACGGTGGCGCTGGTGGACGCGGGAGGGCGGTGGTCGGTCCTCGACGCGCTCGACAGCCCGGTGACCAGCAACGACTTCTACTACGGCAACCCCGGCGACGTCGCCTTCATGGGCGACTGGAACGGTGACGGCACGGCCACGCCGGGCCTGTACCGGCAGTCGGACGGGTTCGTGTACCTCAGGAACTCGAACACCCAGGGCGTCGCCGACATCACCTTCTACTTCGGGAACCCCGGCGACGTGCCTCTCGTGGGCGACTTCGACGGCGACGGCGACGACACGGTGGCGATCTACCGACCGGCGGAGGGTCGCGTCTTCATCATCGACGAGCTCGGACAGGACGGCGGCGGCCTGGGTGCGGCCAGCTTCGACTTCTACTTCGGGAACCCCGGCGACGTGCCCTTCGTCGGGGATTTCGATGGAGATGGGATCGATACCGTCGGCCTGTACCGCGTCTCGACCGGGTTCGTCTACTTCAGGAACTCGTTGACGTCGGGCGTCGCGGAGCTGGAGTTCTACTACGGAGACCCTGGTGATGTGATCCTGGCGGGGGATTGGGACGGCGACGGCGACGACACCGTGGCGGTCTACCGTCCGTCGACCGGGAGCGTCTACGTGAACCTCGAGAACGCTCCGGGGACCGCCGACTACACCTTGCCCGTCGGGACGGTGCCGGTGGCGGTCTCCGCCGGTCGGCGCTGACCGGCCGCGGTAGGCTGGCTCCCCATGAACGACATCCCCACGCCCGACGGATGGGAGACCATCGGCGATCTCGGCTGGATCGATCTGCCGTACGGCTGCTTCGGTCTGATCCGCCGGACCGGCGCCACTCGCAGCAACGCCGTGTGGTCGTGGCTCGTGCTCGTGCCATGGGCGGGACCGACGACCAAGGCCTGGATCGATGGGACCTACCTGATCAAGGGTGAGCCGCTGCCGACCGAGGAGAGCCAGCACGCCGAGGTGCTGGCGCACGTGCGAGGTGAGCTCGACGGCCTCTACGGCGAGTCGGTCGGTGGGGCGGCCGTCGATCGGCTGCTTCGCGAGATGGGCATCGACGAGCCGGACGAGGGCTAGCCCTGCCCGGCGGCGGTGGAGGAACGCCGGGGGGTGTGGATCGTGACGCCGGCCTCGGCGCGGCCCGTGGGTGATCGGAACCGGGCGTGGCGTCCGGCGTCGAGCAGGAGAGCGCGAAAAGTTTCCTTGGTCTTCCCGCATGAAGGAACAGTGTTCTTGTCCGCGGGACCGTCGCGCCCGTAGGGTCGAACGATCCGACGGGAGGAGAGAGACGATGCCTGCGCTCAGGCGATCCGACTGGTACGACCTCGCCAGGGACCTCAACTGGAACCTGTCGTACGTCACCGAAGACGAGGCCTTCCCCGAAGTGATGTCCAACAACTACGGCATCACCCCGAACGAGAAGTGGTGGGGATGGGACGAGCCCTACAAGGTCTCCTACCGAGAGTACGTCCACAATCAGCACGGCAAGGACGCGTCGGTCTACTCGGTGAACTCGGTCATCGCCCGCTCCCGGATGTTCGAGGAGCTCGACCCGGGCTGGAAGTCGGCCATCGTCGCGCACTACGGCGCCATCGCCGTCCCCGAGTACCTGGCCGGGCTGGGCGAATCCAGGATGGGACGCTTCGGGCGAGCGGCGGCGTGGCGCAACATGGCGCTGTTCGGGACCCTCGACGAGACCCGCCACGGGCAGATCCAGACCTACTTCCCGTACACGCTCCTCGACAAGGAACCGAGGATGGACTGGGCCCACAAGGCCCTTCACACCAACGAGTGGGGGGCGATCGCCGCCCGTCACCTCTTCGACGACATGTTCACCGCCAACGACGCCGTGTCGACGGCGATCCAGTTGACCTTCACCTTCGAGACCGGGTTCACCAACCTGCAGTTCCTCGGCATGGCCGCCGATGCGATGGAGGTCGGAGACCTCGACTTCGGAGCCCTCATCTCGTCGATCCAGACCGACGAGTCCCGGCACGCCCAGCAAGGCGAACCGACCGTCAAGATCCTCGTCGAGAACGGGTACGCCGACGTCGCCCAGCGACTCGTCGACCACATGTTCTGGCGGTCGTGGCACGTGTTCGCGTTGCTCACGGGCCTGTCGATGGACTACTACACCCCCCTCGAGCATCGATCCCATTCCTTCAAGGAGTTCATGCAGGAGTGGATCGTCAAGCAGTTCCTCGACCAGTTCCGCGACTTCGGCCTCGAACCCTCGTGGTACTGGGAGAGCCACTTCCTGCCCGAACTCGACTGGTACCACCATGCGCTCCACCTCGGCGTCTGGTTCTGGCGGCCTACGGTGTGGTGGAACCCCGACGCCGGTGTCTCACCGGCCGAGCGGGAATGGCTCGAAGAGAAGTACCCGGGATGGAACGACACCTTCGGTGTCTACTGGGACACGATCGGCGACAACCTCCGCCGCGGGGAAGAGACCAAGACCCTGCCCGAGACGTTCCCGATGGTCTGCAACATGTGCCAGATCCCCGTGGTCACACCGGCGGGCTTCCGAGCCGGGAAGCTGGAGTCCCCCGAGCCTCAGATCCATATCCACGAGGGGCGGCAGTACGTCTTCTGCTCGGAACCGTGCAAGTGGGTCTTCCAGCTCAACCCGGCGCGGTTCGCCGGGCACACCTCGGTCGTGGACCGGTTCCTGGGCGGTGAGATCCAACCCCCGACGATCCCCGGGGCGCTGGAGTGGATGGGGCTGAGCCCGGAGGAGATGGGACAGGACGCGACGAACTACGCCTGGGCGTTCGAGGGCTTCGAGGCTCCCGGCGCGGCGGCATCCTGAACGAGGAGGAGAGACGATGGCACTGTTCCCGATCCAAGGGATCTACCAGGACGACTTCGTGGTCCTGCTGGTTCCCATCGACACCGAGGATCCGATGACGGTCGTGGCAGAGAAGATCGCCCACCATGCGGCGGGGGTTCGCGTACCCCCGGCGTCCGGCGAGCTCCGGATCAAGTACCAAGGCGAGTTGCTCGACCCCGAGGCCACCGTCGTCGACGCCGGCGTTCCCCCGCTCGGCGTGCTGCAGGCGGTCGCCGAGTGACCGTGGCATCGCTGGCGTGGCACGAGGCCTTCGCCGTCGACGAGTTGTGGGAGGGGGACTTCCTCGACCTCGAGATCGACGGTGAACCGGTCCTCGTCGTGCACCTGGTCGGTGGCGCCATCAAGGCGTATCAAGGGGTCTGTCCTCACCAGGAGGTGATGCTCGGCGACGGGGACTGGGACGAGGACACCGGCGTGCTCATGTGCGGCGGCCACCGGTGGGAGTTCGACATGTCCGCCGGCGTAGGCATCAACCCGGCAGGGTGCACGCTCTACGAGTACCCGACGAAGGTCGACGACGGCGTGGTCTTCGTCGGCGTTCCCCAGGACGGCGAACGCCACTACAACCGATGCCCCGGATCATGACCGTATCCAGAGAGGAGACACCGAGGTGACGCCCGACGCAACGACCAAGATGGTGGGGCCGGTGATCCGAGGCGCCGATGCCGAGATGGCCGAGGCCATCATCGAGGCGATCGAGATCGACAACCCGGACAAGGAGATCGTCGTCGACGATCGGCGCGGCTACATCCGCGTGAGCTGTCCGGGAGAGTGCCGCATCACACGCCAGACGCTCTCGGAGGTGCTCGATCATGACGTCGACATCTCCGAGATCGAACCGGCCCTGTCGGCGTTCGCCGGCCGGATACGAATGACCGACGACGCCATCGTGTGGTACCTGGAACGAGAGGATTGACGATGACCACCATGAGACGACGGAAAGCACGGACCTGGTCGCTTCTCGGCGATGTCAAGCGCAAGCCATCGGCCTACGAAGCCGTCACCGCCAAGTTCCACTACCACTTCCGGCGCGATCCGGCGCCCTGGGAACTGGACCCCGAGATGGCGCTCAACCGGTGGTACCTGGATCACCGCGAAGGCTCCCCGTTCAACGTCGACGACTGGGAGGGGTACCGCGATCCGGCCAAGCTGACCTACAAGGACTACGTCACGCTCCAGCACGAACGGGAGCTCTACGTCGACGGGCTGGTCGACCGGTTCGAGGCGGTCGACCATGCGGCCTCCTATTCCGACGGGTGGACCGCCGCATTCGCGTCGCTCGTCGTACCGCTCCGCTTCCCGATCCACGTGCTCCAGATGGCGAGCCTGTACGTCGGCCAGATGGCGCCGTCGTCGTTCATCACCAACGCCGCCCACTTCCAGGCGGCCGACGAGATGCGGCGTCTCCAGCGGATCGCCTACTGGACCCAGGTCGTCGCCAACGCCAAGGACGCCTCGATCGCCACGACCGAAGCCGCGCGGGAGCCGTGGGAGAGCGGTGAGGCGTGGCAGCCGTTGCGCGAGACGCTCGAGACGATGCTGGTCGCCTACGACTGGGGCGAGGCCTTCGTCGCCCTCAACCTCGGCGTCAAGCCGGCCTTCGACGCGATGACCAACGTGGCCCTCCGCGACCTCGCTCGACGCAACGAGGACGAGTTCATCGCGCTCCTGTGCGAAGAGTTCGATCGCGACGCCGCCCGGAGCCGGGCGTGGACCACGGCGCTGGTTCGCTACGCCCTCGAGCGCGATCCGGCCCTGGCCGACGTCGTCAACGGATGGCTCGAGACGTGGGCGCCCAAGGGCATCGCCGCGGTCGAAGCGATGGGGCCGCTCTTCGAGCAGGCCCCTGAACCGGTCGCGGGCGAGGAGCTCGTCGAGGTCGCCCGGGAGGCGCAACGCGAGATCGCCGGCGCGGCCGGAGTGGCCTGAGCGGTGCCGGCCCACCGGGTGGCGTTGCCGACCGGTGAGAGCTTCCTCGTCGCCGACGGAGAGCGGATCCTCGCGGCCGCCCGCCGAGCCGGCGTGTGGCTTCCCTTCGAGTGCGGCTGGGGGAGCTGCGGCACCTGCAAGGCGACCCTCGTCGAGGGCGAGGTCGACACGTTGTTCTCCGACGCTCCCGCCATCAAGCCCCGCGACGCACGGCGGCGCCGGATCCTCGTGTGCCAGAGCACGCCCCGTTCCGATCTCGTGCTCGAGCCGACGTCGGTGGCCGGCGCGGGTCCGGAGTGGCTGGCTGTCGAGGACCGCATCGGAACGGTCGTCGCCAACGAGGACCTCGGCCCCGACCTGCGTCGGTTGGAGGTCGAGTTGGACCGGCCCGTACCGTACCGGGCGGGCCAGTACGCGATCGTCGAGCTCGGTCCGCGATTGCGCCGTTGCTACTCGATGTCCACGCCGTCCATCGATGGTGACCGCCGGATCGTGTTCATCTACAAGCGCTACGGCAGCCGCCAGGGCAGCTCGGCGATGTGGCAGCTCGTCGAGGGCGACGTGGTACGGCTCGAGGTGCCCTACGGGGGGATGTGGCTCCGGGACGGGAGCGACGCCATCGTGATGGTGGCGGGAGGGACGGGCATCGCCCCGATCCTCGCCATGGCGTTGGAGCTGGCAGCCGGGCGAGACGAGCGGGCGGTGGAGGTGATCTACGGTGCCCGATCGGCCGGCGAACTCGTCGCCGCGAACGAGCTGAGCGCGGCGGTCGAATCGCTTCACGAGGGTCGTGTCCGATTGGTCGTCGAATCACCCGATCCGACGTGGGCGGGGGAGACCGGAACCGTCGTGGACCTGCTGTCGCCGGCCGCGTCGCACCGCTACTACGTGGCGGGGCCGCCGCCGATGGTCGAGGCCGTCCTGGAACGGCTGCGGCAAGGTGGAGTGGGGATCGATCGGATCGTGTTCGACAGCTTCGGCTGACCCAGAGGAGAGGAGAACGACATGCGCGCCGTGGTGTATCACGGACCCCATGACCTCCGAGTCGAGGAGGTCCCCGATCCCGCCGTCGAAGACCCCCGCGACGTCATCGTCCGCACCAAGGCAGCATCGATGTGCGGATCCGACCTGTACCTGTACCAGGGAGAGGTCGAGGAGATGGTGGCCCCGGGGCGTACGACGTTGGGACACGAGATCTCTGCGGAAGTGGTCGAGGTCGGGTCCGGTGTCGAGGGGTTCGCCGTCGGAGATCGGGTCACGTTCCCGTACTCGGTGAGCTGCGGCGAGTGCGAGATGTGCCGTGCCGGGCAGACGGCCCACTGCATGACGTCGGGGAAGGCCATCTACGGGTACGGTGTGGCCTTCGGGGACCTGGGCGGGAGCCAAGCCGAGTACGTTCGCGTTCCGCTCGCCGATGGGCACCTTCGTCGCCTTCCCGACGACATCGGAGACGAGGTCGCGATCTTCCTGTCGTGCAACCTGCCGGCCGCGGTGATCGCGGTCGATGCCGCCGAGGTGGCTCCGGGTGATCGGATCGGCGTCGTCGGCGGAGGTCCGACCGGGCTCTTGGCGCTCCAGCTCCTCGCGGCGATCGTGGAGGAGCCTCCGCTCGTGTTCGACACCGTCGACTACCGCCTGCAGCGGGCCGAGGAGCTCGGCGGCCGCCCGGTCGATCCGGAACGGGACGATCCGGCCGAGGTGGTCGCGGAAGCGACCGGCGGGGTCGGGTTGGACGCGGTCGTCGAGTTCGCCGGACGCGGGCCCGCCTTCGATCTCGCGTTGTCGGTGCTCCGCCCGGGAGGGGTGCTCGCCGGCGGCGGGGTCCATCTCGAGCAGGACCATCCCACGTCGTTGTTCGCCGCCTACTTCAACAACCTGCAGCTCCGGTTGAACGGGTTCGCGAACGCGGCGATGGGATTCGACCGGGCGCTCGGTCTGGTCCAGGACGGTCGCATCGACCCGACGACGGTCCTGTCGCATCGAGTCGGTCTCGACGAGGTCCCGGCCGCCGCCGAGGCGTTCTCGAGGCGAGAGAACGGATTCCACAAGATGCTCATCGACGTCTGACCGCGGCCCCGAGGGCGGCGATCGCTATCGGCGCTCGGCCGCCGCCGGGAGGTTGGCGGTCAGGAACTCGACGACCTGCGGGAAGTGGGGGAGGAACGGTTCGAGGTCGCTGTGGCCGCCGCCCTCGACGATCAGCAGCTCGCTGTCGGGGAGCAGGTCGTGCAGTTCCACCGAGTCGCCGACGGGTACCACCTCGTCCTGGTCGCCGTGGACCAGCATCAGCGGCACCGAGATCTCGCCGATCCGGCTGCGGGGGGCGATCTCGCCGTAGCGGTGCCCGATCATCGCCTCGATGATCCGCAGCAGGGTCCAGGTCACCGGTCTGGGCAAGGTGAAGTTGCGCTCCATGAGCTCTCCGGGATGGGCGAAGGACGAGACGGCGACGACGGCATCGACGTCCGCGCCCTCCGCCGCGGCGTAGATGGCTGCGGCGGCGCCCACCGAGTGACCGATCACCCCCACCCCGGTGACGTCGTCGCGTGAACGGAGGTGATCCACCGCGACGCGCAGGTCCTCGGCGAACCGGGGCATCGACGTGAACGTGTCGTGCTCGCTCAGACCGTGATTGCGGGCATCCATCACCATCACGTGGAGGCCGGCCTCGTGGAGCGTGGGTGCCAGCGGCAGCATGTGGGCGGCGTTGCCTCCCCAGCCGTGGAGCACGAGGACGGCGGGGGCCGGTTCGGGCCCCGCGGGGATGAACCAGGCGTGGAGGCGAAGATCGTTGGCGCCCGGCAGCCACACCTGCTCCTCGGGGAGGCCGAGATCGGCAGGGGTCTGATGGACGTCGCGCCGTGGGGGAGCGAACGCCCGGCGGATCGCCACTGGTGCGGCGGCGGCGACACCGGCGCCGAGCGCGACCGCGGGCAGGACGATACGTTTCGCGTTCATGGGCAGATGGTAGGAACCGCCGGTCGGAATCCACTGGACGTGTCCGTCGTCGGTGGATCTGTCCCAGCCGCTCTCTACCGTGGGGTCCATGTCCTCGTCGACCCATCCGCCGATCGTCGGCATCGTCTCGGGCTACTCGGTGCGCACCCAGCGTCATGCGCGCTGGGTGGAGCGGTTCAGCGTCGACGTCGACCTCCACGACCGGCTCTTCACGTTCGTCGTCGCGGTCCGTCTGGTCGGTAGCCTCGTCGAGGACCTGGCCCTCCGCTTCGGCGTCGCGTCGCCCGAGGTGCGGCCCCACCGAGGCCGGAGGATCAACACCGGCGCCTGTCGGGCCTCCCGGGCCGTGCTCGTCGCCCACCACGGCGAGGAGGTCGTCGCCGCGGCCGAGTCGCACCGGGGGAGGCCGTTCGATGAGCGAGCCATCATCCGGGTGGGCGCACCGACCCTCGCCGGGGTCGTCGCGCACGAGTTCGGGCACCATCTGGTCCACGAGCTCGACGGCCTCGGCGTTCCCGGTCACGGCAAGCGCTGGGTTCGACGATACGACCAGGCGGCCGTGGCCGTCGCCGAGCTGCTCGCCGGCGCACTCGACGGGACGCCCCGGTGACCGCAAAGCGCTCAACCGAGCGCCGATCGCCGCCGATGGCACACCCACGAGATCGAGGGAGCGGACACTCGTCATGTCGAGTCTGATCTGGGGCC
>JALVQZ010000136.1 GCA_027036355.1 Acidimicrobiia bacterium | reverse complement strand
CGCGGTTCCATCGGCGCGGTGATGCGGGCCATCCCGAACGAGATCGTGCCGCTGTCCCAGCTCGGGATGCCCGAAGTCGTGGCCGACCTCGCCCAGCTCCAGCGCGGCCTCGTGCTGGTCACCGGACCGACCGGTTCGGGCAAGTCGACGACCCTGGCGTCGATCCTCGATCTGGTCAACTCCACCAGGGCCGGGCACATCATGACGGTCGAGGACCCGATCGAGTTCATGCACCGCCACAAGCGTTCCATCGTCAACCAGCGCGAGGTCGGGGCCGACACGCTGTCGTTCTCGGCGGCGCTCAAGCACGCCCTTCGTCAGGACCCCGACGTGATCCTGGTCGGCGAGATGCGGGACCTGGAGACGATCGCCACCGCCATCACCGCCGCCGAGACCGGGCATCTGGTGTTCGCCACCCTCCACACCCAGAACGCTCCCAAGTCGGTCGAACGCATCATCGACGTCTTCCCCGCCCACCAGCAGCAACAGATCAGGGTGCAGCTCGCCAGCTCCTTGCAGGCCATCATCGCCCAGCAGCTCCTCCCGCGTCGAAGCGGGTCGGGACGCGTCGCCGCCGTCGAGCTGATGATCGTCACCGCGGCGATCCGCAACCTCATCCGAGAATCGAAGTTGCATCAGATCACCACCGCCATGCAGGCAGGAGGCAAGTACGGGATGCAGACGATGGACCAGGCCCTCGCCGCCCTCGTGAAGGACGGCACCATCGACTACCCGGTGGCCGTCGAACGGGCCCACGACATCGGGGCCCTCCGTTCGCTCGTCGACGAGAGGTTCCGCACATGACGACCACGTTCCAGTACCGGGTGCGCGACCGCGCCGGGAAGGTCCACACCGGCGAGGTCGAGGCGTCCTCGGCCGAGCTGGTCGCCAGGAACCTGCGCGACCGGGGCCTCATCCCGCTGTCGATCGACAGGAAACGAACGAGCGGGCTCAACCAGGAGATCCGCATCCCCGGGTTGACGAACCGGATCAAGCAGAAGGACGTCGTGATCTTCTCCCGCCAGTTCGCCACGATGGTGAACTCGGGCCTGTCGTTGCTCAAGGCCTTGGCGGTGCTGGTGGATCAGACCGAGAGCCGGGGGCTGGCCGAGGTCATCGTGCAGGTCAAGGCGGACGTCGAGAAGGGGACGAGCCTCAGTGCCGCGCTCGAGCGGCATCCGAAGGCCTTCTCTCCGCTGTACGTCTCGATGGTCCGCGCTGGCGAGATCGGCGGCGTTCTCGACGAGACGCTCGACCGTCTGGCCGACATCCTCGAAGCGAACCTGAACCTGCGTTCGAAGGTCAAGTCGGCCTTGGCCTATCCGACGGTGGTGGGCCTCCTCATCGTGGCCATCACCACCGGCATGGTCGTGTTCGTGGTGCCGGTGTTCGTCGGCATGTACGAGGACGTCGGAGGCGGGGTCGCCCTCCCGGTGCCGACCCAGATGCTGATCGTCGCCTCGAACGTCCTGACCAGTTACTGGCTGGTGGTGATCGGCGGTCTCGTCGCCGGGTGGGTGGGGTTCCGTCGATGGAAGCGAACCGAGTCCGGACGGTACCGATGGGACTCGTTGAAGCTCCGCATCCCCGTGTTCGGCAAGCTGTTCCACAAGACGGCCCTGAGCCGGTTCGCCCGCACCTTCGCCGTCCTGAGCCGGACCGGGGTCCCGGTCCTCCAGACCCTCGACATCGTCGCCGAGACGTCCGGCAACGCCAAGGTCGAACGCGCCGTCGAGGACGTCAAGAGCTCCGTCAGGGAAGGGGAGTCCCTCGCCCAGCCCCTGTCCCGGCACGACGTGTTCCCGCCGATGGTCGTCCAGATGATGACCGTCGGTGAGGAGACCGGGGCGTTGGACACGATGCTGTCGAAGGTGGCGGACTTCTACGACCGGGAGGTGAACGACATGGTGAACGCCATGACCAGCCTCATCGAGCCGCTGCTCATCGTCGTCATGGGGGTCACCGTCGGCGGCATCCTCATCGCCCTGTACCTGCCGATCTTCTCCATCGCCAGCTTCGCGGGTTGACGATCGTCGCTCCTCGACGGGCTCAACTTCCGGGCCGCCCGTGCCGATACATACCCACGGCCGAGATACGGCCTTCATGGAGACCACAGGAGGTCCTTCCAGGATGCGTTGGATGCGAGAGCGTCTGGCCGGGGAAGAGGGGTTCACCCTCATCGAACTCATGGTGGTGGTGCTGATCATTGCAGTGCTTGTGGCCATCGCCGTGCCTTCGTTCCTCGGTTTCCGGACCAAAGCACAAGATCGTGCCGCCCAGGCCGATCTCCGTAACACCCTGGTGGCCGAGAAGGGTTGGTGGACCGACACCGGCGCCTTCACGACCACCGAGAGCGAGCTGAAGTCCTTCGAGCCGAACATCGAAGTGACGACGAACGCCATCGGCACGCTCACCTCCGCCGACCCGGTCGGCGTGTACCTGTCGGTCGCGTCGAACGACGACGCGGTCTGCCTGGTGAAGGTGGCCGACTCGGGGAACGTCTTCGCGATCTTCGACGACTCGACGGCCGCGGGCGGCACCTACTACCGGATGTGGGATGCCACCGGCACGCCGGCGTGCCCGACGACCGCCGGAGCGGCTCCGGCCGGTTGGAGCTCGAGCGGCTTCCCGACGGCGCCGTAACGTTCAGGGGTACCCAACCGACCCGTGGGGCGGCCTTGGGGCCGCCCCACGGTCGTGTTCGGTACCCTGGTCCGCCGCATGACCATCCTCGCCCTCACCGTCCTCGGGCTGCTCGGCCTCGTCGTGGGGTCGTTCCTCAACGTCGTCGCCCACCGGGTGCCCGCCGGCGCCTCGATCGTCGCCCCCGGCTCCGCCTGCCCGGCCTGCGGTCATCCCATCCGTCCTCGCGACAACATCCCGGTGCTGGGATGGCTGCTCCTGCGGGGTCGGTGCCGGGACTGCGGGACCGCCATCTCGGCCCGGTACCCGATCGTCGAGGCGTTCACCGGCGTGGCCTTCGCGACGACGGGAGCCGTCCTCGGTCCGGTCTGGGTCCTCCCCGCCTACCTGTGGTTCGTCGCGGTGACGATCGTCCTGACCCTCATCGACCTCGATCACAAGCTGATCCCGAACCGGGTCCTGTACCCGGGGACGGTCGTGGGGGTCCTCTTGCTCGCCGGCGGGGCCGTCGTCGACGGCCGGCCAGGGTCCCTGCTGGTGGCCCTCGCCTCGGGGGCGGGTTTCTTCCTCACCCTGCTGGTCCTGGCCCTCGTCGCCCGGGGAGGCTTCGGTTTCGGCGACGTCAAGCTGGGGTTCCTCCTCGGTGTGTTCACCGGGTACCTGGGATGGCCCAACGCCGTCGTGGCCTTCGTCGCGGCCTTCCTGTACGGCGGGTTGGTGTCGGTCGTCCTGCTCGTCACCCGTCTCCGGGGGCGGAAGGACGCCATCCCCTTCGGCCCGTATCTCGTCGCCGGCGCCTACACCGCGGTCGTCTTGGGGGAGCGGGTCGTGGCGTGGTACCTTCGGTGAGCCTCGACCTGCACGGCATAGGCGCCGGTGCTAGGTTGTTGGCTGCACGAATGACAGTCGTGTAGTTCGAGCGGCAGGTGCTGGGCCCGCTGGGACGAGGGGCGTTCGAGACCGGTTGCGGAGTGCCACATGACGGTCGCCGTCGGCGTGGATATCGGAGGATCGGCGGTGAGAGCCGCCGTGCTCGACACAGCGAAGGGCAGGAGGATCCTGCGTCGTTTCGCGGACATGCCGCTGCCCCGAGGATCCGTGGTCGCCGGAGAGATCGTCGACGAGAGCGCCGTCGCCGAAGCCCTCTCGGCGCTGTGGAAACGCAACAAGCTTCCCTCCAAAGGTGTCGTGGTGGGCACCGCCAGCCAGCGTCTCGTGGTCCGGCGGGTCGACGTCCCTCAGATGGAACCCGAAGAGCTGCGTGAAGCCCTGCCCTACCAGGTGCAGGATTCGATCCCGATCGCCGTCGAGGACGCCATCTTGGACCATGTGCCCCTCGAACAGTTCACCACCCCCGACGGCGAGCCGATGACCTCCATCCTGGTCATCGCCGTCCACCGCGACACGGTCGACACGCTGCTCAGGGTCATGGAACCCACCGGCGTGACGCCCGCGGCCATCGACCTGCAGGCGTTCGCGCTCGTCCGAGCCACCTTCGGCATCGAACCGGCGATCGACAACCCGCTGCAAGCGATCGTCGACATCGGCGCCTCCCTGACCCAGGTCATCGTCGCCCGAGGCGGCGTCGCCGAGTTCGTGCGTCTCCTCCCGATCGGCGGCGACGAGTTCACCGAGGCGCTCATGGACCGCCTCGGCTGGTCACGAACGACCGCCGAGGAACGCAAACGCGAGATCGGCGTCGTACCGGAGGGGCCTCCCGAACCCGCCGGCGACGACGACGACCGCAAGGCCCTGGGCGTCCTCACCGCCCAAGCCGACGTGCTCATCGACGAGATCGTCGGTTCGATCCGGTTCCACGTGCGGCAGGTCGACGGTGGTGCCCTGTCGGGGGCCGTCGTCGCCGGCAACGGCGCCCGCCTTCCCCATCTCGCCAATCGGCTCGGAACGGCGCTCGGGGTCTCGGTGCGGCCGGCACGGATCCTCGACCACATCGACCTCGGACGGATCCAGCTCACCGAGGAAGAGCTCCTCGACGCCCAGCCGGTTCTCCCGGTCGCCGTCGGGCTGGCGCTGTGGGGGATGACCTGATGCGACCGATCAACCTGCTGCCCCCGGAAGCCTTCGAGAAGCAGCGGTCACGGCGGATCATCGCCCGCGTGTCGATGATCGTCGTCGCCTACCTGGCGTTGCTGGTCATCGTCACCATCGCGTGGTCGGGGCGCATCGCGTCGGCCGAACAGGCCCTGGCCGAGCAGGAAGCGGTCAATCGCGAGCTCGAAGCCGAGCTCGCGGGGCTGCGACCCGCCGCGGAGCTCCTCGACCGGTACGAGGCCGACGCGGGGCTGATCGAGACCGCCCTCGCCACCGACGTGTCGTGGGGGAGGCTCCTCAACGACCTCGGACGGATGATCCCTGACCGGGTCTGGCTGGAGAGCTTCAACGGCACCGTCCAGGACGTCTCGGGGGATCCCGCCGCGGCCGGCTCCATCCAGGTCACTGGCGTGGGCTTCGACGTGCCCGACATCTCCGCCTGGATCAGAGCGCTCGACTCCGACCGCTACCCCGGGGTCGGTGGGGGCTGGGTGTCGAGCGTCACCGAGTCCACCATCGGCGAGGCGCCGGTGGTACGCTTCGTCTCCCAGACGGCGCTCACCGACGCGGCCCGCTCCGGACGAGCCGCCCAGCGGATCCCCGAGGTCGGAGGATGAGACGCAACGTCGTTGCCATCGCGCTCCTCGTCGTCCTGGCGGTCACCGCGGGGTGGTGGCTGTTCGTCATGGGTCCACGCAACGAACGGATCTCACAGCTCGAAGATCAACGTCTCGCCGCTCGGGACCGGGAGAGCACTCTCCGCGGCCAGATCTCCCGTCTCCGGGGGATCGCCGACAAGGAGGTCTCGTACCTGTTCGCCCTCGGTCAGATGGAGGCAGCCATCCCCGAAGACCCGGACGTGGCGGCGTTCCTCGAAGAGGTGAACTTCCTGGCGGACCGGACCGGTGTGGAGCTGATCTCCCTCAACCTGGCTCCGCCGACCGCCCCCGCCGAAGGGCAGGACCTGTACGAGATCAACGTCTCGATGAGCATCAACGGCCAGTACTTCGAGGTCCTGGGGTTCCTCTACGGGCTCGAGGCCATGGAGCGTCTCGCCCGGGTCGACTCGGTGTCGCTCACGCCGGTGCCGCCGGTCACCGAGGACGAGTCGGAGACCCCCCCGGACGAGACCGCGACGACCTCCACCACGGCACCGAGGCCGAGGCCGGACATCACGACCCTGGATGTCGAGATCGGCGCCGTCGTGTTCACCCGCCAGCCCTTGGTCGTCGCCCCCGCCGACGACGCCGGATCGACGCCCGAGGATCAACCGGCCGGCGACGGCGAGTCGTCCACCCCACCAGACGAGGGAGCAGGGGAATGAACGCCCGCCGTCTCGACGCGCTCACCGCCACCGTCGTGGCCGCCGTCATGATCCTGACCGCGGTCGTGTCGGCGTGGATGCTCGTCTCCTCCGGCGTGCTGTGGGAAGCGGGGGGAGGGGACCGTCCGCTCCAACCCGCCGTCGAAGCGGCCGCCGAATCCGCCGCCGCCGACGGGGTCAAGATCAACGGTTCGTTCCAGCTCTCCCAACCGCGCGACCCGTTCCGGCCGCTCATCACCCCCGACTCGCCCCTCGGTGGCATCCCCGGCGTCGGCGGGGCGCCCGGGGACGGGACGTTCAACCCCGGCACCAGCGTCACCCTGGTCGAGATCCGCGACGTCGGAGGGACCTTGCGGGCCACGATCATCGTCAATGGGGTCAGCTACGACGTCGGAGAAGGAGAGACCTTCGCCGGTTCCTACAAGGTCGTGAAGCTCACCGAAGACAGCGCCGTCATCATGTACGGCGACACGGTCTTCGAGTTGAAGGTCGGCCAGCAGATCCTCAAGTGATCCACGTCGCCACGCGACGTGTCCTACCCTCCGTCCGATGCTCCGTTTCCTGACCGCAGGCGAATCCCACGGCCCGGCCCTCGTCACCATCGTCGAAGGGCTCCCCGCCGGTGTCGAGGTCACCGTCGACGGGCTCGCGCACGAGCTGGCCCGGCGACGGCTCGGCCATGGCCGCGGCCGCCGGATGGCGCTCGAACGCGACGAGCTCGAGATCCTCGGCGGCGTACGCTTCGAACGGACCCTCGGGAGCCCGGTCGCCGTGGTTGTGAGGAACACCGAGTGGCCGAAGTGGCAAGCGGAGATGAGCCCCGGACCGGGCGAGGCATCCCGACCGGCCCGGGCGCCGCGGCCGGGCCACGCCGACCTCGCCGGGATGCTCAAGTACGACACGAAGGACGCCCGCGACATCCTGGAACGGGCCTCGGCGAGGGAAACCGCCGCGAGGACCGTCGCCGGCTATCTCGCCAAGCAGCTCCTGTCCACCGTCGGCATCGACGTGCTCAGCCACGTCGTCGCCCTCGGTCCGGTGGTCACGACCGATGGCGCCCCGCCGGGGCCCGACGATCGCGACCGCATCGACGCCTCCCCGGTACGGACCCTCGACCCGGAAGCCGAAGCCGCGATGCTGGCGGCGATCGACTCGGCCAAGGCGGAGCGGGACACCCTCGGCGGCGTCGTGGAGGTCCTCGCGTACGGGGTCCCTCCGGGGATCGGCAGCCACGTCCACTACGACCGGCGGCTCGACGCGGCCCTGGCCTCCGCCCTCATGTCGATCCAAGCCATCAAGGGCGTCGAGATCGGGGACGCCTTCGCCGTGGCCGGCCGGCGAGGCTCCGGATCGCACGACGAGATCTACCACGACGAACGGGGCTTCACCCGACGCACCGACCGGGCCGGAGGGATCGAGGGTGGCATGTCGATCGGGGAGACGATCCGGGTGAGGGCGGCCATGAAGCCGATCTCGACGCTGATGCGGGCGCTCGACACGGTCGATGTGACGACCAAGCAGCCGGACAAGGCCATCCGGGAGCGTTCCGACGTCGTGGCGGTGCCCGCCGCGGGGGTCGTCGCCGAGCAGATGGTCGCCATCGTGCTCGCCCAGGAGATGCAACGGAAGTTCGGAGGCGACACCGTCACCGACTTCGTCGCCGCCGTCGATGCCTACCGAGGCAGGATCGATGCCTACTGACGGTCACCTGTGGCTCATCGGCATGATGGGCGCGGGCAAGACCACGGTCGGCAGGATCCTGGCGCACCGGACCGGGAGGCCCTTCGTCGACGTCGACGACGTCGTCGCCACCACCGCAGAAAGGGCGATCTCGGAGATCTTCGCCACCGACGGCGAGGCGACGTTCCGACGCCTCGAACGCGACGCCGTCACCCGGATCGCCGCCGGCCCACACGCGGTCGTCGCCACCGGAGGCGGCGCCGTCCTCGACGCCGCCAACGTCGAGACGATGCGGCGGACCGGGACGGTCGTCCTCCTGCACGCCACGCCGTCCACCCTCGCTCAACGGGTCGGCGCCGGCGGACGCCCGCTGCTGGCGGGGGGGAACGTCGAAGAGCTCCTCGCCGGCATCCTCGCGGACCGGGCGCCTCGCTACGCCGCCGCCGCCCACGACGCCGTTCACACCGACCAGCTGGACCCCGAGACCGTCGCCGACCGGATCGAGGAGCGATGGACCGCTTCGTGATCCCCACCGCCGGCGGCCGGCCGTCGATCGTGACCGTCGGCCCCGACCTCGTCGACCGGATCGGCGAGCTGCTCGACGACCGGCCCGAGCGAACCACCGTCGCGGTGGCTGCGCAGCCCACCACCGTGCGGATCGCCGGGAGAGTCGCCGAACGCCTCCGGGCTGCGGGTCTCGGCACCGTCCACCTGCCGTTCCCCGACGGCGAGGCCGCCAAGACCCTCGAGGTGGTCGGCGACGCGTACCGGGCGCTGAACCAGGCCGGGTTGACCCGGGGCGACACCGTCGTCGCCGTCGGCGGGGGAGCGCTGACCGACGTCGTCGGCTTCGTCGCCGCCACCTACCTGCGGGGGATCGAGGCCGTCTACGTCCCCACCACCCTCCTCGCCGCGGTCGACGCCGCCATCGGGGGCAAGACCGCGATCAACGTCGACGGCAAGAACCTCGCCGGTGCCTTCGCCCACCCGACCGCCGTCGTCGTCGACGAGCGCATCCTCGGCGCCCTCCCCGCCGAGGAGGCGGCACAGGGTCATGCGGAGGCGCTCAAGGCGGGATACGTCGGGGACCCGGACCTGGTCGCGATGTACCGGACCGGCCGCGCCCTCTCGGACCTCGGTGCCGTCGTGCGGCGGGCCGTCGCCGTCAAGGTCGACGTGGTCCGACGCGACTTCGAGGAACGGGGACCGCGAGCGCACCTGAACCTCGGACACACCGTCGGCCACGCCGTCGAGACCGCGACGGGCCTCCGGCATGGATCCGCGGTGGCCATCGGCATGGTGGCGGCAGCCGCGGCCTCGAGACGCGTCACCGGTTTCGACTGGCTCGACGACGTGCGCTCGATCCTCGAGGGTCTCGGACTGCCCGTGGCGGCCCCCGACGTCGACCGTGACCGGCTCCTCGACCTCATGGCGCTCGACAAGAAACGCACCGCCGCGGGCCTCCGGATGGTGCTGCTCGAAGATGTGGGGGCACCCGTCGTTGTCGACGTCGGCGACGCTACCGTACGGACCGCGCTCGACGCCATCGGTGTCCGCCCCTGACCTGCACGACAAGGAGCATCGTTCGCCCATGATCTCGACCAACGACGTCAAGCCCGGCATGGCCCTCGACCTCCCCGACGGGCTCTTCCAGGTCGTCGAGTACCAGCACGTCAAGCCCGGCAAGGGGAAGGCGTTCGTCCGGATGAAGCTGAAGAACGTGCGCACCGGCGCCGTCCTCGACCGCACCTTCCGGGCAGGAGAGAACGTGCCAAGGGCGACGATCGATCGTCGCGACTTCCAGTACCTCTACAAGGACGACATGGGCCTGCACTTCATGGACCAGGAGACCTACGAGCAGATGGCCGTCCCTTCGGAGACCGTCGGTGCTGCCGCCCAGTACATCGTCGAAGGCGCCACCGTGCGGATCGCCATGTTCGAAGGTACCCCCGTCGACATCGAGCTCCCGGCTTCGGTCGAGCTCGCCGTCACCCATGCCGAGCCCGGCGTGAAGGGCGACCGGGTGTCGGGGGCGACCAAGCCGGTCACCCTCGAGACCGGGAAGGTCATCCAGGCGCCGCTGTTCGTCAGCGAAGGTGACGTCGTGAAGGTCGACACCCGGACCGGGGACTACATCACCCGGGTCTCGTGAGCGGCTCGTCGTTCCGCCAGGAGGCGCTCCTGGCGCTGTACGCCGCCGAAGCGAGCAACGCCCGCGCCCCCGATCTCGACGGCCTCCCGCCCCGTGCGCGCCGGCTGGCGACCGCGGTCTGGGCCGAACGCGAGCGCCTCGACGACCTCCTGCGGGAGGTCGCCACCGGATGGCGAGTGGAACGCATGCCCGCGGTCGACCGCAACATCCTGCGCATCGGGGCATGGGAGCTCGCCGAGACCGACACCCCCGTCGGCGTGGTGCTCTCCGAAGCGGTGGAACTGGCCAAACGCTTCTCGACCGCCCGATCCGGCCGGTTCGTCAACGGGGTACTCGCCGCCCTCGTTCCGAAGCTCCGGCCGGCCGACGACGCCGGCGATCGACACCCCTCCGGAGGCTGCTAGGTTCCCACCAACGTCCCCTTTTAAGCCGGTCCGGTGAGGCCGGGAAAGGAGCACCATGACCCGGCGCCGCGTCCTCGACGAGGCCGACATCCGCCGGGCGATCCGCCGGATCGCCCACGAGGTCATCGAACGCAACCGCGGTGCAGACGACGTCGTGGTGCTCGGGATCCCGACCCGAGGGGTCCCCCTGGCCACCCGGCTGGCGGCGGCGGTGTCGGACATCGAGGGCACCCCGACCCCGGTCGGCTCCATCGACATCGGGCTCCATCGCGACGACATCGACCGGCGACCGCGCGTACCCCTCGGACCGACCTACGTGCCCGAACCGCTCGATCACAAGACCGTCGTCCTCGTCGACGACGTCCTGTACACCGGCAGGACCGTCCGCGCCGCCCTCGACGCCCTCGCCGACCTCGGTCGGCCCGACCGTGTCCAACTGGCGGTGCTCGTCGATCGCGGCCACCGGGAGCTCCCGATCCGCCCCGACTTCGTCGGGAAGAACCTCCCCACGGCCCCGGACGAACGGGTCACCGTACGCCTGCGCGAGGGCGACGAGGACGAAGGCGTCTGGATCGAGGACGACCGATGAGGACCCTGCTGGGGACCGAGGATCTCGATCGCTCCTCCCTCGACGGTCTCCTCGACGACGCCGAAGCGTTCCTCGAGGTCCTCGACCGGCCGATCCCGAAGGTCCCCGCCTTGCGGGGGAGGACGGTCGCCACCATGTTCTTCGAGCCGTCCACGCGCACACGGCTGAGCTTCGAACGGGCCGCGAAGGCGCTGTCGGCCGACACCTTGTCCTTCTCCCCCGGGACCTCGTCGTTGTCGAAAGGCGAGAGCCTCAAGGACACGGTCCAGACCATCGCGGCCATGGGCGCCGACCTGATGGTCGTCCGGCATCGGGCCGTGGGTGCTCCGGCGCGGGTCGCCGAATGGACCGGGCTGCCGGTCGTCAACGGTGGCGACGGCGCCCACCAGCATCCCACCCAGGCGCTCCTGGACGCCCTCACGATCCGCAGGGCGAAAGGGGCGTTGGACGGGCTCCGTATCGCCATCGTCGGGGACATCGCCCACTCGCGGGTCGCCCGGTCCGACGTGTTCGCCTTCGCCACCCTCGGCGCCGACGTCGTGCTCGTCGCTCCCCGCACGCTCCTGCCCGTCGACCTCACCGGCTGGCCGTGTGAGGTGTCGACGGACCTCGACGCCGTTCTCTCCGACCTCGACGTCGTCTATCTCCTCCGGGTCCAGACCGAGCGGGGCGGTGCATCGGTGTTCCCGTCGCTGCGGGAGTACCTGCGCCGGTTCGGCCTCACCAGGGACCGGTTCGCCCGGCTCCGGCCCGACGCGGTGGTACTCCATCCCGGCCCCATGAACCGCGGGGTCGAGATCGAGGCGGCCGTCGCCGACGATCCCCGAGCCCTCGTCCTCGACCAGGTCACCAACGGCGTCGCGGCACGGATGGCGGTCCTGTTCCACCTCCTCGGAGGGGCCGATGCTTGACCTCGTGCTCCGAGGGGGTCGCGTCGTCACCGCATCGTCCGTCGACGTCGTCGACGTCGGTATCGCCGGCGGTGAGATCGTGGCCCTCGGTGGGCACATGGGCGAGGCGGCGACCGAGATCGACTGCTCCGGAGCGCTGGTCGGCCCGGGCTTCGTCGACGTCCATACCCACGTGCGTGAACCCGGACAAGAGTGGAAGGAGGACATCGCCTCCGCCTCCCGGGCCGCCGTCGCCGGCGGCTACACCGCCATCGTGGCCATGCCCAACACCGATCCGGCCATCGACTCGGGCCCAGTCGCCCGGTTCGTCGTCGAACGCGGCAGCGACGTCGGCCTCCTCCACGTGGCTGCCGCCGGCGCCATCACCGCCGGCCGGGAAGGGACCCGCCTGGCCCATCTCGACGACCTGTGGGACGCCGGCGTCCGCATGTTCACCGACGACGGCGACGCCGTGGCCGACGCGGCGATGATGCGCCGAGCCCTCGAGTACATCGGCGACCGAGGCGGGGTCCTGGCACAGCATGCCGTCGACCCGTCGCTCGGTGCGGGAGCCATGCACGAAGGATGGGTGTCCTCCCGTCTCGGCCTGGCAGGGATCCCCGCCGTCGCCGAGACCACGGTGGTCGCCAGGGACCTGCTCCTCGTCGCCGAGACCGGGTGCCGGTACCACGTCCAGCACGTCGCCGCCGCCGGAACCATCGAGTTGATCGCCGCAGCCAAGGATCGAGGACTCCCCGTGACCGCCGAGGTCACGCCGCATCACCTGACCTTCGATCACACCGCGGTGCTCGGCACGACCGACCCGGTCTACAAGATGATGCCGCCGCTGCGCGAACCCGACGACGTCGCCGCCGTCCGCGACGCGCTCCGGGCGGGCGTCATCGACATGGTGGCCACCGACCACGCGCCCCATGCCGACCACGAGAAGGACGTGCCCTTCGAAGAGGCCCCCAACGGGGTGACGGGACTCGAGTGGGCGGCCGCCGCCGTCAACGCGGCGGCGGAACTCGACGAGCGGACGTTCTTCGCTGCGATGTCGGTCGCCCCGGCACGTCTCGCCGGGCTCGTCGACCACGGCCGGTACCCCGCGGTGGGCGTCCCTGCCAACCTGGTCGTGTTCGATCCCGCCACGACCTGGGTACCTTCACGGACGATGTCCCGCTCGCAGAACTCACCGTACCTCGGACGCCCCCTCACCGGCGCCGTTCGAGCCACCGTCGTCGGCGGCGAGGTCGTCTGGGACGCCGGAGGTCACGACGATGCGGCGTGACGGCGTCTTGGTGACCGCCGACGGAGCGACCTTCCGCGGTCGGGTGCTGGGCGCCCCGGGGCCGGCCACCGGCGAGGTCGTCTTCAACACCGCCATGACCGGCTATCAGGAAGTCGCCACCGATCCCTCGTACGCCGGGCAGATCGTCGTGATGACCGCACCGCAGATCGGCAACTACGGCGTCAACGCCGAGGACGAGCAGTCCGACCGTCCCTTCGTCGGCGGATTCGTCACCCGGGCTCTCAGCCGCATCGCATCGAACTGGCGCGCCGAGGCCCGCTTCGACGAGTACCTCGCCCGGCACGGGATCACGATCCTCACCGACGTCGACACCCGTCGCCTCACCCGCCACGTGCGCCGTCACGGCGCCATGCCCGCGGCCATCGGCGCCGGCGGCGACGTCGCCGACCTCGCCGACCTCGCCGCCTCGCTGCCGCCGATGACCGGCCAGGACCTCGTCTCGGAGGTGACCACCACTCACGCCTGGCGAGAAGATCCCCACGGCCCGGCCGCGGGCCACGTCGTCGCCTACGACTTCGGGATCAAGCGGGACATCGTGCGAGCCATGGTGGGACGGGACCTGGCGGTCACCGTCGTGCCGGCGTCGACGAGCGCCCGCGACGTGCTGGCCCTCGAACCCGACGCCGTGTTCCTCTCCAACGGACCGGGCGATCCCGAACCGTTGCACGAACCGATCACGGCCGTCCGGGAGCTGCTCGGACGGATCCCCATCTTCGGCATCTGCCTCGGTCACCAGGTCCTCGGTCTGGCCCTCGGAGCGGGCACCTACAAGTTGCCCTTCGGACACCACGGAGGCAACCATCCGGTCCGGCGGCTGGTGGACGGACAGGTCGACATCACCTCCCAGAACCATGGGTTCGCCGTGGACCTGTGGGCCCTGACGGACCGGACACCGCCGGCGGTGTCGGGGATCCCCGGCGCCGACCTGCTCCCGGAGCGGGTCGTCACCGACTTCGGCGACGTCGAGCCGACCCATCAGAACCTCAACGACGGCACGCTCGAAGGGCTCCGCTGCCGGGACGTGGAGGCCTTCTCCGTGCAGTACCACCCGGAGGCGGCCCCCGGTCCCAACGACGCCTCGGTCCTCTTCGACGAGTTCGTCGAGCGCATCGTGCAGGTCGGCCGCTGATGCCCCGGCGTGACGACATCGGATCGATCCTCGTCATCGGGTCCGGCCCCATCGTCATCGGTCAGGCCTGTGAGTTCGACTACTCCGGTACCCAGGCGGTCAAGGTGCTCAGAGAGGACGGATACCGGGTCGTGTTGGTCAACTCGAATCCCGCCACGATCATGACCGACCCCGACCTGGCCGACGCCACCTACGTCGAGCCCATCACCCCCGACGTGGTCGCCGCCGTGATCGCCAAGGAGCGCCCCGACGCCCTCCTTCCCACCCTCGGCGGACAGACCGCGTTGAACGTCACCACCGAGCTCGCCGCCGCCGGCGTCCTCGACCGCCATGGCGTCGAACTCATCGGCGCCGGCCTCGACGCCATCGAGGC
>JALVQZ010000135.1 GCA_027036355.1 Acidimicrobiia bacterium | reverse complement strand
GAGGTGCCACCTCGGAAAGGTAGCGGTCCGCCCTAGCGGTCCCAGCGACCCCAGTGGTCATCGGTCTGGTGGTCCATGTCCCGATCGCCGTCGGCGCGGTGGTCCATGTCCCGGTCGCGGACCTGGTCGTGGTCGCAGTCCAGGTCGGTGGCTCGGTCGGCCACGATGCAGTCGCGGGGGTCGTCGGCGGAGGCGTGGTGGTCGGCTCGCCGGTCGGTGACGCGGTCCCGGACCATGTCGCGGACGGGGTCGGCCACGTCGCGGGCACGGTCGACGACACGGTCGCGGACCTGGTCCATGTCGCGGTCCCGGACGGCGTCGCGGATCGGGTCGGCCACGTCGTGGGCGCGGTCGACGACGGCTCCGGCGGCGTCGCGGACGGTCCAGCGCCATGCGCTGCGGAGCTGCTGCATGACGCGGGCGACGATGGGGTCGATGTCCTGGCCGTAGGTGACCGTGGCGACCTGGCCCTGGACGTCGGCGACCGGACCGGTTCCTGCCCACGCCACCGCGGCGGTGGCGGAGAGGGCGACGACGGTGGCCCCGATGATGAGCAGACGCCTCATGGTGTTTCCTCCTTGTTCGGCGTGCTTCATCGGTCAAGACGCCGCGACCGCCGCGGATCCGACGGGTGATGGAGGAAGGTCCCCTCAGGCGGCCAGTTCGAGGTCCGCCACGACCTCGACATCGAGACCGGCCTCGGCGAACCAGGCGACGAGTTCCTCGTTGGACATGTGCATCGTTTCCATGTCCATGAACGTACCGGGCGGGTGTGACAGGAACGGTGGGGCAGTCGCCGAGTAGCCTCGGGCGCCATGAGCGAACTGGAGCGTCTCCGCGAGTTCCACCGGGCCGTCTACGGCGACGTGCCGGCGACGCCGACGATCCCCGACCCTGGGACCTTGGCGTTGCGACGCACCCTGATCGCCGAGGAGTGCGCGGAGGTGATCGAGGCGATCGACCTGCTGGCGGCCGAGCCGACCGGCGAGCGGCTGGCGGCGCTGGCGCACGAGCTCGCGGACCTCCTCTACGTGACCTACGGGACGTTCGTCGTCGCCGGGATCGACGCCGACGCGGTCATGGCGGAGGTTCACCGCGCCAACATGCGCAAGCTGTCGGGCCCCCGCCGGGGGGACGGCAAGCAGCTCAAGCCCGAGGGTTGGCAGCCCCCCGACGTGCGAGGTGTGCTGTTCGGCCCTGACGCGGCGCCGTGACGGTCCGATAGAGTCCCTTCCATGGAACTGACACGCCACGAGGACACCAAGCCCTTCGAGTTCGCCGAGTTCGTGATCCGGGAGCTCAGCCCGGCGTCGTTCGAGGAGGGCTCCATCGCCGAGATCACGGTCCCGATCGGCGCCGATCGTCCCGCTCGGGTGAACCAGAAGCGTCACCGGATCTACGTGGGGATCGCCGGGGACGTGGAGTTCCAGGTCGGCGGCGAGACCGTCCATGTCCGTCCGGGGGATCTCCTGCGTATCGGCGAAGGCGAAGAATACGGCTTCCACAACGGCGGCTACGAGGAGGCCAAGCTGCTCCTCCTCCGCATGCCCGGTCCGTCGCTGCCCGAGAACTACTGATCGCTCAGGCGGCCGTGGCCGGCCCGGCGTCCGGGGACGCGGCGGATCCGCCTCGCGACGCCCGCAGGGCCAGAGGCGGCGCCCCGAGGGCGAACAGGAACGCGAGGAACCCGAACGGGCCGCCGACGTACGGGAGGGCGACCACCGCGGTGTAGACGGCCACGGCGACGGCGAGGGCCAGGATCCGGGGTCCGACGGCTCCGAGGTTCACGCCGGCGGCACGAGCTGCGGTGAGGCCGACGACGAGCGGGGCGCCGAGGTTGGCCACCAGGAACAGGGCGAACCCGGCGACCGTCCACGCCACGAGGAACGTCAGCCAGTACGTGGCGACGACGAGCCCGAGCTTGGCGACGCCGAACGCCACGGTGACGAGGATGCCCAGGATGATGGTGGCGGCGACGGCGCCGCCGAGTCCGACGAACACGACCAGCCCGGCGAGGAGACTCCACCCGGGGCGGGTCCGGGCCGTGTCGAGCACCGCGTCGACGGGTCGCCATCCGACGAGTACGACCAGGAGCGTGAGGAGGAAGACCGCCACGGCTCGGGTGAGCCCGGCCAGGATCCGTCGTCCCGGCGTGGGTTCGGTCCTGTCGGGCAGGCTGATCTGTTCGTCGCCGCCGACGGTTCCGCCCCGCTGGTAGGTCCCGGCGGTGCCGGCGACGTCGCCGCGGACGGTGCCGTCGATCCGCAGGTCGCCGGTGAGGACGAGGAGGTCCGCTCCGACGGTGCCGGCGATGTCGGTGGATCCACCGACGGCGGCGACGTCTCCGGCGACGTCTCCGGCGACGCTCATCTCGCCGGCTCCGAGCCGGACGTCTCCGGCGACGTCCCCGACGACGGAGACCTGGCCGCCGGAGGCGATGACGTCACCGCCGACGTCGCTCGAGACGGTCACGTTGCCGCCGAGCGCGAGGAGGTCGCCGTCGATCGTGCCATCGACGATGACCGATCCGCCCGACACGACGAGGTCACCGCGCACGGTGCCGTGGATCTCGGCGGAGCCGGCGAGGACGTAGAGGTTGCCGGGGACGATCTCGCCGCGGTCGACCACGACGCGGTTGCCGGTGCGGAGCTTGCCACCGAGCTCGACCTGCGCGGCGGCCACCGCGGCGGCGGCAACGGAGAGGACGGCGACGAGAGCGACGACCACGAACACGAGGCGACGGAACGGCGTCATGGCGTGCCTCCTGGGCCGGTGATGGGATCCTGCGGTGAAGGATACCGACGGGGCCGTGGACCCGTCGCGCCGCGCTAGCGTCTCGTGGCATGTCGGTCGATGTGGTCCTGTTCGACGTCGGAGGGGTGGTGGTGTACACCCCGTTCGAGCTGGCGCCGCGCCTCGAACGGCGCCGTGGGTTGGAGCCGGGATCGCTCGAGCTGTACGGCCCGTTCGCTCCCGAGCGGGACCCGCAGTGGCATCGGGTCCTGTCGGGTGAGATCGGGGAGCGGGCGTACTGGGGCCGGCATGCCCGCCGGCTGGCGCCGGTGCTGGATCTCGCCGGGGTCGACCTGACCCGGTCGCTGATCGCCGAGCTGTTCGCCGGGGACGAGGCCGACGTGGTTCGCCCGGAGCTGGCCGCGGCGCTCGACGCGTTGCACGCCTGCGGGGTGCGGACGGCGGTGCTGTCGAACCATCTGGCGTTGTTCCACCGGCCCGATGCCATCGCCCGGGTCCTCGGGCGGTTCGATCCGGTCATCGACCTGTCCCATGAGGACGTGCGCAAGCCCGATCCGGCGGCGTTCTCGGCAGCCGCGGACCGCCTCGAGGTGGCGGATCGGTCGCGGATCTTGTTCGTCGACGATCAGCCGGTGCACGTCGCGGGCGCGCGGGCGGCGGGGTTGTCGGCGCTTCGGTTCGATCCGACCCGACCGGCGGCGTCGTTCGGTGAGCTGGTCGAGGAGGCGTGTGCATGAAGGCGTTGTTGCTGGATCTGGACCGGACGCTGGTCGACGTTCAGTCGTTCACCGACTACGAGGCGTCGGTGGTCGACCTCGAGGCCCGGTTCGGGGAGCTCCCCGGTTCGGACATCCCCGAGACCTACTGGCGTCCGGCGACCCTGCGGGCGATGGAGGTGCTCGTGGCGTGGGCGGGGGACCCTCGCTGGCAGGAGGCGTCGGATCTCATCGAGGCCCACGAACTGGCGGCGGTCGAGGTGTCGACGCCGATGCCGGGGGTGGCGCGGTTCGTCGACGCGATCGCGGGGATCCCGACGGTGGTGGTGACCCTGATGGGTCCGGCGGCGGCGCGGGCGGCGCTGGATCGTCACGGCATCGACCTGCCGGTGATCGGCCGCCGCGTCGACCTGCGCCCGAAGCCGGCCCCCGACCAGCTCCTCGCCGGTGCGGAGCTGCTGGGTGTGGAGGCGTCGGCCTGCACGATGGTGGGGGACAGCTCGTGGGACCACGGCGCCGCGGTCGCCGCCGGCGCCGGGTTCGTCGGCGTCGGCTCCACCGACTTCCCTCCCGGCGTCCCCGTCGCCGCCGACCTCGTCACCGCCCTCGGGCTGCTCCCGGCCTCGTAGCCCCCCGAACCCAGGGTTGTGGGCGCCCTCTGAGGGCTTGGCGAACCCAGGGTTGTGAGCGCCCTGTGGGGGCTTGGCGAACCCAGGGTTGGTGGCGCCCTGTGGGGGCTTGGCGAACCCAGGGTTGTGGGAGCCCTCTGAGGGCTTGGCCAGCCCAGAGTTCGGTGGCGCAACGGTGGACCCGGCGAACCGTGGGCTGTAGAAGCCCTCTGGGGGCTTGGCGAACCCTGGGTTCGCGGGATCAGGGGTCGTCGTGGGCGGCGTCGAGGAGGAGCTGGCGCATCGAGCGCTTGGGCGGAGGGGGTGGGACGAGGACGCGGACGACGCCGTCGACGACGTCGACCGGGCGCTCCGGGACCACGATCTCGGGGGCGCCGAGGCGGTGGCCGTCGGCGAGGTCGAAGCGCCACCAATGCAGCGGGCAGGTCACCACCCCGTCCACGACCCGTCCGGAGGCGAGCGATCCGCCCCGATGGGGACAGGCGTCGCGGCGGGCCACGACCCCCTCACCCACCCGGAACACGGCGATGCCCTCGACGCAGACGCCCCGGTCGACCGGCAGCTCCTCGAGCGGGCCGACCTCCACCCAGCGGCCCTCGGCAGGCGGGCCGTCAGCCATCACCGGCGGCGGCCTCGCGGCGGCGCTTCACCTCCGGATACGGCACCCCGCCGATCCCGTACTGGTGGGGCGCCATTTCGTTGACGATCACCCGCACCGTCTCGATCGGCGCCGGCAACGACACCGAGATCGCCTCCGACACCGCCGCGATCATCCGCTCGATCTGCTCGGGTTCCCGTCCCTCCATCACGTCGATGTGCACCAGCGGCACGTCATCCCTCCTTCGTCCATAGCTCCACCGTACCGACCCGATCGATCCGGCACCGCACCGTCATCGACGCTCGCAGGTCCACCGGCCCGGTCAACCCCCCGGCGATGCC